>DATDKD010000001.1:0-4511 GCA_036520175.1 Nitrososphaeraceae archaeon
AGGTAAATGGAGCTTTATGTTCAATCTGTTTTTTGAATGACAATGATGTCCATGTTGGTATTGTATTAACGAGTTTTTATTTTATATGTTATTTTAATATAAAAGTATAATGAAGGTAAAATACAAAAAATCTCTTGATAAAAACCTGCACATAATTCATAAGCCTAACCTGGAGTGTATGGTAGAATATTAAAATCTTCCAAATAATTGAGATGACTTTGACAAGAATGTACTTAATTATTTACTCGCAAAATCATTTGCATTAAAATATTTATTATTTAGTAAGAATAATAATAGTAATAACTAGTAAAAATAGAGTGGATACTTTGAATGTTTAAAAACCTTGAGGATTTATATAATAATATAAGAAAAACAATTTGAGATTAATTATTTATACAGGGAAAGGAGGTACAGGAAAGACTGTTACATCCTGTGCAACTGCAATTGGATTAGCTGAAAAAGGTTATAGGACACTGTTGATATCTGCAGACCCTGCCCATACAATTAGTGATGCCTTAGGTATTGATATAGGACATAATACAAAAACAATTAGTTCAAATCTAGATGCAATAGAGATTGACCCATTGTTTGAAATTAGTAAAGATTATGTCGATATTCTTTCATCTATAAGTTCTTCTTTTATTGGTAAAGGAGTAGATTCAAGCATTGCCTATGAAATAGCCATGTTGCCAGGTATGACCCAACTTTTTTCTTTGATTAAAATCGAAGAAGTTATCAGAAAAAATAATTATGAGAAAATTGTTCTTGATATGCCTGCTTCAGGAGAGGCATTAAAATTTCTTTATTTTCCAAAATTAATGGGTTCTATGGGCAGACAGATGACAGGATTAACTAATTTGTTTAGTGGATTTGCGAAGATGTTTCAACCAATGTCCAGCTATTCTGCTTATTTGGATTCATTTATAACACAAACTGATATATTAAGACGTCTTGATAACCTGTTTAATATTATATCTAATCAAACTATTACAAGCCTGCGTCTTGTGGCTAATTTAAATAACTTTAGTGTGAAAAATGCCAAAAGAGCCCTTATGTCAGCTAACTTATTTGGAATTAATGTTGATCTTCTTATAATAAATAAGATAGATGTTATGGATGAAGGTAAAAGAATACTTTTAGAGAAAATTAAGTTAAACTTTTTTCCTTTGCCTTGTCGACAAGCAGTACGAATGAAGGAAGAACTCCAAGGTATTGAAATGCTGAGACAGCATAATTACAATATTTTTGGGACAGAGGATCCTTCTAATATTTTCTTTAATGAGAAAGTTTATTCCCTTGAAGAAAATAAAGATTCAATTACTCTCAGATTTAAAATCCCTTTTGCCAATAATTCTCAGATGGATATTCAAAAAAAAAGTGACGAGTTAATAATAACTTTAGAACATGATAGAGGAATTCTTGCTAATACTGTAACATTACCTTTTGCTGCTATAACAATGAAAATTGTTTCTAGTAAAATTGTTAATGACCAATTAGTGGTCATACTAAAACAAGAATAAATATAATAACACTGTTAGTGGTAATAATTTTATACTTTACCGAAACATCCACACCTCCTATAAAAGGTAAATTTACTTTTTCCTAAGTTAAATATAATTTAAATCTAATAGTTAAAGTAATAAATTAAATATTCAATATAAATAGCCAAAGTTTTAATTTACAAAATTTATTGATAATTAAATTTATAAAAATCTTGACGTTTTAGTCTTTGTGCTAAATACACTATTAAATAACCAATATTGTATAGTATTTGATAGAAAAACTTGTTATATTTGATATGAAGATTAATATACCAATAGTTTTCCAACATTAAAACAATATATTTATTATTTTCCTATCAAATAACTGGTATATGACATTAACATTCAATCAAAAAAAGGACTTTGGAAGGATGACAATAGTCTTAATTTCTTTTTTGGCTATTTTAATCCTGATAAACACAATTCAAAGCACTATCCCTATTAGTGCGCAAGTAGATTCCACTTATGCGTTAAATAACACGATATTTGTTAGCGGATCAGCTACTGCCAATACAAAAGCGGATAAAGTTATTGTATCATTAGGTGTAGAGACAACAGATAAAACAGCTGAAAAAGCTTTATTATCAAATTCTAATTTGATGAATAAAGTTATAGGTGCATTAAAGGAATCGGACGTCAAACAAAATGAAACGAGTACTTCCTCATTTTCTATAAACCCTAATTACAATTATTCCAAGTATGGAGATAGAGGAAATTTAATAGGTTTCACTGTATCAAATTCTATTCATATTGAAAGTTCAAATATTAATAGTGTTTCAAAATGGATAGATACAGCAGTACAAGCTGGTGCCAATACTGTTAATGACATTTCCTTTAGGGTATCGGAAGAAAAGTTACAAAATATAAAAAATATGTTGCTAAAAGAAGCAGTTACAAATGCTAAAACTAAAGCTGATATTGTTGCTGCTGCATCTGGATTAAATGTAGCTGGAATAAAATCTATAACGGTTGGAGAAATAGGTTTCCCTCCGGTACCGGGACCAGTATATGCCAAATCTGTTACTTCTGATGAAGCATCTTCAACGCCTATTCTTGCAGGGGAACAAGAAGTTTCTACAACAGTAAGTATTGTTTACTTTCTAAGTAGATAAACATATTTATTTTTTTAAGAATTATTTTTCCTTTATAACCTATTGTAATATTTTTACGGAGATCATATTAAGTAACGGATAATATCTTAGACAATGAATAAATAATGTTTTGTTATTTCTCTTATATTTAAAATTTGGATAATTTTAATATAAGACACTTATAAGGATATCCTATATATCGTTACTATTGAAGAAAAAATTATTCACGTCGAGAAAAAGAGAATGATTTATCTTACACTGATGTATAGTACGTTTTTGTAATTAATATTGTGTTATTTTATCTCATCATATTACGACATTCTTGTGCACACATTCTGCACATTTCTGCACATTGTTTACATATCTCCATTTTTCCACCCATCTTTTCACATTCCATTGCACATGCTTCACACATATCTGCACACATATTGCACATTTGTTTTACGTACTCGCTACCTCTGGCCATCATCATAGAAGCCATTCTACACATATCTGCACAATCGCGACACATCATCATACATCGTCCCATCATTCCTGCCATCTCTGTATTTGACATACATTCTGTACAACAAGCTTCACAACATTCTGCACAATTGTTACACGCATCTATACAAGTTTGGTATTGTTGATTTTTTAAAATTGAAGTATTCATATTTTTATTGTAACGGGATACTATATAAGGATTAAGTAAAAATTGTAATATATATGTAAAAATGGCATATATTTAGTATAAACTACATTTTTAATAGAATTATATGTAAATATTGCATGATTCAATATGCAGAATTTACCTATATAAGTAAAGTAGTTTTTGGGCTAATGAAAAAATTATAGAACTAGTTATATGAAAAATATTATTCCAAATGTTATGATTTGCATATACTTTTAATAATTTACATGTTTCCTAAGGATAATAAATGATACAATTACCATAATTATTGATAACAATAATGTCATACGGAATATTTAGAGAAATAGAAAGACTGATAGAATATATTCCAATTGAGATAGACACTTATGGAATAGGAAAACTAGCTACTAATACATTTATAGATTCTAGATACAACTTTAAAGATCTAGATAGAATAGCAACAAGATTAGGCATTCTAGAAGTAGGAAGAAATACCGTTAGTTTGCGAGATATCATAAAACTTCTCAATAAATTTCTCAAAGATGCACATATTGAAGAATTAGTAGAAAGTCCTAGACGCTATAGAGAAATACAAAACAGTGTCTCTGGTCTTCCATTGAAAGGTTTGTTATTTGATTTTTGTTTATCAGCATTAGTAGGTGATACTTTCGATGCTAAATTATTTCTTATACATTCACTATATCTTACTGGACTCCGCAGACAATTAGTTATATTGCTTTCTTCTGTAATAAACGATTCAGTACTTGTGAAAAATGATGTTGACGTTAGAGAGATGCTGGCACTTCTTGCATTACTTTCTGAACCAAATAATATTGATGTATACTTTGATATTAATAACGATGGATTTAATAGAAGATATAATATGTATTTAAAAGAAATAGGTAAACTCTCAAAATATAATAATAATTGTAATACACCGCTGGCTAAAATTAGTCAAGTTAAAAAAGTACAAAAATAACAATAGTGTATTCTATTGTTTGCTATAATCATCAAGATAGAACTCATCTAAATGAATTCTTTATTTATTTTAAAAGAAGTTAAGATGGACATAGTTGACCTCTATCCTATTAAAAAAATCAAAAAAAAGAACTTAAATGATTTTGGATTCCAAACTAGATTTTACACAAAACATTATAGAAATACTAACGACGAGTAAAATATCAATAAAACCATATAACAATAAAACAGTGAATCGACTTTATCTTTCACGTGTTAATGCATTAAAAT
>DATDKD010000002.1:0-13927 GCA_036520175.1 Nitrososphaeraceae archaeon
TTTCTCCAATTCTGATATATTCCTTTTCAAAAATTCAAATTCTTCTTTATTGCTTTTCAAGGTATTTTGTATAACATAAGAGACTAATTCTTCTTGAAATTTTATAAGATCCTCTAAAGATACCCATGGAGCCTCAGCTTCTAAATGAAGAAATTCCGTTAAGTGTCTAACTGTTCGTGATTTCTCAGCACGGAAAGAAGGTGTAATAGACCATACTGGTCCAAGAGAAAATATCATAGCTTCTAAATACAATTGTGCACTTTGGGAAAGATATGCATCTTCGTCAAAATATTTTATATTGAATAATGTAGAACCTCCTTCTACTGATCCCTTTACTATTACTGGAGCGGTTACTTCAATCCAATCATTATCAGTAAACCATTTTCTTGAGAAGTAGAGAACGGAAGAACGAATTTTAGCAACCATAATCATACGTCGAGTTCTTATAGCAAGATGTCTTTTATCTAAAAGCAGATCAAGGCTTTGATATTCTCCTATTGGATAATCACTTTTAGAAATGCTAAAAATATTAATTTTATCCGCTTTTAATTCATACCCTCCTTCTGGTGCACGTGGATCTTTTTGAAGAATACCAAAAATTTCAATAGAAGACTCTATAGTTAAATCATTTGTTTTGGAGGAATCAATAATACATTGTAAAATACCTCCTCGATCATCTCGAATTAATAAGAATGTATTTTCTTTTTGCTTTCTAATTCTATGAATCCACCCTTTAATAGAAACGTATTTTCCAATATAGTCATCATGTTTCAATTCTGCAGATCTAATATTCAACATACTTGAGTCGTTTTAATATTTTAAATTCATTATGTTTTAGTTAGGTTTAGTTGTAGAGATTGAATTTGTATCATCAAATAATCAAGTAATTATTATTTTAAATATTACTGATGATAATCATAATAGTAGATTTTTAAGTTCTAACGGACATTGAATAACACTATTAAAAATTCACTTTTGAATCATGTACTGCCTATAAAGACATGGCTTAAAAACTGAAACCTAAATTTCTTGCAAGAATATTATATATGTATAATTGTTGTTGATATGCATCGGATTGTTAAAAATTTACACTCAATTGGAATTAAATTTAAGTTTGATTTTTAATATAAAATAAGGATTGAAGAAAAGTTACTCTGGTAATGAATCACAAATCATTTTCTCTTTTTCGTTTTTAATAAACAGAAAGCGATTATCTTTAAAGATAAAAGTCAACTCATTCGCTTGTACCTCAATATCCAATAACTCTTGTCCTTTTATGCCGTCAAATTTTGCCATACCTATTAATTGTTCGTTGACATTTTTAAAAATTACTATTATTTTCTGTTAAACCTAAAACGAACTCACTTATATTAAGAAGGGATTATTTGTATTTTTTCCTCGTTAGACTTTCCTTCTAGTTTCGTTGGTTCAGTAAAGTTATGTTTCCCCCAAGAAACACTTACATTGGCATAAATGGTAGATACTTTATCGGCAATGGAGGAAATTTTTAATTCAACAGCTTTGTCTATGTCAAATAACAAAGACTTTGCTTCCTCTTCGGATTCAGGATAAAAAGGAGTATCATCTTTAACGATAAAAATCCATATCCTATGCTGAATTTTTGGATTCCTTGTCCAAAAAAAAACTGCTTTCCTAACAAATTTTACTGAATATATAACTTTGTTTTTTGATTTCAAATCTATCTTTATTGTTATCCGAAATGTGTTATCAAATTTATTATATGCTTTTTCCCATAATGATTGTTTAAATAATTCCCTAATTTTACCATTTATTTTTAAACCTAAGTTAAACGAAAGGAGGAGTTCATTTGAATTAGTTTTACTGGTTATATTGGTTAAAACAATATTATCTAATGAATTAATTTTTTCGGTCATGGATTATTTACCATGTGGTATGATTTATATCCTAAATATGTACTTGACTATTTAATGCAAGCAGAAATTACAAACTATTCTAGTAATGAGATAGAATTAAAGTTAAAAGATGAAGATATCTCTATTATGTACATAATACAACATCATATTTTAAAGCAAAAAGATATAGAATTTGCCGGCATCGTAATGAAACATCCATTGATCAAAGAATATTTAATGAGAATAAATAGCAAAGCCAATCCAATGGATGTTCTGGAAAAGTCTGTCAAATCTGCCGATGAGTTTTTAAAAGATTTTTCACATTTACTTGAATCTGCCCAACAAAAGGTGGTCTAAATTGAAATTCTGTCCAAATTGTGAAACAAGAATGCGATTGAAATTTGAAGAAAATCAAGTCGCTTGTCCTAAATGTGGACTTACTAGTTCTGATCAAAAATCTGCTGTTACAGTTAATGTTGGTAACATAACTACACAAGAACAAAGTGCTTTAAGAATATTGGATGGGGAAAATACAACACAGACTCTTCCTACAGTTAATATGGATTGTCCGAAATGCAATAATAATTTGGCAGTATGGTGGATGCTTCAGACCAGGTCAGCTGACGAAGCTACTACCCAATTCTACCGTTGCACGAAATGTAGCCACACATGGAGAAACTATTCTTAATAGTTTATAATTTATCGTTCAAAAGTTTTGATGTTTTAATAGTAAGATTTAAAATTGTCTAACGGTAGCCAGAACATTGTATTAATTTGACTTTACTAGCTAAGACAAAAACTCCAGATGAATGGAAAGCAATTACATCTGCAATATCTACCCTTGTTGATGAAGCAACTTTTGAAGCATCAGTAGAGGGAATATCCTTTAGAGGAATGGATCCTTCACATGTAGCATTAATTGATATTTATTGGCCTCATGCTTCATTTGAAAAATATGCATGTGATTCATTGGTTAAGTTTGGGGTAAGAATCGATGAATTTTCAAAATTAATTAAGCGATCCGAAAAAAAAGATTCAATAGAATTATCTATAAACAAAGAAAGTATGTTGATTCTGAAAATACAAAATGGATATAAAAAAGAATACAAAATGAGATTAATAGAAAGCTCTTCTAGTTCCACTCCTCTACCGAAGTTAAATTTCAATTCGAAAATAATCTTAACAGCTTCTGCATTTGATAAAATATTATCAGATATTCAAGTACTTTCAGAATATATCACTATTGATTGCAAATCGCAGAGTATAAGATTTTTGGGGAGAGGTGATTCAGGTGAGGCTGATATATTTTTAGAACCAAAAAGTGAAGGTTTAGAGGAATTAACATCAAGTGAAGACAGTGTAGGAACATATAGTATTGATTATTTAATCAAGATCACTAAGGCAATAAGTGCTGTTGGCGGATCTGTAATTGCTGAATATTCTAGTAAAATGCCTCTAAGATTAGAATTTACTGTTGCCAATCTGGGAAGAATTCACTTTTACCTAGCTCCACGTATCCAAGATTAAGATAAATAATAGTAAAAGGATAATAATAATAACAATTTCATTCTCTTTTAGTTTTATACTACTATGAGCGAAGCATTAATCTAGGAAAACAGACTAGTCTTCAGATATATGCGAATTGTTATGAAATTCGGAGGATCATTATTGGATGATGAAAAAAAGATCCGCAACGTAATAAATATAATAAAATCATATTATTCTTTAGACTTTGAAATTGTAGTTGTAGTTTCGGCTCTATATGGAATTACAGATAAAATATCAGTATTATGTGACGAAATTAAACAAATTAATAGAAATTCACTAAATTTATTCCTTAAAAATATTGAAAATATTCATATTCATCTAGTTGAAAAAGTCATACTGGATAAAAACGATAAACATAAGCTATTAAATTTGCTTAAGGATTTATTAAATGAATTCAGAGATGTTTTACTCGGCATTTCTATTTTAAAAGATGTAACTCCAAAATCGAGGGATTATCTTCTTTCTTTTGGAGAACGATTATCAACTCCGATAGTTTCTTTTGCTTTAAAATCCATGGGCATAAATTCTGTATTTTTAAATGGAAAGGAAGTAGGAATCTTAACTGACTCTAACTTTGGTGATGCTAAGCCATTAATGAATACAACTAAACTTAGAGTCCATCACAAAATCGAGCCATTATTAAAAGAAAAGATAATTCCAGTCGTTACCGGTTTCATCGGTTTCGATCAGAATGGTAATACAACTACGATTGGAAGAGGTGGGTCTGATTACTCAGCCACTATAATTGCAGCAAGTATAAATGCCAATGAAGTTTGGCTATGGGGAGATGTTAATGGATTAATGACAGCTGACAACAAAATTGTTAAAGACGCTAAAGTTCTTGAAGAGATTTCATTTTCAGAAGCGTTAGAATTATCCATGTTTGGTTCAAAGTATATGCATCCTCGTGCACTAGAGCCTGTCATGGATTCGAAAATTTCAGTGAGAATAAGAAATGCAAATAATATTGATAACTCCGGTACATTAATCACTCAAGTGCCGACTCTGCCCTATAATAAAACAGTTAAATCAATAACTGTGATTAGAAACACAGCCCTGATAGATGTGAGTGGGGGAGGATTAATAGGTTCTCCTGGGACGGCCGCAAAAATTTTTGATGCTTTAGCAAAGAATCAAGTCAATATTATGATGATTTCTCAAACTCCTTCCGAATCTAGTATTACCATTGTAGTAAAAAAACAAGATGTTGATAAAGCTATTATGACTCTAGAGTTGAATTTCTTGGGAAAATTAATTAAGAGAATAGATGTTAGCGAAAATGTTGCCGTTATTGCAGTAGTTGGATCTGGGATGAGAGGAATTAAAGGAGTAGCAGCGAAAACCTTTGGAGCAGTTGCTAAAAGAAATATTAATGTAATAATGATAACTCAAGGATCTTCTGAACTTAATCTTGCCTTTGTCATTGATGACAAAAATTGTGAGGAAGCAGTAAATGTGCTCCATCAGGAATTTATAAATGTTAAATGATTTAGCAGCAAAAAGATAAATTTTGTCTTTAATAGTATATACAAGTTGTCAAAAGGAAAATTGTATGTGGTAGGTGTTGGGCCCGGTAATCATGATCATATGACGTTTAGAGCAAAATATGTAATTGAAGAGAGTGAAATCATAGTTGGATATGACACATATGTTTCTCTTGTAGAGGATCTAATTCAAGGAAAAGAAATATACCGATATGCAATGACACAAGAAGTAGACAGAGCCAATCAAGCAATAGAGTTTGCTGAAGAGGGAAAAATAGTTTCTCTAGTTTCTTCTGGTGATCCAGGCATTTATGGAATGATAGGTTTAATTTATGAAATTTTAGCAGAGAAAGGATGGAAGAAGGAAAGTGGAATATATGTTGAATGTGTACCGGGGGTTTCTTCATTAAATTCCTGTGGAGCTTTAGTTGGTTCTCCATTAATGACTGATTTTGCAGTAGTTAGTATGAGTGATCTATTGGTACCATGGGAAATGATAGTAAAAAGAGTGGAAGCAGCTGCAATGGGGGATTATGTTACTGTCATTTACAATCCAGCAAGCAAAAAAAGAATTCATCAACTACAAGATACTAGAGATATCCTATTAAAGTACAGAAAACCAAATACTCCTGTTGCAATAATAAAAGGAGCATATCGAGATAGTCAAGAGATAGTTTTAACAAATTTAAATGATATGTTAAATCATAGTGAAATTATCGGAATGATAACTACTATAATAATAGGAAATTCATCTACATATAACTATAATAATATGATGATCAATCCAAGGGGATATAAATCTAAATACCAATTAGTAAAAGAACAGTAAAGTATATTGGATAATTTTGCCCGCTCTTACTTAAGTAGGTCCTTACACTATTTTACAATAAAGATTCATTGTTCTTAAAATGATTTCTGACGGGTTCTATTATTTTGCACAGATATAATGAAGTAGATTGCTTTATGTCTTGGGGATGAATTTTTTGTTTATCATAGTCTTCTTTTAACTCTGAATAATTAGAATAAGAAATATTTCCCCCATATTTTGAAGGACGTTCAATTGTAAATTCTTTGAAACTATGAAAAATAATATATCTTATAATTTCAAGTATGGGATTATTCTCTGAAACGCCGATAGGACAAAAAGCTTTCTTAATTTTCATTTCTATTGTTTTGTTATCATCGTGAATAAAAATTCCACTCATGGGTTTACTTTTACTCATCTTGCTGGAAATCCTTAAATCTTCAGAACTATCCTCTGTTAATCCTAACTTGACAGGTTCCGTGAGCCCAGGAAGTAAATGGTGATGTAAACTGACTGGCACTTTCCAATTTAATTTTGGAAAAACCTCTCTCATAAGCATATGAATTTTTCTTTGATCAGTACCTGAATGTACAAGATCCAAGTCTAGTGCATGAATATCTGTTGACTGCATAGCTGGATACAGAAATTGAGAGAAATCTAGGTTTTCGTTGGTATTTCTGCCCATAATTGTCAAGGATCTCATAGTTCTTGCCAAGGTAATTTGCTTGCAAAATTGCATAAAATTCTTCCAGTATTCTTTATATTCATTATAAAGTTGGCTCCCAAGAATGATATTTACGCCAGGACAAAAAAATTTGAAGGCTTCAGAATAATATTTAGAGGTTTCATTTATTTTTTTCCAGTCTCTCTCTAATTTATTATTTATAAAAGTATGCCAATCAGCCAAAAAAACTGTAGTATTGAAATTAGCTTTGATTAGATCATTTATTTTAAAGCCTGGTAGAATAAGACTACCCAAGTGGAGGTTACCAGAAATTTCTAAGCCAATATAATGTTTAGGTTTAGAAGTAGTCTGTAAAAGAGTCTTTAACTCATTTACTGTAACAATTTCTTCTGTAGGTTCAGAAGCTATAAGTGATAGCTTTGATTCTAAATCCATATAAACCTTCGATATATTAACAGTAATTAAATTTTACATCATTGATAATTAAATGAGGGAATAATATTAAACGCTTGAATATTTAGAACAATAAATGTTATTAAATGAAATATTACTAACTTTACGAATATTTTTTATTTGACTCTACTCTTTTTTTATATATAGGATCTACTAGTCATGCATTAAACCTCTAAAACTCTTATTAAACTGAAGTTACTTATATTGCATCAAATTATATTTTCCTCCTATTAAAAATGTATTTATTTTAGGCTGTTGAGGGAAGGCATTTTCCCTTTCTCACTCAAAATCATTATTTTCTATTGTAGTATCTATATATATCTAGAAGGAGAGAATTGTATCTAGAATTGGATACATATTAGATACATTTAACTTTTTTCTTTCTTTTAAATATAAACAGATAAAAACATCAAAAGTCCTGTGTCCTAGTAATAGTCATATTACCTAACATGTTGAAAACAATCTATATAAATAACATGGATTTGTAAGGATAACATGTATTAAGTTTGAGTTTTTCGTCTAATTATCATCTAAACTTTAAATATAACAGTATACGTGTATTATTGCTATTGTGGGTGTACTCTTCGCGCTTCTAAATTCAAGATTAATTCATCTCATCTTTTAGCAAGAAATAGACTTTTGTTTATGGTAACAGTAGTATTATTTCCAAGAATGTGTAGTATAATGTAATTGTATAAATAATCTAGATCACAATTCTAATTTTGTTAGTACACATTTAGTATTCGTTAAATTTCGTTCTATTCTTACAATGTATCATTAACTTTTCTATTAAGCTCATTTTTATCATCCTAACTGCAACTATTTTTCAAATGTAGAAAATAAAATGCTTGAGAATACCTACTAGGACCATCATTGTACACGATATTGTTCCACTCATGATGAGGGAATCCTTTGATACAGACATGTTTCACTTCAGATACATAGATACGTTGTACAGCTTTGTTAGCAAATCCAATTGTAATCCATAACCACTTATACTGATTTGCAATTTGAATGACAGTTTCATCTATTATCGATGCAACTACCCTTTCTTAATGTAGATTCGATAAGAATCAATTCTCTATATATATCTAATATTTGATAGCTAGGTAACTTCTATCAGAATGAATGTATTTATTAAACCAAAACCAAACTAAGAATATTCTATTAAAAAGAATCCATAACTACAATTCTAGATATTGCATTTTTGATACGATTGACTAACAACTCTTATTAAGATAAGTTTTCTATGATAGATCACTTCTAAATAAACAGCACCAGTTCTTATATTCTTCTTTGTTTTTTATTATGGTTAAAAATATATTGACTACTACTGCTCCTTTTCATGTTTAGGTATAATCAAGTAATTTAGTAAAATCACTGACAATTCAGAATCTAGATATTCAAAATTTAGATATCTGACTCAAACGCCAAATTAAAAATACAAAATATGATTCTAAAAATTATTTAAAATTTACTGATCGTCATACAATATCTCACAATTTTACATATAACATCAAGGTGATTCATGACAGCATAAGAAGATTGGAATTGGTATTAGGTAAAAAATAAGAATATAAAGGCTCGTAAAAATATTTTCCTTGTAAAAAAATGAAATTATTAGAATATCAAGGAAAGGAACTTTTTAAATATTATGGGATCAATGTGCCTGATTCATATCTGGCAAAAAATATTGAAGATGCTAAACAAGGATCTCACAGAATTGGTTTTCCATTTGTATTAAAATCACAACTAACAGTAGGCGGAAGAGGGAAAGCTGGAGCAATTTTAAAATGTAATAATGAAAAAGAACTTGTAGAAAAGTTCAATGAATTAATCAATAAGGAAGTAAAGGGAGAAAAGCCTAAGGCAATCCTTCTTGAAGAAATGGCGGATATAAAAAGAGAGTTTTATTTATCTTTATTTCTTAATAGAACTAAAAGATGTTACTCAATCATTGCTTCTTCCCAAGGAGGTATAGAAATTGAAAATGTAAATAACAAGGTTATACTTGATCTTCCTGATGTTAATGGGATTTCATCAGAATTAGCATCTGAAGTTGCAGATAAAATGAACCTTAACAATTCTGAAAAAAATATTTTTATAGATTTAATTCAAAAGTTATCAAAACTCATATATGAAAAAGAAGCTGAGTTGGCAGAAATAAATCCATTGGCCCTCCTGGATGGTGAGAAATTTGTTGCATTGGATGCTAAAGTGATAATAGATGATAATGCTTTATTCCGACATGACGATTTAAAAAAGTACGAAGAATTGTCAGAATTAGAATCCCAGGCAAAAAATAATGGATTTTCCTTTGTAGAGCTGGACGGGGATATAGCAATAATTGGTAATGGCGCAGGATTGGTAATGTCGACTTTGGATATGGTTACTGACGCTGGAGGAAAAGCTGGAGCGTTTTTAGATTTTGGAGGAAGAGCTACCACGGAATCAATATATCAAGCATTAAAAGTGATAAGTAAGGTAGATAAAATCCGTATAATTCTTGTCAATTTATTTGGTGGTATAGTAAGAACTGATCTTGTTGCACAAGCAATTCTTAATGCATATAATGATAATACTATAAAAGTTCCAGTTTTTGCACGAATAACGGGAGCCGAATCTGAAAAGGCTCAAGAACTGCTTAAAAATAGTAAAGCTCGATTATTTAACACTGTCGAAGAAGCAATAAATGCAGCTGTCAAATATTGATAGAAAACGTGAATTAAAATGAGCAATAAATTTGATTTATTCAAAATATTAATTGGTGACGAAAATGATAGAGGTTATAAAAATAAACCTGTCATAATTCAAGGAATGACTGGTAGTTTTGGATCCACTCATACCAAATTAATGAAAGACTATGGAACAAATATTGTGGCAGGAGTAACACCTGGCAAAGGTGGTCAATCTTTTGAAGATATCCCTGTTTTCAATACAGTTGCGGAAGCTATACAGAACAATTCCGTTGAAATTTCAGGAATTTTTGTTCCTGCACCTTTCTTTTTAAATGCAGCAAAAGAAGCAATAGATAATGGAATCAAGTTACTAGTTGCAGTTCCTGAACATGTTGCTATAATAGATTCGATAAAAATTTTAGAATATGCTAAAAAAAGAGGTGCTAGGATGATTGGGCCAAATACCCCAGGAGTCATAGTACCAGAAATAATGAAGGTAGGTATTATGCCAGCTAAACCATTTACTCAAGGTTCGACAGTAGTTTTTTCAAGGAGTGGAACTCTCATGTATGAAGTATCACATACACTCTCTAATGCAGGGTATGGACAAAGAGTTTGTCTTGGAATTGGAGGAGATCCTATAAATGGAACAAATCTTATTGAAGCCTTTGATCTCATAAAAGATAGAAAAGATATTGAATCAGTTGTAGTGGTAGGCGAAATAGGTGGCGATGCTGAAGAGAAGTTAGCAGAATACATCATTTCCACCAATTTTTCCAAACCAGTAGTTGCCTATGTTGCAGGTCGAGCTGCTCCAAAGGAAAAGAAAATGGGTCATGCTGGAGCAATAGTATATGGAAATTACGGTTCAGCAGAGTCAAAGGTTTCAAACTATTCAAAGGCAAATGTACCAGTAGCAAAACGACCTGGTGAAGTTCCAGAATTACTAAAATCTAAACTGAAAAAATAATATATACAGAGAATCTTTTTAATAACTCTCATTTTTTATATATTATATAAAATAAATGCATGAAAAGAGATTTTGTGATAGATGTATGCAAAAAACCTTACATGAAATAACTGAAAATGAAGAGATAATATATACATACAAACGTAAAAGGATTTACAAATGTACGTTGTGCGATTATTCTTCATACAAAAGAGGGTTAAGACCATCTGCAGAATCTGTTTACTAAATTAAAAAAATTTATTAAATAAATTTTAAATTAAAAAATGTTTAAAAAAATTCTAAAGAATTTTCTAGAAACTAAAAGATACTATATACAAAACTTTAAGCCAACAAATATAATAGCAGAAATTCTCCCAAGGGAGGTTTCAGATTTTTTTCTTCCTATTGATAAACAAATATTAGCAAGGCTTCACCAATTTGTTTCCCATAACCCAATTTATTTTAAGAAAACCAATATTTCAATTAACAATAGAAATTTTATCTCTTATGAAGGAGATGTAAATGAGTTTTACTTAAGTAGTAAAAAATATGATACAAATTATCAACCATTTTACCCTACATGGATGTTATCTGCATTTTTACTATGTCTAAAATCAAAAGAATTAGAATTTACTGAACTTATAGATATTGGTGCTGGAGATGGAAGAATACCTTATTGTGGTTCATTGCTTAATTTAAGATCCGTGGGAATCGAGTTAGATACTAATTTAACTGATTTGCAACTTGATTTATGCAAAAAAACCGATATTAAATATGAAACAATAAATGATGACGCTTCTAGTTTCGATTTTGATAAACTTAATTTATCCAAACCAATTTTTTTCATATCAGGGCTTCCTGAAATGGGAGAAATGTTTGTTAACAATGTCATACAAACAACAGTTCGAAATAAATTTGAATCATTTGGAATTGTATTTTTGGGAAGTACCTTCAAAAGACAATTTGTAAGTGATGTTGCTAATTATGGATGGGGGGAAATTATTAAAAAAAATAATTTAAAAATAATAGATGAAATAAATCTACCAACTCATTGGACAAATGATAATAATAGTGAAACAACTTATATAGTAACGAAAAATGAGGATTGATGTAATGACTAAATAAATAGTTTAATTTGATTTCTTAATTGAGTAGAGTCAAATAAATAATATTATACTAAAAACCTAGTATCAAACCTCGGGCACCGATTTATTTATCAGTTTTTATAAGGCAATGAGAAAAAGGGTCTTATAAAATGAATTACGAATTTATTTATTAATATATATTCTATTTGCTTTCAATAATTTATAGAATATCATAAGATTTACCAAACACAAAAGAAAAGAAGTAAATTACATTTTATTTAAACTTAAAATAATTTATTGTATTAATAATTATAACTATATTAAGATAATTTGTTATAATGATTTGATTGATGTTATATTTCTAGCAAATAAAATAAAAAAGAGTCAAGCTTGCAAACATTTCATTTTTACTGGAATATCTTTATTTCCAAATTTATTTTCCTGGTATGCAGAATATAATTTTATTATTTGACCGTGTTTTATCTTATAATCACCAATATAATGGATAATTTCCTTGTATTTATCATCCAATGTTAGCAATGAGTGTGCTAACCCAGCATCTAGTAAAATATGGTTATCATCACCTATATCCATTACCCTTCTTGCAAAAATAATGCCTGGGCCCCAAATATTTTGATTGTTATTGGCATCATTAACTATAAAAACCGGACCGGATGCAATTCCAATTCTAACAGATAAAGAGGATTCGTTATCCTTTCCAATATTATGTCTCTTTAATCTAGTATGTAATTGGATACTCAAGTCTAGAGGTGCTTCAGGATTTGCTGTAAATCCTATTGCCATCCCATCACCAGTAGGAAGGACCTTTTTATCTAAATTTTTTCTAAATATTTCACTCGATATTACAAAATTGTTTAAAAATTCTATTTTTTCTATTTGTTTCCTAACTGACAAGATCGGGCTTGAAAGTCCGACAATATCAATAAAGAAAAAATTAGCATTTATAACACTAGATGGACCAAGATCAGATATTCCAGTGTTTCCATAGATTCCTATTAATTTTTTATATAACTCTAAATGATTTTCATGAAAAGCCATATCAAGGTAATAGACAGGTTCAGTTTTTATTGATGCTTTGCAAACACTACAAATAAGATAAGAAGAACTAGGAAATGACAATAAGGAGTTTTTATCCAATTCAAATTTAATCCATGAAGGATAATTAGAACTAAATCCAGTTAATGATAAAAATTTGATTCTTCTAACTATTTCATCATCTTTTTCATCTAGTTTTATCTGTAAAACTCCATCAAAAAGGGGACGAATTTTGTCGATGATACACTGTTCAACAACTGTCTCATCGATTGTAAAAATTGAAAGTATATTGTTATTTTTCAATGAAAAAGACAAAGTGTTGATAAATCGTAAAACATCTACTTCATCAAAAATATTAAACAGATGTGAAAGAGAATCTATAACCATGCATATTCTTTTTTGTTTGCGAGAAGGCAAACTATTTTCTTCTTTTTTATTATTATAATAATCATTTTGTTCTAAACTTGAGGATGTAATAATTTTATCTATTTCTTTTTTTACTTCAGCTAAGCTGTGATTAAATTCAAAATTGGTTATTTCTAGAGAATCATTTTGGTCTCTCATAAAAGGATTAATAAAGAAAGAAGTAGAATCGAGGGTAGAAGAGAAGCTATTAAATAAATTTCGATATTGTCGATTAGTTAATGTTGAACTCAAGAAAATCCCACCATTACCTGTTTTCAAATATGATTCGAAGAAAGTTTTACAATAGGTAGTTTTTCCAGATCTACCAGGACCCATTATTAAGAAAAGATTATTATCAGTATTCTGACCTTCATGATAATCCTTTCCAAGTAATTCTTTATATCCTGGGATTGGCAATATTATTAGAATCACATAAGATTTATTTAAAGTTAGATATGCTTCTTCAAGAAAATTTTTCTATTAAAAGATAAGTATATTTTTATATTAACAATCTAATTTTGTGTCATGTAACAGGATTGTTTTTTTATGAAATAGATGAACATTTTTTTTAATATTCCTATGACGAATTTCCCTTTATTTACGAGGCTTTACTTTCGTACCTCAAATGTATGAAAAAATATTCTTATTACATGCTTACTCGAGTAAAAACCCTAAAGAAAAATAATGTTTTTCATGTCTTATTAAGGTGAAACAGGAAATTTATGATTTTCGCTTATTTCGGTTGTATTAGCTACAATAGTGTACAACGTTGTTCTTATTGATATTGACGTTTATGCTCTACCGACCGTACGGACTTATATTAGTCAAGAACAGAGGTATTGGATCAATAATTTTCTATTCAATACTTCTACATCTGAAAATATTATTTATGATCTTATTCCTCT
>DATDKD010000003.1:0-3357 GCA_036520175.1 Nitrososphaeraceae archaeon
TAATAAATTCTATGAGTAATGTAAAAATTCTTTTACGATAATTTTTGTATTTGTAAAATAAAAAATGATTGGATATTTCTAAATTTGTATCTAAATTACTTATCGTGCTGTTAATGTATTGAGATTATCCAAATCCAATCACTTTACATTACGAGCTTTGTAATCGCCTTAAGTCTTCACTGGAAACAAATATGATATTAATCTCCAATTTGTCTCAGTATATGTCTAATAACAATTTTTCATCACTTTAATATGATAAGTCAAGATACACGATATATCATAGTCTAGCATTTTACCAATTTGGCTCAATTTAGATAGACTATGACAATTTTAAATGATATTGATTAACTTGGTTCACATATTTATATATATTTTATAATGTAATAAAGAATACTCAAACCATTTAGGCATACATTAGTAGTCATAGCCGGTAGTCCCCACTCCATGATGATAGTCTTCTGCTAGCTATGGCTATTAATTGATAATAAGAATATTTTAAATTTTTAAATATATAATAGTAATAAAATATACTATCATAATAAATCAAATCCGAATTGTAGAGGGAGATAATTAGTTTTTCAATAACTTTAAAGTTTGTATTAAAATATCAGAGAATGGAATTAGTTATTGAGGATAGGTTAATTCAAAGATATTGAAATAGATAACATTGCTTGTGAGTCAATAACATATAATGATTTCAAAATACTGATATATAATTCAAAATAAAAATAAAAAATATTATTTAATTTTATTTACACATGTAGATGCACATTTCTGCAGAAGGTGGACAAGGGGATTTACAGGGAGTATCAATGACTGGTAAATCTGTAATTGGTTCATTTTCATATGATTCTCTATCTTGTTGTACTGCTGTTATTGGAATAGTATTGGCTAGAAAAATTCCCTGTGATATGTAACTGTCATTGTTGTTATCTCCCATAACATTATTGTATTCATTATTTAAACTAAGTGCATAAACGAATGTTATTACAAAAGGAATTGCAATAACTGATTGGTTCATACTACTATTTCACTATAATAAATATATTAGTCAATGAATAAAAAGATTTTAATATAAAATTAGTTAATACTATCTATAACATTTTTATCTATTTATAAGTTGTAGAGTAAAATGCTATTAATTTAGTAACAAAAATTCTATGACTTTTTTTCAGAATTAATTTCATCTAAAGTTTAGCAAATGAATAACACAATACCCATTTTAAGATTAGGATAATATATTATGATACATACTTTAGCATTTTACAAATATATATAAAGTTTGAGTATTATACAATAATAGAAATGTTTAAGCTTTTTTATTTTGTTATAATACTCTATCTTCTTCCGAATCTTTAATGGTTCCAATAGATTCACTATTCTTTACTCTCCTATCTGAATTAGTAGTCTCGATAGATGTACTGCCAAATTTCTTTATTATCTCTACTTTTAAAATATTAAATTCGTCTTGTGTTAAAATTCCATTTTTTTTCATTTCAGCTAATTTTTCTAGTCTTGATAAATACTCATTGTTGTTGTTTTTGTTTTCTATTATTGGATTATCTGTATTATGTATAGATATAGGTGATTGACTTGCTACCTTCTCATCTCTTATTCCTTTCGATTCTTTAGTTGAATTCATATTAATATTGGAATCTTTTATTTCTTGAACTTTTTTCTTATCTTTTTTTCCAGTAATAACGCCTATTATTACTAATACCAATCCAATCAAAACAAAGATACCACCAACTATCATACCGACCAATGAAATTGAATTTACTAATATCATATTTTGACAATATTGATAGTTTTCTTGATTAAGCCCTTGTCCAGGTCCTCCCGTTAATGAATTACATCTCTCAAGGTCATAAGATGTTGCTGTATTAGCCCAATGAGAAGGGCCAAAAAAGATGATTCCTAAAATAATTAAAACAATACCACTTATTATCTTTCCTGCTGCCACGATAATTGTCTTTGAAAATCGTTATTTAATTTTATATAAATTGATTGCTCTTACACCAATAATTTCTTTCACCTTGTATCTACAATTTTATATTTATACCATCAAAACAAAGGTAAATCTAACCCTTAATAATACCACTTCATTGATTTCGTAATGGAAATGGTTCTAATCTCATATTTTTTGAGAGATTGCAGATTCTTTTTTATTCTTTGCAATCTTTCTATTTTATTTTTAGAGATCGAATGATATAGTTGAAGTTCATTAGTTATATTTTTAGCATCTCTTAAAATATTTGCTATATTTTATATATGTACATGATTATTTTTTAACAAAATTATGTAGATAAAAATCGTACAATATTACTATTAATAATTCTTATAGAGTTCATAATACTTATATTCTTTCTAATTCAGAAATTAAGACCATAAATTTGTTAGCTTATTCATAACTAATTTCTAATTCTATTATAACTTCAATAGTTTTTTATTCTCGCTAAATAGCTTAAAAGCTGACTATGTTTTTGATATATTTTGATTATTCTTTCAAGATTATTATTATTATTATTATCATGTGTTGTCTGTGTTTTCAATTAATTTCCACTGTTACATCTATTTTGAAATAATTATATAATATCGTAAATTTGAAACTGATTGTTACATAAAATATTATATACACAATTTAATAAGACTGGATAATGAGAAAAAGTGATCATAAAGTTATTGTAGTAGCAACAATAACAATACTAGTAACATCAGTTCTTCTTCCAGATAGTGTCTTTGCAGAGAATGGAGTCATCCAAATACAAATACTCGGTGCAGGAGTAGGGGATAATTTGAAAATATCAGCTTATACCGATCGAGATTCTTGGGAGTGGCGAGACTCTTTCACTATAGGTGATAACTTAGTTAAACAAGTGAATGGAGTTTCTATTGGAGATATAATTAATGTATGTGTAATAAACTTTAAAGATGGAAGAGAAGATTGTGATTCTGGCACTTTTAACAATAATGGTAGTGTAGAGATAAATATAGATGTCGGTTAATTAGATCTTATCTCACTATTATTTTATTTACTATAACATTAGACTCTTATTTTTGTACTACTATCGGTATTACTATATAAGAAATAAATCTAATTTATAAATACAGCATCAGCCATGAGAAGCTCCTCGTTCATCAATCTTTACTTCTACTGTACCATCATACTTTGGCTTGACTGCTAATTGTGCTGGTGTATATATCAAATGTTCTTTCGTAAATGATGATAATTCAAAATCATTAGTCATATACAATGCATAGAATGGACATGCATCAACACACAGTCCACAGAATACGCATTTTCCATAATCAATTTGTGGCATTATACTCTTTTTATTTTGTTTCCATTTTTCATTA
>DATDKD010000004.1:0-39601 GCA_036520175.1 Nitrososphaeraceae archaeon
ATTCCGAGATATACAAAAGAATGAAAAATAAGATATTACCCAAATTAAATAATTCTGATTTTTTAATATAAAACTTTAATGAAAGCCCATAAGCGCACTATTGAGAAGTACTATATTAATAATAGAAAACGATGGATTATCATTATCAATACAATATACAATGTTTAGTATTGTTATTTGTTTGGTAAACTTTTTTAATTATTATTAAAGCTATATTGCTAGACGAATGAATTTATAAAATTATATAATATAATTCAATATATTTTACTTATTATATTCATATTATTTGGATAGATAATCATATACTCTTATTCTTTATTTCCTCCAAAGTAAAAATTATACTAACTGAATCTGAAATATATGTTTTCCAAAAATAAGTAAATATTAAATGGTATAATCTCAATTGCTGAAATATATATCATAATAAAAATACTATTTAATTATTTTATTATTAAATAGGGTTAATTAATTCTTTTATTTTTGTAGTAATTTGTTGTTGTTGTTGTTCGTTCTTTTCCATGATACTCGTTCCAATTAAGAATGCGTCAGCTCCGGCACTTTTCAGTTGCTTTATTTGCTTTGAATTATTTATTCCACTTTCACTAATAATCACATTTTTTGCCTTATTAAATTTCTTTAATAGTTTTTCTGTTATTTGTAAATCAATTTTTAAATTATCTAGATTACGATTATTAATTCCTATTAAATCTTCTTTTCCCAAATTAAATTTTAGAATGTCGTTAAATTCCTGTTCATGGTGAACCTCAAATACAACATTTAAGCCCTTTTTGTGTGCGTATTGAACAAATCTATCTAAATCACCTTCCGCCAGATTTTTATCAAAAATACTCATAATTAATAAAATATAATCTGCTCCAATTTTTTTAGCGCAATCTAATTGTATTTCGCTTACAATAATATCTTTCATTAACATTGGAATGGATGTATCCTGTCTAATCATAATAAAGTTGGTTAACGATCCATTAAACAAATATTTCTGAGTTAACACTGAAAGACCAGCAGCACCTCCTTTTATCATTTCCCTTGATATGCTTAACAAGTCTGCATTCTCTCTATTCATAATTACTCCTTTTGAAGGTGAAGAAAACTTTATTTCAGTGATAAGTGGTATTTTGTTTTTTGCCTTTATATCTAAAATATTTTTCTTTAAATTGAGAGCTTCATGAGAATAATCAATGTTGGTTATATTGTATAATCCTTCATCTATACTCTTAAAAGAATTTTTAACTAAACTCTTGATTATATTTTCACTAGTAGAAGAAAAAAATTTACTCGTTCGAACTCCACACCTAAATAACAATCATCAACTTGCTATTATATCTATTATGAAAATTAATAATCATCCGTAAAGAAAAGTAATATTTATTGCATCCCATAGTGTTATAGAGCCTATGACTAAGGTAATAAATAAAGTAGTAGAAGATCTCATCTCGGAATTTACCGAAGTCAGAAAGCTAACCGATGATCTTTTTAAAACACTTAGTATTGAAGATGCAGTTATTCAATCGGATCCTTTTGGGAGTCCTCCAAATTGGCACATAGCACATGTAACATGGTTTTTTCACAAAATACTACTAAAGTATGGCGGGGAATTAAACTTAGAAAAAATTAACCTAGATTATTTAAATTCCTACTACCAAAAGTTTGAAAAAATTCTGCCTAAAAATGACAGAGGTAAATTTCCCAGACCTACTGTTTCTGAGAGCCTTCAGTACAGAAAATATTTAGATAAAAAAGTCTTGTTATTTCTTGAAAAAATTGAAGTATTTAATTCTTTAACTAAAGAAATTCAATATGATTTACAGCTTGCAAATCAACATGAAATGCAACATCAAGAACTAATGATATATGATTTTCAAAATTATTTCGAAAGATTTCCTGATTCTGATGATAATTATCGTCCTTTTAAAATAAATGATAATTTTGATAAAAAAGGCCAAAATAAAAGACATACTAAAGAGATGGTAAAAATACCCGGAGGAATTTTTGACATAGGATTTCATGGAGATGGTTTTTCATATGATAATGAACTACCAGAACATAAGGTATATCTTTATCCTTATCAAATTGACTCAACTCCTGTATCTAACGGTGATTTTATAAAATTTATAGAAGAAGAGGGGTACGAAAGATATGAATACTGGCTTTCAGATGGATGGGATATGGTTCAAGAATTTAAATGGAATTCGCCTCTCTATTGGTATAAAAAAGATGGTGTTTGGATGAAAAAAGATTTCTTTGGAACGTCCGCTATTAATCCAGATGAACCAGTAATTAACGTTAGCTATTATGAAGCTGATGCATATGCAAAATGGGCAAAGAAAAGATTACCTACAGAAGCAGAATGGGAAAAAGCCGCTAGTTGGAATGAAGATTTAAAAAGAAAAACAAGATATCCATGGGGCAATGAAAATCTACCACCCACTTCTGAACATGCTAACTTGTTAGAATCTTTTCTTTGGAGACCTTCTTTGTGTGGTTCATATGAAAAAGGAAAGAGTTTTTATGGCTGCTATCAAATGATGGGTGATGTTTGGGAATGGACTAGTTCTGAATATTCATTATATCCCGGTTTTAAGTCTAGATTCTCTGAATATACCGATAAATGGGCAATAAATCAAAAAGTATTACGAGGAGGGTCGTTTGCTACACCCAGACGACAGATAAGAAACAGTTATAGAAACTACTTCAAGCCTCATGAACGAATACAATTTTCAGGATTTCGATGTGCAAAGTAATATAGTATTATTTTAAAATGGGGTTAATAATGCTAGATTAAACCATTCATTTTTATCCAAAAAATTTCTTTCTACTCTTAAATTACTTTTATTAGCTAATTGTTCTATCGATTTTAATGTGTATTTGTAAGAATTTTCTGTAAGGATGGTTTCCCCTTTTTCGAAATCAAAAAGTTGATTTAGTTTATTAACTTTAACTTTTTGTTTCACTTTTGAAAGTAAATGCATTTCAATTCTATTTTTGACTTGATTATAATATGCTAAATGTTCAAAATTCTCTAAATCAAATTCTCCATTTAATTCTTTATTTATTCTCTCTAAAATATTTAAATTAAATTTTGCAGTAATTCCTTCTAAATCATTGTATGCAGCCTCGAGAATATTTTTTTTCTTTTGTAAATCGAACCCAATTAATAATGAATCTTCTTTCTTGATATTTTCTCTTATCTTGCTTAAAAATGTTATTGCTCCTTTTGGTTCAAAATTTCCTAAACTTGATCCTAAAAATAGCATTAATTTCTTATTGGGGATATTATGTTGAGAATCAATAAATTTTGTTACTGTTGCTATTCCCTCAAAATAATCAGATGCTATCGGATGATTGATAATTTGTGGTAAATCACTTTGCAATTTTAAAGAGCTTTTATATAACATTTCTTGAGAAATGTCAATGGGAAAGTAATGGAGATTTCCCTCTTGTTTTTTTAAAAAGTAATTTAATAAAACTTTTGTCTTCTTTGAACTTCCACTTCCCAATTCTATAATACAAATATCTTTGTTCTCATAATATTTTAATAACGAATTAATATTTTCTATTATAATTTTATATTCAGTTATAGTTAAATAGTACTCAGGTTGTACACAAATTTGCTCGAAAAGCTCTGAACCTCTTTTGTCATAAAAAAATTTTGGATTTAATTTTTTCTTTTTTCTTCCTAATCCATTTTTTACCTCTTTAGCAAAGTCTTCTCGTAGTATAGATTTTTTATTATCTTTATTGTAGGATAGTGACAATATTATAGCAAGTATCTATATGTTTATTAAATTATTGGAAATTTAATTAAATTAAAATAGAATAATTTGTATATACACACAAATAAGTTTGTGAATTAAAAGATTTATTTTATTGAATGTGTAGGCTTGATACTTCTTAATAGTTCACACTGTGAAAGTGATAGATTATACTTTAATTTACTCTTTTAAGAGAAATTAATTACAATGATTTTAACTGTATTTTAATTTTAGACAAAGGAATAAACTGCTGCTATAAAATTATTGCCCAAAGTGAGGAAATTAAATCCTCTTATGAAGTATTAGTTATTTCAGCTATCTATTTATTAAACCAAAATTAATTTCATAAATATACTTAATGTAAAAAATCAAAGAGATTATTATTTCTTAAATGATATCTCTTCAAAAGAAGAATAAGAAGATGAATATTGATAATACTATCCGGAAATAACTAGTTGGATTTAGTATAATATCTTGGTTCTTAAATTTATCTTAAGATAATTGTATGATAAATAATAATTTATATATTATATAATTAAATATGATAATTCTAATATCTCAGTACATTATTAGGTTGAGTGGAGGAGTCGCGAAGCCTGGTCAAACGCGCAGGACTCAAGATAACAATAAATATTAATGATAAATCCCGTCCCTCAGGGGTTCGTGGGTTCGAATCCCACCTCCTCCATTGAGTTTATTTTATATCATTTCGTAATACAATACGATAACGGGCTTTCCCGGCCTTTAAATGTGCTAACGCTTCATTAACTCGTGATAGTGGAAATTCTTCTGTAACAGGTGTAATGCCATGACGACTACAAAAATCTAGCATTGTGGTAATTGTTGCTGGACTACCGATGGGTGAGCCACCTATCGACTTTTCACCAGAAATTAATGGAAATACATCTACCTTTACAGATGGTATGGCTCCTACAATGTGTAATTTACCACCTGGGCGAAGAGTATTAAGATATGAATTCCAATCAAGTTCAACATTTGTAGTAACTAATACCATATCGAATCTATTTACTGAGGATTTTAAAGAATTAGGATCCTTTGAATTCAAGAAATAGTGAGCTCCAAACTGTCTTACCTCATTCTCTTTTTCTGGATTGGATGAAAAAGCTGTAACCTCACAACCCCAAGCCTTGAGAAATTTAATCGCCAAGTGTCCCAAACCACCGATCCCAACTACCGCTACATGATTTGGTGGTTTTATATTATTTTGAACAATTGGATTGAACACTGTTATTCCTCCACAAAATAAGGGACCTGCAGTTTTAATATCTATATTTGCAGATAATGGAAAAGCCCATACAGCTTGACATCGTACTTTATTAGCAAAACCTCCATATCTACCAACAATTACATCCTCAGCTTTTAAACAGAGGTTGTGATGCCCACTTGTACATTGGTCACAAATTAAGCATGAGCGAGCACGCCAGCCTACTCCTACATATTGCCCAATTTGTAAATGTTCTACCATATTACCAATTGCAGATACTCTTCCAATAATTTCGTGTCCGGGAACCAACGGATATTGTGTTATACCCCATTCATTATCCAGCATATGCAAATCACTGTGACATATACTACAATATTCAACATCAACTTCTACTTCGTCAGATTTTAGAGGACCTAGATCATATTCAAATGGTTCAAGTTTTCCAGCTCTTTGATGAGCTGCATATGCTTGAATTTTCATAGTATAACTTATCTTAACATACTTAAATATTTTGAAGTATAGATATAAGATGAGGAGCTAAAGACTTTACTTATGCTAATTTAGAAATTTCTTCTTTAATTTTATATAGATCTCAAAATAGTTGTATATGAAATTCTAGAGCTTTTTATCAATATAACAATATAGTAAAATAAGACCCACTCTTGTCGTTCCTGTTCACAAAACTTTTCTTTTCGTTAATCGTTATTTCTATTACCTAAAGTTAAAAAAGTAAATAATAAATTTAAACAAAATATAATACAAACGATTGCAATGTAAACATAAAAAATAATTAATTCAATCTCCATTATCTTTAGTATATTTGAGCTGTAAAGGATATTGTAGTAGATTGGGTAGCAAAAAAGGAGGAAAATACTCTTTATATGCTCAAAATTTTAAACGATGTACTGAATGTGCTATTTATATAAAATATGAGGGAAATAGGTGCCCATGCTGTAAATATCCATTGCGAAACAGGAGAAGATCATCTAACTAGTTTCTAATTACTTCATTTCATATAATTTTAAAATGAAATCACAAGATTTATTTAATAAATAGGATTTTATTGTTAAATTGTATAAGGTTTTTTACACCATGACGTGTTATCTTATTGTTGCAATTAATGGGAATTAATTAAGCATATGTCATCTCCTATAATAAATTATTTTAGATTAGTACGTATACCCAATGTTTTTACTACTATTTCTAACATTCTTTTGGGTTATATTTTCTTCACTAGCATAGACCATTTTAATTATTTTGATATGTTTAAATTAATTTCAATATCTACTTTTTTATATATTGGTGGCATGGTATTAAATGATTATTTTGATATAAAAATAGATAAAAAGGAAAGACCTTGGCGTCCTTTACCATCTAATAAAATATCAAAAAAAAATGCTTTAATTATAATGGTTATATCTTTTTTATACTCTCTAACTATTTCGGTTATTATAGGATGGTATACATTTATAATTACTCTAGCTATGGTCACTTTAATTTTTTCGTATAACCGATTTTTAAAAAATACAATCTTTGGATCTATTATTATGGGAATTATAAGAAGCTTAAATGTCCTTTTAGGCGCTAGTCAATCCATTTTCCTCATAGATGGAGGTATATTTGATACTCGTTTTTTTATTCCATTATTATCAGAATTTTTCTACGTAAGTGCCATTACTATTTTAAGTAAGAATGAAACTAAAGACTTTTTCTTCAATCTTTGGACTATTCTTCCATTCATAATTATATATATTCTCATATTTTCGATAGGTATCTTTATAATTCTTGGTACATTTAATTATGACTCCTTAATTCCATTAATAATATTTTCTTGTATTATAATTTATTCTCACATAAGGTTGTTTAAAAAAATTACCACTACTATCAAATCTGTATCTCAGTTAATAACTGTGATAGTTATTCTAGATAGTATTTTTATAACCGATATTTTAGGAGTTTATTATAGCCTTATTTTAGTATTAGTATTAATAACTCCTGTTATCTTTTTATCAAGAAGGGTCTATATGAGTTGAGTAGATTTTGTACTATTTTAAAGATACTAAATCTTTTGAGCTTTTAAACTATACTTAACATATTATTTAAATTACTCATTGTTTAAAGCTGTGTATGATTCAACATGTTATTGTTATTGATATTGTTGGTTTAGAAGAAAAACATCTTAATTCGAGGTTACTACCGACTATTTCTGCATTAGCTGAAAAAGGTGAATCTTCAAAAATGAAGCCTGTTTTCCCAGCAGTCACATCTACAG
Source organism: Nitrososphaeraceae archaeon (assembly GCA_036520175.1). Classification (GTDB taxonomy): domain Archaea; phylum Thermoproteota; class Nitrososphaeria; order Nitrososphaerales; family Nitrososphaeraceae; genus TH1177. Next base: position 7,268 of record DATDKD010000004.1, read on the forward strand.
TACAAACAAGCTTTTTGTCGGGAGAATATCCCAATAGACATGGTATAATTTCTAATGGCTTTATGGATCGAGAGACTTATAATGTATCATTTTGGGAACAATATAATAGTTTAGTAAAAGTACCACGAATTTGGGATATCATAAAAAATAAGAATCTTAATTTTAAAACAGCTGTTCTCTTTTGGCAAAATACCTTATATTCAAATTCGGATATCATTATAACTCCAAAGCCTATTCATTTAGAAAATGAAATGAAAATGTGGTGTTATTCTAAACCAGTAGGTTATTATGAAAAAATAGTGGAACAAATTGGAGAATTTGATCTTACTTCATATTGGGGACCATTAGCTTCTAGCTTATCAAGTGAATGGATTACAAAAGCAGCTCAATATACCATAGAAAAAAGTAAACCTAATTTTATGTTTACATATATTCCACATATCGATTACTCTGCTCAGCGTTTTGGAAAAGAGAGTAATCAAGTTTCTGATGATTTAGTTTTGGCAGACAGTATTGTAGAAAAAATAATAGATTCAACAAAAAAGAGTAAAATTTATGAAAATACACAATTTATTATTTTTTCAGAATATTCTTTTAATGATGTTAACGGTGCAATCCCTATAAATATTATCTTAAGAAATAATGGCCTTTTAAATGTGAGAAAAATTGGAGAGAAAGAATATGTAGATTTCGAATTTAGTAAAGCATTTGCGGTAGTAGATCATCAAATAGCAAATATTTATCTCAAATCTCCACAAGATAAAGAAAGAATTGTAAATATTTTAAGAAATATTTCAGACATAGATATTATAATAACCGAAGTGGAAAAGAAATCTTTTAATATTGATCATGAACGAGCGGGGGATATTATAGTTGTAGCTAATCGTGATAAATGGTTTAGTTATTACTGGTGGTATGATGAAAATATGGCACCTTCTTTTACTAGGATGGTAGATATCCACAGGAAACCCGGCTATGACCCGTTGGAATTATTTATAGATCCTAAAAAAAGGTCCATTCCTTTTGATACAGGCTTACTAAAGGGATCACATGGAAGACCAGTTAATAAGATAACACAAGAAGGCTTTTCGTTGTATGTATCAAATATTCACTCAAACCTGCCAAAAGATGAGTCGAATTCATTAGACGTTGTTCAAATAGGAAAATATCTTACGAATATACTATAACTATAGTTATATAGTGATTTGATTGGTTAAATTTTCAATAACTATTGATTCATTTACAAAAATAGAATCATTAGAAAATACAATTAAAGGTTTAGTAGAATTAGGTATAAACAATATTGAACTTTCGGGTGATCCTTCAAATTTTAATTCAAAAAAAATATTTGAACTTTTCAATACTTTTAGCGTTTCTGTTCTTGGTGTAACTGGTAAATGGACAAGCTCAAAAGGAATGATAAGCCCGATTCTCCTTACCTCCGATCCACATATTCTATCTTATTCAAAAAATTATGTTAAAGAATGTATAAAAATTTGTAATTTTTTTGGGGGTTCAATTTTTAATGTTTGCCTATTATCAGATTATGTTCTGAAAAAAGATTGGAACCATGAAATGATTCCCAATAAAGAAAAAAAGAAATTACTCAAAAGATCAGTAAATATATTATCAGAACTTACTCGTTTTTCAAAGGATTTTGGAGTATATCTTTTATTAGAACCATTAAATAGGTATTCTACTCCCTTTTGTTGTAATACTGCCGATGCAATATTTGTTACATCTAATCTTAATAATGACTATTTTTCAATCTTATTGGATACTTATCATATGAATATTGAGGAAATGGATTTTTCTGATAGTATCATAAAATCAAAAAATTTTTTAAAACATATTCATTTTGCAGATAGCAACAGAAAAATGCCAGGATTAGGGCATATTAATTTTAATTCAATATTAAAAACATTAAGGAAGATACAATATAATAATTACATTGGTTTGGAACCTATAGTAGATAGAAATTATAAAGTCGAAATCAGGCAAGGATTAAATTTTTTAAATAAACTTTGTAATAAATATAAGATATGATATTATTTATTATACATTATTTTGAAGAAGTAGGTTAAAATTTCGTCCTATTTTGTTTAATCAATTCTTCCAACCATATAATTAATGAAGTGAGATCTGATGCAATGAAATCAAATTTCAAATCCTTTGTCAAATTTAATATTTCTGGATTTACAAATAGCACTATTTTTATAATCTCGGTCATTTTTCTTTTTATATAATCAGCAGTACTAAATAAAAATTTCAGAGAACTTTCATCTGAGCAACATAAAAAAATAATTTTTGTCCCTTTCTTATGAGACCAAAATTTAGTTATGTATCTTTGTAAATCAATATCAAAAAAAGGATCTATATGTTGCCCTATATTTCCAAGATATATAGTATCACAATTTGAAACTTCAGAGACTAATGATAATATCTTTGAATATAATATCTGATCTTCATTTCCAGCAATAAAAATATTGTGAATATTTTTGTTACGCTCAATATTTTTATAATATATTTCAATTACAATTAAAAGGTCAAATAATAAGTTATTCAAATAAATAAGCTCTGTTTTACCTAATCTACCTCTGTTATAAATTTCATTGATAGTATTTAATGAGGGAATGATTATTTCTTTTAAAACTTTTAAAATTTCACTTTCTGAATAAATAGTATTAAGTAATATTTTACTTGACTCTCTTTTATTATATCCAAGCAATGCAGTTAAAAATTTCTGTTGTATATGGATATAATTCAAAGGAAATTCTATATCGTCTACACCTGATTCTCTTGTCCATATATTAATTGAACCAATTTTTTTCTTTTTTATTAAACCGATTGCTGATAAAACGTTAAGATATTTTGTTATTGTCATTCTATTAACATGAATGGCATCAGCCAATTCCATACTAGACATTCCTTCTTCATGGTTACCCAATGTTTCAATGACTTTATTTTTTATTTCATCGATTGTATATCTTTTATACAAAATTTTTCAATTATATAATTAATAAAATAGCATTTATCATTTTTTATTATAATTTTTTTTATAAAATTTAATGTATAACTAAATTTAATGATTAACTGAATACAAAAATATAAATATAATAACTATATTCGCATCGGCTAACGATGGTTAAAGAAAAATGTATTTTAGCCTATTCGGGGGGTTTGGATACATCGGTATGTATAAAATATTTGCAGCTTTTACATAATCTTGATGTTATTACTGTAACAGTAGATTGTGGCCAAAATGATGATTTCAAAGAAATCGAAACTAGATCTAAAGAAATAGGAGCTGTTCAGCATTACTATGTAGATGCTAAAGAAGAATTCGTAAATGAATATATCTCTCATTGTATAAAAGCCAACGGCTTGTATGAAAATCAATATCCTTTGGGAACTGCGTTAGCACGGCCTCTTATTGCAAAGAAAGTAGTTGAGATATCAAATAAAGAAAATGCCAAAACAATATCTCACGGGTCTACAGGTAAAGGAAATGATCAAGTCAGATTCGATATTACCATCAAATCACTTAATCCAAATTTAAGAATTATTGCACCAATTAGAGACATGAATCTAACAAGAGATATAGAAATTCAATTTGCAAAAGAACATAACATTCCCATATCTACTGAAGTCAAGACATATAGTATTGATATGAATATATGGGGACGGTCAATAGAAGGTGGAGATCTGGAAAATCCTTTTGTTGAACCACCAGAAAGTTGTTTCAAATTTATTAAATTTAAGAATTCAGATGTTGGTTATATGGAAATAGAATATGAAAAAGGTCTACCTATTACAGCTGATGGCAAAAGGATGAATCTTTTAGATCTGATAAATTATATTAATTTTAAAGCAGGATCATACGGTGTAGGAATTGTTGATCATATAGAAGATAGAATTATCGGTATAAAGTCTCGAGAAGTGTATGAATGTCCTGCAGCAATTGTATTAATTCAAGCTCATCAAGATCTTGAGAAAATGGTTTTAACCTCTCACGAATTGAGGTTCAAACATATTGTAGATCAGCAATGGAGTTGGATGACTTATTCTGGCCTTTGGCAGGATCCATTGCTTAACGATTTGGATAAGTTTATAGATGCAACACAAAACAGAGTTACAGGAAAAGTAAAAATGCGAATGCAAAATGGTTCCATGCGGATAGTAGGAAGAGAATCTAAATTTTCTTTATATAAGAATGACTTGGCAACGTATAGTTCTGACTCTATTTTTGATCAGCAACTAGGAAGAGGTTTTGTTGAATTATGGGGATTGCAATCTATTACAGCAAATTCTATAGCAATTAATTTAAATAAAAAAGAGAATAAAGGAGATGAACAATAGAATGAAGAGTGAATGCAAAGACTGTGGAGGAGAATTAAATATTCTAGAAGATGTAGTCGTGGGTGAAATTGTTTCCTGTCCCGACTGTGGGGCCGAATTCGAAATAACTTCTAATTCTGAAGGTAAAGTAGACATGAAACCAGCAGAGTCCGTAGGAGAAGATTGGGGAGAATAAGTTTGAGAAAATATGGAACTTTCTATAATTTATGATAAACTACGATTCGAGGAAAAAGAACTATACGATAAGGCTACCAATAGAGGAATAACTACTCATTTAATAGACGCTAAACCTATTTCTTTTAGTACAGAAATAAATCAAAATAATCCTATTAAAGGTGATATTTTTCTTCAACGATGTTTAAGTCATTATCGAGGACTCTATATCACATATTGCCTTGAATTTTTGAGGCATAAGGTAATAAACAATTATGATGTAAATGAGATCTGTGGCAATAAATTAAGAACATCTCTCATTTTGGCAAAATCTGAAATTCCTTCTCCAAAAACCTATTTCACTTTTAGCGCTGAATCTTTTAAAGAATTGACAAATAAACTTGGATTCCCTTTAGTTTTAAAACCACTTGTTGGTTCTTGGGGGAGAGGAGTTTTTCCTATTCGAAATGAAGAAATGGTAAATATTATCATGGAAATGAGAGAGGAAAATGATTCTGCTTTTTCTAGAATCTATTACGTCCAAGAAATGATAAATAGACCACCTCGGGATATTAGATGTATTGTTACTGGAGATCAAATTATTACCGCCGTATATCGGTATTCTGCTATAAATGAATGGAGAACAAACGTTGCTAGGGGGGGTCATACAGGACTTGCACCAATTACAAAAGAATTAGAAGATATTGTAATTAAGGCATCCAATGCAGTAGGAGAGGGTATTCTCGGAGTAGATGTTATGGAAGATGAAAATAAAGGATTCGTTATACATGAGATTAATAGTAATGTTGAATTTAGAGGAGCATCACAAGTATCTCAAGTAGATATAGCAAATTCTATGATTGAGTATGTTTTAAAAGTTTTTAAAAAATAGAAATTCAATTAATATTTGTCTTTACTTTAAATGATAAAAAAATTCATAAGATGCAGTAATATTCTGATCTATAGTTCATAACAATGAAAGTAGGAGTTATAGGTGCGTCGGGATACGTTGGTGGAGAATTACTTAGATTACTGGTAACTCATCCCAAAGTAACGGTTAATGTGGTTACATCTAGACAACATGTTGGAGAATATGTCCATAGACTTCATCCAAGTTTAAAAGGATTCATAGACCTTACCTTTTCATCAATGGATCTTGATAAAATTGCAGATTCATCTGATCTAGTATTTGTTTCTGTTCCACATGGAAATGCGAATAAAATTGTTAAAAATTTATATGAACGAGATATTAAAATAGTAGATCTTTCTGCAGATTTCCGCTTACATAATCCTAAAGATTATATAAAATGGTATGGATGGGAACATCCTTTTCCAGATTTACTTTCAAAATCAGTTTATGGAGTTCCGGAAATTCATCGTGAAGAGATTAAAAAAGCCAAATTAGTATCATGTCCAGGATGTATGGCAGTGACTTCTTTACTTGCACTCAAACCACTTATTGATAATGATCTTATTGATACAGATCATATAGTTGTAGATAGTAAAATTGGTTCTTCTGGTGCAGGTGCTCAAGCAAATGCAGGGACACATCATGCTATGAGATATGGGGTTATCAGACCTTATAAACCAGCTAAACATAGACATACGGGCGAAATAATTCAAGAACTTAGCGTATTATCTAAAAAGAATATAAAAGTTAGTATGAGCCCTCATGCTGTCAATCTTGTTAGGGGTATACTAACAACAAATCATACTTTTTTGACTAAAACAATTGGTGAATTAGATCTATGGAAACTCTATAGACAATCTTACAAAAATGAACCGTTTATAAGATTTATCAAAGATAAAAAGGGATTGTATAAATTTCCAGATCCAAAATTCTTAATTGGCTCCAATTTCTGTGATATTGGTTTTGATATTGATGAGGATAACAATAGAGTTGTTGCACTTTCAGCTTCTGATAATCTCATGAAAGGTGCAGCAGGTTCAGCAATACAAAATATGAATGTCATGTTTGGTTTCGATGAAATGGATGGATTAAAATTAACTCCATTAACACCGGTATGATCGTAATTAAAATTGGTGGTAGCATAGTAGATGGATTACATTCATCGACTATTTCAGACCTTAAAAATATATTAAAACAAGATAAGGTTGTTCTTGTTCATGGTGGAGGTAAGGATGTCACTATTATTGGTAATAAATTGGGAAAAGAACAAAAATTTATTGTTTCTCCAGGAGGTGTAAAAAGTAGATATACTGACAAGGAAACTGCAGAAATATATACCATGGTTATGTCTGGAAAAATAAATAAAACTATCGTCAGATTGCTTTTAAGTAACGGGATAAGTGCAGCAGGAATATCGGGAATTGATGGATCTACAATCGAAGCATTAAGAAAGAAAAAGCTTCTAGTTGTTAATGATAAAGGTAGAAAAATGATAATTGATGGTGGTTATACAGGAAAAATAAACAAGATCAATACACTATTAATTAGAAATTTAATAGAGGGGAATTTTGTACCAGTTGTTTCTCCAATAGCTTTAAGCGAAGAAAATGAATTTTTAAATATTGACGGCGATAGGGCTGCTGCCTATATTGCAGGGGGACTATCCGCGGATAAAGTAATTTTTATTACTAATGTCAATGGTTTAATTCTAAATGATGAGCTGGTAAAAGAAATAACATATTATAAAGCAAAGGAATGTTTACCAAAAATTGGTCATGGAATGGAAAAAAAAGTAATGGCATGTATAGAATCTTTAGATATGGGAGTCAAGGAAGCAATTATAGCTTCAGGTGACATTGAAAATCCAATCTCTTCTGCATTATTTCATACTAATTGTACGGTGATAACAAAGTGAGTGAAGATAATTATCTTGGAAATCTTTATCAGAGATTTCCAATAAATATTTCAAAAGGAAAAGGAGCTATCGTTTGGGATGTTTCGGGAAACGAATACATTGATTGTATGGGTGGTTATGGTGTTGCATTAATTGGCCATTGTAACGATCGTGTAGTAAATGCAATTAAAAATCAATCTGAGAAACTTATAACATGTCATATGTCTATCTATAACAATGTTAGATTAGAATTCCTAGAAAAAATGTCCAAAATCTCGCCAAAAAAACTATCTAAGGTTTTCTTTAGCAATAGCGGTGCTGAATCTACTGAAGCTGCTTTAAAGTTTTCTCGTAAATTCACAGGTAAAAGTGGAATAATAGCCATGAGTGGAGGATATCATGGAAAAACTTTTGGTGCATTATCTGTAACACACAATGAAAAATATAGAAAATCATTTCAACCATTGCTAGAAGGAGTAAAATTTGTACCTTACAGTAATCCATCAAAGATTGAAGAATCATTGGATGACTCTATTGGTACAGTTATTATTGAACCAATTCAAGGTGAAACAGGAATAATTGTTCCATCAGATGGAGTTCTACAACAAATAAGAAAGATTTGTGACCAGAATAATTTAGTATTAATTTTTGATGAAATACAAACTGGATTAGGACGAACCGGTAAAATGTGGGCTGGTGAACATTGGTCAACGACTCCAGACATTATGTGTCTAGCTAAAGGTATAGCTGGAGGATTACCAATGGGTTTAACTCTATGTAAACCTGAGATCCTAGATGCTATGAAAGTAGGAGAACATTCTTCAACTTTTGCAGGAAATCCACTTTCTTGTTCTGCAGGTATAGCTACTATAGAATCTATAATAGAAGAAAATCTTGTCGGGAATGCTACAAAAGTTGGGAATATTTTCAAAAATGGATTGTTCGAACTTAAAGAGAATCATAGAATTGTAAGAGACGTACGAGGATTAGGTTTAATGTTAGCTCTTGAATTACGTTTTGATATTAAGGATATATTATTTGATGGAATTAAAGAAGGTCTCCTTATGTTATACTCAGGGAGAAATATAATTCGATTATTGCCACCATTAGTACTTGATGAGGTTAAGGTAGCAAAAACCTTAAGCATTATGGATAAATTATTAACTAAAGAAGAGGAAAGAAAAGATGTTAAATAATATTGATTCGTTCGATGAAAAAATAATAAAGATTCTTCAAAATGATGCTAGAAAACCATTTGTAGAAATAGCTAATACTATTGGCTTATCTGAATCAGCAGTAAGGAGAAGGATTAAAAATTTAACTGATAATAACGTTATTAAAAAGTTCACAATTGAAATCAATAATAGGGGAAAAACTAGCGCAATAACTCTTATTTCAGTTGCCTCAAGCTCTGATACATCCACAGTAACATCTAAGTTATTAAATTTAGAAGGAGTTGATGTTGTTTATGAAATAACTGGACAGTATGATATTGCAGCAATTATCAGTGCTCCTGAAATTTCTGAAATCAATTCTTATATCGATGAAGTCAGAAAAATTGAAGGGGTTTCAGATACAAATACTGTGATTATTCTTAAAACTTTAAAAAATACATGATATTCTAGTTAAATATTGCAGTAAATATCAGAATTTTACTTTCATTTTTTAGCGTTAACATTTATATCACATACGAAACGTGTAATAATATCGTTAAAATGATACTTAAATCAGATGATCCTAACTATTATGCGCATCAATACAATAATGTGGGTCATGAAAAAAAAAAAATAAAAATTCTTGATTCTACATTAAGAGAAGGAGAACAACATCCAGGAGTTTCTTTTACTATCAAACAAAGGATTCAAATTGCATGGATGTTGGATTCATTTGGGGTAGATCAAATAGAAATTAGTCCTGTTGTGTCTTCTGATCACTTGGAAGCGACAAAAACAATTATCAAACAGGGATTAAAAGCAGATATTGTTGCTCATGTTAGAGCAATAAAATCAGATGTTGATATTGCTCTCAAAACTAATTCAACTTGGATAGCTACCTATATGGGAATATCTGATATTCATCTTAGTGCAAAGCTAAAAATTTCTAAAGAGGAGGCAAAAAATAGAGCCATTGAAGTAGTTGAATATATCAAATCACATGGTTTAAAATGTCGCTTCACGATGGAGGATGCTAGTAGGACTGAACCTTCTTTTCTCTTAGAGATGTGTAATGAAATGAATAGATTAGGAGTAGAAAGAATTAGCATTCCAGATACAGTGGGTATAATGCGTCCAAATGGGATGTATAATTTAGTTAAAATGGTATATGATAAAATAGATACATCAAAAAGCTCTCTAGATGTACATTGTCATAACGATGTAGGATTAGCATTAGCTAATGCACTGTCTGGTTGTGAAGCGGGGGCTGATCAGATTCATACTACGATCGATGGTTTTGGAGAAAGGACAGGCATTCCTTCGCTTGCCGAAACTTCCATTGCATTGACACTCATATATGGTTCTGATAACAATTTAAGACTGCATATGTTAAAGGACTTGTCAAAGACTATCTCACAATATACAAGTTTGGAGATTCCAGAGTCTAAACCTATAGTAGGTGACAGTGCCTATAAACATAAAGCTGGGACTCATCTTGCAGCGATTTTGAGGAATCCTTCAGCATATGAAATTATTGAGCCCCGTTTAGTAGGAAACAGAAGAAAGATTGTGTTTGGAGAACTAGCAGGAAAAAATGGGGCGGCATATTTGTTATCTTTACTTGGCCTAGATACAAGTATACGTGAAGCAGAAAATCTTGCCAAGGGGTTAAAAGAACTTAGAATGGGTGATGTCTTAGAATTATATCTTGATGAGAAATTAGAAAGAAAGATACTTAATGAAGAAACATTCAATGTAAAAAAGGAGTGAATAAAATATGGTAAAATGTGAGGAATGTGATGCCGAAATCAAAATACCAGAAGATTCAATCGAAGGTGAAATAGTATCTTGTCCCGATTGTGGATCAAGCTATGAATTGGTAAAAAATGAAGGTGGATTTACAACAAAACCCGCTCAAGTAGTCGGCGAGGATTGGGGACAGTGACTGAGGGAAAGAATACATCTTCTTCTTCTCTCACACTTCTTTATGATACTATAAGATGGGAAGAAAAGGCTATCTATGAAGCTGCTAAAAAGAAAGGAATTGAAATAAAAAAAATTGATTGCAAAGATATTGTTTTAGATTTAAATACACTCTCTTCAGAATATACTAATCAAACCATTATTCAAAGATGTGTTAGTTATTTTAAGAATCTCCATTCTACTGCAGCGTTAGAAGGATTAGGAGCAAATGTAATTAATCCATTAAACACGAATGTTACGTGTGGAAACAAATTATTTACTCATATGTTATTACAAAAAAAAGGTATACGAACCCCCAAAGTAATAACGGCTTTTTCGCCCGATTCTGCACTTTCAGCATTAGAAAATTTTGGATATCCTGCTATTATTAAGCCTACAATAGGAAGCTGGGGGAGATTGATAGCATTATTACGTGATAAAGATGCAGCAAAAGCTGTATTTGAGGATAGAGAACATATGTTTCCTCTTTACCATGTATATTATCTAGAAGAATTTGTTTCTCGTCCACCTCGTGATATAAGAGCTATAGTGGTAGGTGACGTTGTTGCTGCTGCAATATATAGATACTCTGAATCTGATGAATGGAAAACTAATATGGCATTAGGAGGTAGAGCTGAAAACTGTCCAGTTACAGATGAACTTGAAGATATTTGTATTAAATCTTCTAGAGCTGTAGGTGGAAAGATTGTAGGAGTAGATTTAATGGAAAGTTCAAAAGAAGGTCTATTGGTACATGAAGTAAATAATACAACAGAGTTTAAAAATACAGTAAAAATTACTGAAATCAATATTCAAGATATGATTGTAGATTACTCTTTACAATACCAAATTAATTAGATATACATTGGTTTCATCTAATTATGCAATAGAGCTCTTAAAAAAGTCACTTAATCTTTATACTCCGTCTAGGTCTGAAGGTCCATTAGCTAATCTCCTAAAGGATAAGTGTATTAATGAACTTGGTTTTGAACAAGCTCATATAGATAGTGTTGGAAATATTATTGCCACCAAAGGAAGAGGGTATCCAAGAATATTGCTTTGCGGTCACATGGATACTGTTCCAAATAAAGTTCCCGTAAGAATAGAAAATGGCTTCTTGTATGGAAGGGGAGCATCAGATGCTAAAGCTCCCTTAATTTCTATGCTTTTGGCTGCATCTGAGTTCCCCAAACAAAATGGTACTATAATATTTGCTGGGGTAGTTGATGAAGAAGGAAATGCAACAGGAAGTAAGCATCTTGTTAAAAATAATTTGAATATAGATTACGCCATATTTGGTGAACCTAGTGGTATACAAAATATTACAATTTCTTATAAGGGAAGATTAGCTTTAAAATTAATATGTGATGTTTTAGACAGTGCACATGCAAGTGCTCCTTGGTTAGCAAAAAACTCTATTGAGGAAGTCTATAATTTTTGGAATGAGATAAAAATTGCATTAAATAAGAATTATGAGAAAGAAAAAAGAAGTAATTCTGTTAGTTGTTGTCTTACAGAAATTTTTGGTGGTTCTAGTCACAATGTCACTCCTCAAAAGTGTAAAATAACAATGGATATTAGAATTCCAAATGGGGTCACTTGTCAACAAGTTTTTGATTCTATTAGAATTCTCATTTCAGAAATATCAAAAGAAAATGGAATAAAAACTAATTTTATAATCGAAGATTTTACAGAACCATTCGAAGCTGATTTTTCCTCTCCATTAGTTAGGTCTCTTGTTCTTTCTATTCTTGACGTTTGTAAAAAAAGACCTGCATTACTAAGAAAAACAGGAACAGGGGATATGAATATTATTGGAAATGCATTTAAAATTCCTGTGGTTACTTACGGTCCAGGAGATCCACATTCTTCTCATAGCGTTAATGAACATGTAAATATAGAAGAATATCTTTCAGGGATCGAAGTCTACAAAAGATCTTTATTTCATATGTCAAGAATGTATAATATCCAGAATAAATAATATTAGAGATAACAATAGCGATTTAATACATAGTATGTTATGTTTTATTGGACTTGGAATAAATGGTTATTCTGGATTAAGTCTTTTAGCAAAAGAAACTTTGCAAAAATGTCATTTTATATATATAGAAAGATTTACAAGTTATATTGATGATGATGATATTAGACAACTAAAAATTTTACTAAATAATGGTAATAAACATACACAAATAGTTCCTCGTTGGTTTATTGAAGATGCAAGATCTATTATCTCTCAATCACAAGAGAATAATGTAGCAATAGTGACTTATGGTGATCCGTTTATGGCAACCACTTTCATTGAACTTTATGTAAGAGCAAAAAAAAACCTAATTGAAATAAAAATAATTCATGGTGCTTCTGGAATTTCATCTTTGATTGGTGAAATTGGATTGCATAATTACAAATTTGGAAGAACTACAACAATCATGTCAGATCCTATGTCCGCAATAAGTGTCTACAATATAATCTACGAAAATCTAAGAGTAGGAAATCATACTTTAATCTTAACTGAATACAATAATAACAATGAAAATGACTTTTTCTTTCTAGACCCAGCAAGGGCTATAGATATGCTTCTCGAAGTAGAAGAGAATGTTCGTTATGACATTATCTCTGACGAGTTATTTATTATAGTGGCATCAAGAATAGGAAAAAAGGATCAAAATATCGTAGGAGGAAAAGTTAAATCCATAAAAAAAATAGATTTTGGCAAAGGCCCTCATTCTATCATAGTAACAGGTCATCTTCATTTTACAGAAATTGATTCTATAATGTCTCTTTATCCAAATAAAGACCCTCCCTTTGATAATACTCAATTCTTTCGCCATCTTGCAGTAACAATGTTAGAAAAATATTTACCAAAAGCAAAAGATGCTTTGAAAAAGATGAAATCCTATCTTGAAAGTGAAAGAAATTCTTCCGCTATACTCGATGAACAGTATAAAGAAATGGAAAATGTATTAGAAAATGCTGAATATTATTTATTTGATGCCGAACGATTTTTCAATCAGCATAAACTTGAATTAGGAATACTTAGCATAGGTTATGCAGAAGGGTTAATAGATGCATTACGTTTCCAAAAAAATATCAATCCGTGGTTATCTTAATTTAATACCTCATTATTTTAAGGATATTTTTTATATTTTGATATTAAGAACTATTATTATAACAGAGTAATCATTAACTTAAGTGAGGTTGGGTAATGACTAAAAATTACGATATTTCTTTTAAAATTCCTGATGATCTGCTACAATTTTTAAATAATGAAACTTATTCCTTATTGATTAAAGGAGAACCAGGAGCAGGAAAAACTGCACTATGTTTGACAATTCTTAAAGCATTAAATATAAAGAATAATTTCTTTTATATTTCTACAAGAGTATCACCTAATAAATTATTTTATTACTTTAAGTGGATTAATAAATACCTTAAAATTAAATATCCAAATAATCATAATAAATCTTCTAATAATATTAATAGTTTAGAACCTTTTTTTGAAGATGCACGTTTAGATGAACCAGAATCTCTTTTTGAACGTATAACAAATCAATTGATGGATGTAAGATCTCCATTGATAATAGTAGATAGTTGGGATGGGATAGCTTCCTTCATGGATCGTGAATCGAGACTAAATAATGAACGAGTTTTACAAACATGGTTAGAAAGAGCAGGGGGGAGATTAATTTTAGTAAATGAAGGAAACGAATTAACAACTTTGGATTATCTTGTTGATGGGATTGTAACTCTAAAATTAAATAAATTTAATCACATCCATATAAGAGAGATGAATTTAACAAAGTTAGGAGGAATTGATATAAAGAAAAATTCATTTGTTTACACCTTAAATAATGGAATCTTTAAAACATATGAATCGACTTATCAGCATGATCTTATCGGGAATCAGATTATTAGTTCACCAAACAATAAATTTTTTATCGAAAAAAAAATTGTTAAAATTGATTCCGGTCATCTTTCACTTAACAAAGACCTAAATGGAGGATTTACCAGGAAATCTATTGTAATATTAGAATATGCCCCAAACATAGAAATTAGATATGTTATTTTATTTTTGTTTAATTTTATTACTAATTGCATTAGTAATTCTCATATGCTATTATTAGACACTAAAATTGCCAACGATATTACTTCTCTTTTAAATTTAATCCGATCGAATATTGTAGACCCTAATGATTACGACAAATTCGTTAAGTTAATTGATTTTAATTTTGATACAAATGTTGATAATTTAGATAATAATTTAAACACTGATTTATTATTTAATCCTATTTCTGAAGAAATAAAGAATTTTAAATCCAATTCAATGCTATTTGGCATTTTAAATTTTGATAGATATAAAAATATAGATGAGTATAAATTGATTAATACCTTGAAAGAAAAGTTAGATCTTTCTTTTCTACTCGTTCAAACAGGAATTAAGCCTGAATTGTCTCAACAGTTATTTGATTATAAACTTACAATCAAGAATTTTAATGATGTAATATGTATCCATTTAACATATCCATATTTAGGACTATATGGCCTTGAAGTAGTGAATAGAGAAACTTCTAATTTTTCAATCAGAATAGATCCATTAATATAAAATAATTAAAAATCTCTTACAATTAATAGATGAAGTATATATATTAATCTATCAGATTTATTAACTCGTTATTCCTTAATAAACATGAGATTAAATAGATGATATCCAAGAATAACCCAATCATCAACCAAAATTGCAGAGGGTTCTATTTAACTATGAGAATTTTGCTATGCAATCAAATCGTGCTACATCCTCCTTATACAGTATAATTATCTGTAAATTATAAGTTTAATATTCAAGTGAAAAGGACTATTTTAAAAGTCTTTGAATATCAAAATGGACAATTGTAATATTTAATATGACTGAGCAGTGTGATTCTGTATGTCTATTAATAAAAACATGGGCCGAAAGGGAGTTGAACCCTCGACCTTTCGATTATCAGTCGAACGCTCCACCAAGCTGAGCTATCGGCCCAATTTATTATATATTGATGTTGGTGCTTTATTTCAAAGACAATTTAAATTTTTTTTTTGGATCTCATATATTAGTAGCAGCGTAGACCATTTTCAATATTTTTGGCTAGACAGATTAAATTTTAATAACTGCATAATAAAAATGCATTTAAGACTATAATATTGTTATAAGGTATGATTTATGATTAAAAAAATTGAAGGAGTTGCTATTATTACAAAGAATCTAAATAAAACTGCATATGAGGCATCTGAATATATTACTAAAATACTTTCAAGAAAAAATATTAAAGTATCATTTATTCCTCCCTTTGAAACATCTAATTTTAAAAATAATAGTTCTAATTTTACCTCACTAGTAAATGAAATTGATCTTATAATCGCACTAGGAGGAGACGGAACAACTTTACGTGCTTTTAGATTTCATCCAAGTGATATTCCTGTTTTTAGTATTAATGTTGGAGGTACTAGAGGGATACTTTCTGAAATTAAATTGGACCTAATTGATTATGCTCTCGATGCAATTTTAAATGGAAATTATTACTATGATGAAAGAATTAGAATCCAAGCTTCTTTATCCAATAAACTTTTTCTTCCTGCTTTAAATGATATATTACTTTTTAGAAATAATCTTACTAGAACACCAACTATCACGTTAAAATTTAGAGATGGTGTCATTACTCAGCGCATGGATGGAATAATAATATCTACTTCAACGGGATCGACCGGTCATTCAATTTCTTTAGGAGGACCTGTAGTACATGAAGAATTAAATACCTTAGTAATTAATCCAATAGCTTCAATTAATAAATTACCATCTATAATAATACCTCCAGAGGAGATTGAAATTTATAGTAATCACAAGTTAGATTTAATAATTGATGGTCAAGATAAATTTTTGGTTGAAGAAAATAGTAATATAAAAATAACTCGGTTCCCAATTAATGCTCGTTTTATAAGATTAAGAAAGAAAGGCTTTAGACAACTTGAAAAACTTGGATTCTAACATTTTCATTTTAGATTCTAGTGCTTTCTATGCTGGTTTCTATCGTTCTCTCTACTCTAAATTCTATACAACAACATCTATTCTACAAGAGATTAAACATTTATTAAAATCGTCTATAACCCTAGATTTACTAATTTCATCCGGAGCCTTAGTTGTACAAGACCCAACGAAAGAATCAGTTGATAAAATAATTTATACTGCAAATCTTTTAGGTGATATTAAAAAACTTTCACAAGCTGATATTTCTATTATATCTTTAGCTTATCAATTGAATATGATTTTAGTATCGGATGATTATTCAATTCTAAACGTATCTAATTTCCTTAAAATTAAGACCATTTCTTTAGGGAATGATGGTATAGTAACCTTAAGAAAATGGAAGAATTTTTGTAAAACATGTAAAAAACAATATCCACCAACTATTAAAGAATGCGAAATTTGTGGGAATGCAACAAAAAGGAATTACAAAAAATTTCAAGCTCCAGGTTAATTCGGTCATTCTTTAATAGTTGTTGTCTCCTTTAATCAATAAATGGTTAAATTCAATAAACTATTATTGTACGCTGGCCGAAGAACTAACAATATAGAGAAATTTACTATAAGAATTCTCAACATTTAATTTATTAATCTTAAATAATCATGATATTGTCAATAGTTGATAGGTTTATCAGTTTTCAAAAATAATGTTTCATTATTATTGATAATAATTATAATTGGAATAGGTTCTCTATCTGTTATTTCTTATCAATCGGCATCTTTTACAGCTGACGAAATAAAGAAAATAGCAGAAGAAGACATTAAATCCAATGCCAGAATTCAAGCTTACGATTTATCTAGAATCCTTGTTCATAGTCTTGACTCCATAAACTCTAATCTAAAAGTTTTAACATCTTCTCCTTTTCTTTTTGAAAGTGATATTGATCAAGTGCAAAATTTACTTTATTCAGCACAATCGTCTACCCTCAATATTACAGATGCATATTACTGGATAGATGTTAATGGCAGAATTGTCACATCTAGTAAAATATATCAAACTGATAAAGCTAATGAAATTTTAGACACTCAAAACCAACCTTTTTTCCTAAATCCTAAAAAGACACTGACTCCATTTTATAGTACTTCTATTACATCTAAAGGAAGCCCCTCATCATTTTTATATATTTCTTATCCATTAATAAAACAGCAAATATTAAAATACCAAAATAATACTTATAATGCCAAGCAAATATTTAATGGAGTACTTGTAGCAGCAATAAGTGTAAAATCTCTTGGGGTATTTCTTCAAAATGAAATGACATCTTCTATTATTGGAAATGTCGGATTGATGGATAGAGATGGTGTCATAATATATGCAAGAAATCAGTCACTAATAGGTAATAATTATATGTCAAATGAATTTCAATCTTTAATACCAAATGATCTGAGGGAAAGTTATAATAAAATTATAAAAAAAGGTTTAGAAGGAAAATCTTTAGCAGAAGATTTAACTTATAATGGATCAGCTATAACACTCTCATATGAGCCAATTGTAATAAATGGAAAATATTTATGGACATTATACGTAAGCTTTCCTCATCAATTGGCAAGTAATGTAGGTTCCCTGATAGCACAACAAAATAATTTTAGTACTCTAATTGTAGTTATAACTGGTTCAGTTACGTTTGGAATAATTTATTTAATTTTGTCATGGAATAAGCGATTAGAAGGGGAAGTCAATACACGAACAGGAGAACTAAAAAATACAAATATATCTCTAATGAAGTCAAACGAACTTCTAGAAGAAGCAAATGAACAATTAAAAGTACATGATAAAATGCAAAAAGAGTTTATCAATATCGCTGCACACGAATTGAGAACCCCAATTATGCCTATACTTGGAGAAGTCGAAATAATTGAAGAAGATCTTGATCCTAAAACTAAAACTGTCAAAGTAGAAGAAGAACAGATTCAATTGATAATACGTAATGCAAAAAGGTTAGACAGATTAGCATCTGATATTCTTGATGTTACTAAGATTGAAAGTAATTCATTAAAGCTAGAAAAAGTCTATTTTAATCTTAATGACGTTTTATCTAATTCTATTAGAGACATCCAAAATCAAGTTTCTTCAGGGGATATAGGAACTAAAAATATAAAAATATTCTATGAACCTGTTGACATAAAAGTATCTGGAGATAAAGAAAGAATCAATCAAGTAGTCAGTAATTTATTAAGTAATGCATTAAAGTTTACTGATGAGGGATTTATAAAGATAAAAATGGAAAATACAAACAATAGTGTCATGATTAGTGTGGAAGATACTGGAAGTGGAATTCATCCTGAAATTTTTCCACGTTTATTTTGTAAATTTGCAACGAAATCTGATAAAGGAACAGGTTTGGGTTTGTACATTTCAAAAAATATTATAGATGCTCATGGAGGTAGAATTTGGGCACAAAACAATAGATCAGGAATTGGAGCAACATTCTTCTTTAGTCTTCCATTAGATAAGAAAAAATAATAGTGTTCTTTTATTATTACTTCTCACTATAAAGTATCTTTTCGTTCATAGTAAATATATTGTATACATATTGAGGTATAATAATTCCAATCTTGTAGAAATAAAATATCTTCCTATCGGTTTTAAATTGTGCAGATGTGCATTTAATATTTATTGACATTTATTAAAATAAAATAAATAATAAATAGATATTTTGATAATAAATGCAATATGTATGTACTTTCATTAATATGGCCAGGGAATAAGTTGAATTTATATCTAAATTTGATTACCAAGACCATTGAAAGGTTAAGAACGGATTAGGAATATTCGATGAGAGTACAAAGGAAGTAGCAATTTTTAAAAAGGAAATTTTTACCATATATGCGAAGTGCGGGATTTGAACCCGCGACCCCGAGCTTGGGAAGCTCGTACCCTAACCAGGCTAAGCTAACTTCGCCTACCTCAATAACGTTTTACAAGAACATCAATATATTTTTTGAACTCAGTAGAAGAAAAGAACCTTAGAGTAAGTTAAGGAAAAGGAACAGGTAGTATAAAAGGAACAGGAGAGGTCAGCAATTCCATCTTCTTTTTGGGCTCTTCAAAAATCATGTTATTATTATAGCCGTCTTCCTTAATCGTAATGTATTGTTCTTTCACATCATCAGTGGAGATTGCATCAATAGAATTAGAATTAACATTGCCCAATAAGGCGTTATTTATCAGTGTAGAGAGGCTGGATTCTTGACCTCCGAAAATAGAGCTCAGCTTTAGAGATTCTTCTGCATTGACCTTATCCAGAAGTAACCCTCCTATCATTAATAGCGAAAGGGCAAGTACAAGAATCAACATTGAAGTTATCGTCTTTAATCATACAGTCTTATTCAATTAAGTATATTTAATTTGGGACATTTGGGTCTGCATTATTATATAATGATAATAAATAAGAAAATAATATCTACGAAAATTATAAGTAGAAATTTCCGAAAAAAGAGAAATAATAATCATTTAAAATAATTATACTAATGATTGTAGCACTACAAAAAATAATGAAATTAATATAGAAAATAATGCTATAACATATAATACAACCATATAGAAAATTTGTTTCTGTCTAACTAAAAGTAAAAATATTGCCATTAATTTGGGATGACAATATAAAGTAAAATTATGTACAAAATAAACAGTAGAATTAGGTTATTCACTTTATAACTTTATTTATGGAAATCGAAAATAAAATATAAATCACTAAATTGTAATAAATTCAAACTTCCACTTTTTTTCTTATATATGGAGATTATAATTATAACAAACATATTGTTAAAGTATCATTGCTAATTTCGTCATTATAAAAGTAATATATACTATTTGTCCATCTATGTACAATTTAATAGTTTTAAACCCTAAATTATTATTTTAATATTTAGACGATTTCTTTAATTTTGTATATCCATCAATTGTATGTAAGGATTTAACATTATCTTTAAAAACGAATAAAAAGAAGATTATCTAAACTTTTATGTGCGATTAACAAGAAGTAAAGTTAAAGATCATCATATTAAATATATTTTTGTAACAGGGGGTGTTCTTTCAGGATTAGGTAAAGGAGTAATTTCCTCTTCTATCGCTAAAATTTTACAATTAACAGGTCTTAATGTTTCATGCGTAAAAATAGACCCATATGTAAACTATGATGCAGGAACTATGAATCCTGTTGCACATGGGGAGGTATTTGTAACATGCGATGGGGGTGAATGTGATATGGATATAGGAAATTATGAACGATTTTTAAATATAGAATTATCTAGGGATCATAATATAACAACAGGGCGAATATATTCTGAAGTAATAGGTGAGGAAAGACAAGGTAAATATCTAGGTCAGTGTGTCCAGATCATTCCTCATGTTACTGATGCAATTAAAAATAAACTAAGGAAAATAGCTATCCAAGAAGACTTAGACATATTGGTAATTGAATGTGGAGGAACTGTGGGAGATATTGAAAGCCTACCTTTCTTGGAGGCTTTTCGACAAATGAAACTTGAAGAAGGAGATTATAATACACTATTTGTTCACGTAACTTTAGCACCGATCTTAGATGTAGTAGGTGAACAAAAAACGAAACCCACACAACATAGTGTACAAGAACTTAGAAGGATAGGTATTAATCCAGATTTATTAGCGATAAGATGTAAAAATATTCTATCTGATGATGCCAGGAGAAAAATATCCCTTTTTGCTAACGTAAATTCAAATTGTGTTTTTTCTTGTCACGATGTTAAGTCTATTTTTTTAGTACCAGAAATTCTAGCAAATCAGGGAATTGTTAGTATAATAGATGATAAATTAAGATTACAGAATCTATTTATAAAATGGTCCAACTGGAAACTAATAGCAAAATCCTTTTCCGAATATAATAAAGAAGTATATATTGCAATAGTTGGTAAATATGTATCTCTTCCTGATAGTTATGTAAGTGTGTATCAGTCTCTTTCTCATGCAGCGGCTAAGCTAGGAAATAAATTGGAAGTAGCATGGATCGATTCTGAAAAATTTGATACTACTCCTAAAGAAAAAATTTCGTTACTTAAAAAATTTGATGGTATTCTTATTCCAGGAGGATTTGGAAAACGTGGTTCTGAGGGTATAATTAATGTGGCTAATTTTGCACGAGAGGCAAATGTTCCTTTTCTTGGAATATGTTTTGGATTTCAATTGTCTATTGTTTCATTTGCTAGAAATGTGTGTGGTATTAATAATGCTAATTCTACTGAAATAGATCCAAATACATGTGATCCTATAGTAGAATTTATGCCTGAACAAAAGACAATAAATAATATGGGCGGAACGATGAGATTAGGTAGTCATAAAATACTAATAAACTCGAATACAATAGCTTCAAAAATATACTCAAAGAATTGTATTATTAGAAGACATAGGCATAGATTTGAATTTAACAAAAATTACTTGTCTGTTTTAAGAAAAAACGGAATGATTTTATCAGGATATTCAGACAATGAAAAAAGAACAGAGATATTAGAAATTCCTAATCATAAATTCTATTTTGCCGTTCAATATCATGCAGAATTTGATAGCAGGCCAGGAAAACCAGAACAGGCATTTGAGGCCTTTATTAAAAATGCTTCTCTCAAATCTTGAGCTCATAAGTTCTATGCCTGGCATCACGTAATGATGTTTTCTTTTTTACATATCCTCTATTAACAAGATGACCTAGAGATAATCTGATTGTTCTTTCAGGTAATAATGTTTTAGTAGCTAAATCCTTCTGGCTCATAGACCCTTCATACTCTAATATTTTTAATATTAGTTTTGCACTGGGGGGCATATTCAATAATTCTTCAGCAATTTTAACTTTTTTAGCAATTAACGAAGTAACAGAACTATCACCTATCAATCTCACTAGTTTTGCTGGATATTGGTGTTTACTACAGCTTAGAAACTTTTTAATGCCTAATCTTCTTCCACCGTCTAAAACTACTTCACAATGATATCTACTTAAAATATCAGATATTTCCAATATGCAATTATCCGGAAAAATTAATGGTCTTCTAGTATTATCTACAGAATTTACAGATACTGCTACAAAGACTTTTGAATTCTGTAGAATCATAGGACCTCCTGCGGACATTGAATAGGCTGTAGATCCAGTAGGGGTTGATACGATTACTCCATCGCTATTGTCATGCCAAACGTCATTTTTGTCAATACGGAGTATATGTTCCATTAATGTAGCACTTTTACTTGGAAATACTGCAACATCATTTAATACAGGTTCCATTTCCTTTCCATCTACATTTACGCTTAATCTAACCACCTCCTCAATTCTATAATCATTTTTTTTTAATCTTGGAATGATTGTTTCCAAATCGCGTACATCTATTTGAGCTAAAAATCCAGTAGATTCAGACTCATATATTCCTATGACTGGGGCAGATTCATCCACTACTTTATGAAAATAATCTAAAATAGCTCGATCTCCACCGATGACAAACACTAAATCTACCTGATTTGCTAGATTAAAGTTATTTTCAGTCATGATAATACTTTGAATAAACGAATTATCAAGAATTTTTTTAATTTTTGAGATTAATAATGTATTCTGAGGATGAGCACCAACTAGTGCAATTTTCATTATTTTCTTTATAGTTATCTAATCTCTCATTTAAAGTTAAATTTTTTTGTTATTATTATTTAAACTTAGTATTTTATATGTTATCTCCCACTTTTATATCCATTCCTGAGGTGGGTCAGAAATTGAAATATAATTATTAATTGACTTTTATTTATAAGAGTTAATTTTACCAGAACCTTTAAAGTATGGATTCAGAATCATAATTATATGCCAAAGAAACGTACAAGTCGCGGCCGTACTAAAGGAGGAAAGGGTAGTTCAGGAACTGTTCATTGTAGTCAGTGTGGAGCTATGGTTCCTAGAGATAAAGCAAAAAAGATTACAGGCAGGATAACCTTAGTGGAACCTACTTTAGCTAAAGAGTTAAGAGCTCAAGGAGCATATATTTCTCCAGCAACTGATGTAAAATTTTACTGTGTTTCTTGCGCTGTTCATAGAGGGATAGTGAAGGTTAGATCTGAAGTAGAAAGAAGAGTAAATACCAGACTTAGATAATTATTCTGTATTATAGCCATTACCTTATAAACAATAATTACTTGTAGTCTATGACTGGCTATAGACTATCCTCATCGTAATGAGGTAATGAAGATGTATGAACGATAATATATTTAGATTTATAATATTAGTCACTATACCATAAAATCACTATGATTTGTGTACTAATAAAGTCACTAACAAAAGTATCCTCTTCTGCATACGTATTTTCAAATATATGAACAACTAAAAAGACTCCAAAAATAGGAACCATTGTTAAAAAGTTCCTTCTAAAATTATACTGAAAATTCATTCTCTCAATTAACATAAAATCAATTTTAAAATTCTATTTATTTATTTATACTAAATCTGTGCTTGGAATCTACATTTCAGAGAAGAGAAATATGCTTATTGCTGAAAAATTCATCAGATCTCTTGTTGAGAATTATGGAAAACATATTGTATATACTGATGGAGGTACGTGGTATGATGAAGCATGTAATGTCTTAAGATTGAAACACTATCTATATTCTTCTTTTGAGAAGAGTTTGATGGAAAGAGTTAACCCATATTTCAAAGACAGAATAGAAGGATTTGATGATTACTATCCATGTATTAGAAATGGATGTACATTATTTCATGTATATAATTGGATACATTTTTTTGTTTCTATGTACAATAGTGTTACAACAACAGGTAGGAATGATTTTAATTTTGAGTTTAATGGAAGTTAAATTACCTTAACCTAACAGAGCCACACTGAATATAGAATACAACTTTGTTCTTTCAACCTTAATTTTTTTATTATTTTAGTCTATATTTCGGTTTACTAACTCTATGAGGAGTTACTCGAGTAACTCTAACTCTAGTAATTCTAGATAAATTATTTTTTTTCTTTTATAAAGGTCATGAATCTAAATAAGAATATAATATGAACAAGAAAATATGCAATATATGTGATAGACTCTTCAGTAGACAATGGAACTTGGAGAGGCATTTACAAGATGTCCATGAGATTAATGACGATATAAAAAAAGAAAAAAGAAGCGGGAAAATTCATGATTATGATTATTGGAAAATAAATATGAATAGCAATAATAATCTGCGGAAAAAAGAAAATAACAATAATGGTATGGATTATAATGAAAACTCTTATAGGTACAAGAATTTTTCTAATCTTTATCCCAATCCTGGATATTATAATGGTGAACCTTATATCTATTCAAATTTTAATTCTCAATTCAAAGAAGAAAAAAGGTTAACTGTTGATGATAAGATAAAAATACAAAAGGTATTGAAATTTTTAGAAAATTATCTCGAAAAATTCTATCCTATATCTTATGTCTTTCAAATAATATCATGGTTACATTATCGTTGCTTACGCGAAAAAAGTGATGAGCCATTGAAAAAGTATCTAGTTCAGAACAATATGGGACATCTTTGGCCTTTTTAAAAATCTATGGTGTTTATTATTGCATATTTTTTTATTAGATGTACACAAAGAGAATATATTTTCTTGAGATGTAGATTACCAAAGATTATTCATAGTTCAACTACGTTGAACGTCTGACTCAACTAGTTACTTATGGATTACCATGTCGTAGGTTAATCTCAATAGATTTTAAATCGCCTTTAATTCTATTTTATATTGCAAAAATTAGATTTATATAGTAAATCTATGAAGAGAAACTATAATGGAGCCAGAAGACTATTAGACGGACATCTAGTCTGATCCTCTTATTTATCGGAGAGTAAAAAAAGTCGTTAAAAATACTTAATTTTCAATGTCCTTATGCTATTGGAGATGTTTCTGACAATAATTACAATAGTTAAGTTCTATCATATAAGCAACCAATCCAATAATAAATGAGAAAAAATTCGAAATTAAGACCAATTTTCACTTGAGAAACAGGATGGTAAAAATGGCAAAAATAAATTACAAGAATAAAATGATAGCCTTAGATATAGTCAGCAATGGATTAAAGAAACCGTCTTTCATTTATCGTGATATTTGTTCCCAAACTAAATAATTATCTGATCTACGATAAAGACAGAAATTCTCGTCCTGTATGGCTATGTGGTCTGTTTAAACAAGAAATTTTGTATTGGTCAATTCCAGGGCTATGCCTATTTTTAGAACTGTCTCAATATATGTAAACTTTCTTTTATTTAGGAGATATATCTCATTGTAGGCCAGGAAGACAGGACATATTAAAATTAATAACAAAAATATTGTTTAATTTTAAATAACACTCAATATAAAGAGTATATGTTTGGACAGATAGTAACAGAATACATTTGCTAATATGAATACGAGAAAACCAATTGAAAGCATGAAAACCCATAAGAAATTATCTTTGATTTTATTATATTACCTAATTTAATTATTAGAGTATTCTTCTTTTTTTTGGTTTTTTTGATTGTGGTGATGGTAATGATTCAATAGTATTTAATTCGTATTCTTAAGAACCTTATCTACATAATATCTTAAACATTTATTCTGATTTTATTAATTAATTATTATCACAAAAAAATAACAATTGCTATTTTTGATAACTATACGATAATGAAATGTATTAGATACTTCAACCTTTTATATTTTGATCTCTACTATTATATCTTTATTGTTATTCTATTTCCTTAATATATAATAAGATTATTTTCTAGAAGAATAATACGAAATTTTTTTTAAATTAATGTATAGATGTTATTTTAAATATTATTTTATTTTGACATGTAACTCCGTCTTCGTGTTTTTTATAGGTTTTTTAATGTTTTATATATTCTTTGTATAACCGTAATAATGGAAATACCTATAACTATTATAACACCATATTCTAGTGACTGAGAAAAAGGAAGTAACCCCATTACAGCAAGAATTAGTATTCTTTCTGCTCTTTCTCCAAAACCTACTCCACTTAAATCAATCCCTAATGTTTCTGCACGAGATCTAGTATAGCTAACCAACAATGATGAGGATACAGCTACTAGACACAATATGGGATTAGCTAATTCTCCTATTGCTATTCCCAAAAATATTATTGTCTCAGAAATCTTGTCTAATGTAGAATCAATAAAAGCACCTTTTCTGGATGTAGTTTTAGTAATCTTAGCTACACTACCATCAATCACATCAAAGAATCCCCCTGCTAATAACAAAAGACTACCTATGGCTGAAAAATTTATTGTTGGATCTAATTTTAAGGTATTAATTCCAAAAATAATAGAAGAAATAATAGTTAAAACGAACCCAATTAAAGAGAATGTGTTTGGCGATAATCCAGTAGATGAAAATAAAAGCCCAATCTTCTCTAAAATCGGTTGTAAATGTTTCCTAAATTTGTTTAGCACTTATTCAGACCGTTAAATTTAACTATTATCTCTTTATATTTTTAACATTTAAACATCATAACGAATGTCTGTAGTAAAAATTTAATTATATAATTTATTCAAAACCTTTTATGCGTGATTTAAATACAATATTGGTTTTTGGTGCTCATCCTGATGACATAGAAATAGGCATGGGTGGTACTATTACAAAATTGGCCAAGCTTGGTTATGATATAATCATGGTTATAGCTACACTACCAAATTTTACTATTGCAGATAAAAAAGATGAAAGAAAATTGGAAGCTATATCTTCTGCTAGCGTTTTAGGTTGTAAACCTCCTGAATTTTTAGATTTATCTCCAGAAGATATAGTGTTTGGTAGAAGAATGGTATCATTAATTGATTCTTTAATAAAGAAATATAAAACAACTACAGTTTATACTCAATGGATAGGTGATTCCCATCAAGATCATCAAATTCTTACCCAGTCTGTTATTGCTGCCTCAAGAGACATTAATAATTTGTATATGTATGAAACAACAATACCGGGAGGGTTAACAGAAAAAGCCTTTAGGCCACAGCTCTTTGTTGATATTACTCACGAGATAGAAAATAAAACAAAGTCTTTAAAGTGTTTTAAATCACAGAATCTTAGATGTGGTCCTTTTTGGATAGATGCTATTATTGGAAGATCTCTATATCGTGGATATCAAATGAACACAAAATATGCTGAGGCATTTGAAATTGTGAAAACAGTTCAGTTTTAGACATAAAAAAGTAATTGGTAATGATTATTATATTACTTTTTTAGATAATTTTTTATAAAGCAGAAGAAACACTGCTTGTCCAGTCAGAGCTATAACTACAGAAAGAGCTATACCTGTAACTTCAATCAATCGTCCAAGCAAAATCATTAAGGTAATTTGTAATATTTGATAAATAATAGCTCCAATAACTACACCTTTTGTATTACCTTCACTTAAGAATTTTGAATTAATAATATATGCTATCATCATTGGAATTATTCCAATGCTAATTACTCTTATAGCATCTAATGAATTCTCATATTGAGGGAAAAATACATTTATGAGAGTTGGACTCAAAAAATAGAGTAAAGCTGCTAGACCTATAGATAATCCAAATCCTATTATTCTTAACTTTGCTTTTTTGTGTCCACTTGATTCCTCTGGAATAAGATACTGGAAAAAGCTAATTGGAACCATTCCTAGAAACATCAAAAATTGGAAACCTAATTGATAATATCCTAAAATAGCATATCCAAAAATGGAAGGTATAATAATTTTATCTAAGTACATTAATAATGCATTTGACATATTGAATGAATAACTATGTAAAGCAAATTTCATTTTTCCACTAATCTCACTAAAGTCTTTTTGAAAATATTTTATTGAAAGAAAATATCTATGACTAAATAAGAAAAACGAGACTGTAAAACCAATTATAATTCCTGGAATGCCAATAATATAATAGAAGATGATTGAAAGTAAAAGTTGACACCCTCTAGCTCCAATA
Organism: Nitrososphaeraceae archaeon; assembly: GCA_036520175.1. Lineage (GTDB taxonomy): Archaea > Thermoproteota > Nitrososphaeria > Nitrososphaerales > Nitrososphaeraceae > TH1177. The sequence goes on from DATDKD010000004.1 coordinate 35,688, forward strand.
TTCGCAATGGCATATTGTTTATATGATTTCCTTCCGAGGAATTCGTATATACTCATCATCCAAAAAGTCATTCCAACTACGAAGAAACCTAATAACCAATCTCTCTGTGCTACAATTAACGCAGCAATAATACTTGAAATTAATATAACTTGGTTTGCTGCAACATGAATTTTATCATGCCCTTTGGGTATGAAAGTTGTAATAGCTGTATTCAAACCTAAAAGAGCAAAACTAGAAGCCAAGGAAGCCATTGAAATCATATAACTAGTTTCTCCGTACTCTTCTACACTCTGCAAGGATGCTAGCAAAAGCCAAAACCCTCCTGTTAATAAAGCACCAACGATATTTCCAAATATGATATATACCAGACCTTTGTTAGTTTTTAGAAACTTTAGCAATTATATTCCCGTATCTTTTATTTATAAAATAAGACTATACATAAAATAGTTTATATCGTTTAAACGATTATCTTCCTTCAGAAGAGGTATAGAGAGAATTCTTACTTTATAATATTCTAGTCTTTTTTTTGTTTCATTGTTAAATATCATCTTTCTGGTTCAGTATTTAAAAAAGTGATAGGAACTATATAATATATCATACATATGAATAATAATTATAAAACAAATAGAGGTTCGATATAAATATTTAGAAACCTTTTTCATATAAATGGAAGAGAAGATTTTAGAACAACTTAGTTATCGAAAGAATATATCTAGTAATGGTGTTTTGCATGGCAAAGGTAACGGTAGAGGATCATAGGGGTATTTTTAAATAGTAGACTAAATGTTAAAAAAATCTAGGAGCAAATTATATGAAAAATTCCGATAGAAAATTTCAGTTATTATCGGCTGTACTAATTACTCTTTTCTGTTGTATTTTATTAATTAACTCGAATTATAGATTAGTTGAATCTCAAACTTCACCTACATTTCTTACCCTTGCTGGGTCTAACTTTTTAGATATTGAAAATAGTGAAAGATTACAATTAAAAGACTTTACGTTGTCAACTTGGTTTAGAACAGATAAGCAGGACTATTTAGAACCCGCAACGATTGTGAACAAAGGTGGAATGAACGACGATGCCGCTGGAAAAAATATGAATTATGGTATTTGGATTACTCCAGAAGATTTTCTTCAAGGAGGATTTGAAACCCAAAAAGGAACCAATATTTTCGTTACCTCAAAACAAAAATTTAACGACGGAAATTGGCATAATGCTATACTTACTAATGATGGTTTATTTTTGAAATTGTATGTAGATGGAGTTGAAATGGGTAAAATATCTACATTAGGTGCAATCCCTGATATGCAAGGATTGCAATCCATAAGAGTAGGTGCAAATGCACTTAATCTTGACAAATTTTTCACTGGCGATATAGATGAGGTAATTCTTTGGGATCGTGCTTTGTCGTTAGAGGAAATTTTTAATTTTTACAATTACGATGAAATTCCATCAGATGGTAGAATCTTATATCTTCCATTTTCATCCATTTCTCCTATTCAATCATCTTACAAATATCAACCCTTTAAAACATTTGAACAAACTGAAAAAGAGGTTATCGAGAAAGAGGAGTCATTCCGTCTAAGTAATTTCTCACTTGGTACATGGTTTAGAATTGATAGAATAGACCATAATGGGCCTATTGTTCTGTTGAATAAAGGTGGTTTTGGAGGTGAGCGTCCAGGGGAAAATCTAAATTTCGGTATCTGGTTGAATCCCTCAGAGACCATAGAAGGAGGATTTGAAACCAAACCTGGAACTAATGTATTTGTTTCATCACAAGAAAAATATAATGATGGTCTATGGCATTATGTATTATTAACATATGACCATAAAATTTTAAAGTTATATATTGATGGTGTTCTAGCAGATAGTAAGATTACTTCTGGTGCAATTCCTGATAATAGCGGAGACCAAGACTTTGTAATCGGAGGAAATTCTTTTATGGATGACAAGTTCTTCAAAGGAGATCTTGATGAAATTAGAGTATGGAATAGAGCACTTAATACAGAAGAGGTATCTAATGGATTCAACAATAATACTTTTAACACAAACGGACAGATTTTTTATGAGCCATATTCTGATTTAGACACACAAACACCACCACCTACAGAAACTCCAGACACACAAACACCACCACCTACAGAAACTCCAGACACACAAACACCACCACTTAATAGCAACTCAACTGGATTCTTATTGCTGAAAACAAATGTAATCAATGATAATAATGGCACAAAACAAGCATCTAATTTCACAATAAATATGAAAGGTTCACAAGCATCTCCTTCTTCATTTAAAGCTGTACAGTCACCATTAGCTCAGTTGATAGAAATTGAACAAGGACAATATTCAGTTCAAGTCATAGGTATTGAAGGCTATGATGCTAAATTCAAAAATGATTGTTCCGCGTTTACAATTGAAAATAATATAACAGTTTGTTCAATCACGTTGAACGATCTATTAATAACACCACCATCACAATGTCCTCCAGGCCAACGCCTTGCAGCAAGTCAACATCTCAACCAAACAACACAAGTATGTGTTCCAGACCCACGACCTCCACCAAGTAAAAGTGCAAATGGGTTCTTATTGCTAAGAACAGATGTAATCAATGATAATAATGGCACCAAACAAGCACCTGACTTTACGATAAATATTTTAGGTTCACAAGCATCTCCCTCTTCATTAAAAGCAGCACAGTCACCATTAGCTCAGGTAATATCAATTGAACAAGGACAATATTTCGTTCAAGTCATAGGTATTGAAGGCTATGATGCTAAATTCAAAAATGAATGTGCGGGATTTATGATTCAAAACAATACTAAAGTCTGTACAATCACGTTAAACGATCTGTCAACACCACCATCTACAGAACCTCCAGACACAGAAACCCCACCATCTACAGAACCTCCAGACACAGAAACACCACCATCTACAGGAGATAATTTTGTTCCATTCAATTTTGCTGCAGCAGGAGATTGGGGCTGTAGCTCTAATGCAGAGAAAAATGTAAAATCTATACTTTCAAAGGAAACAGAATTAGTTTTAGGATTAGGTGATTATTCCTATGAAGCAGATGCAGATTGTTGGATAGATACTATTTCACCGATAAATGACAAAATGAAAATTACTATAGGTAATCATGATAGTGACGAAGAAGAAGGTCCTGAGATTACCGTACAATTATTAGATCATTTCAAATTGAATAAGCAATATTATTCATTCAATAAAGGAAATGTCTTTTTCTTAGTAATGTCAACTCAGGATTCTTATTCTAAAAACTCGCCACAATTTAACTTTGTTAAACAAGAACTAGAAAAGGCATCCAAAGATCCAAATATTGACTGGATAGTGGTATATTATCACAAACCAATGTATGCTTCCTCAACTAAACATGAGGGTCTTACAAGCTTTAGAGATATTTACCATCCATTATTCGATCAGTATAAAGTAGATTTAGTATTAGCTGGACATAATCATAATTACCAAAGGACGTTCCCACTACATTTCAATAAAGCTGATTCAGATATACCAATAATAGTTAATAAAAATCCTACTAGCTATAACCAAATAGGAGCACCAATATTTATCACCTCAGGCACAGGCGGCACAGGTCTGCATTCACTTGGTAGCCAGGCTGAATTTAATGCTAAACAATTTGGAAAATTCGGTCATATCAATATTGATGTAAGTAGAGGTGCTTCTTCAGACAAGTTAATCGGAACATTTTATGATCTGACCGGAAATAAGTTAGATGAATTTACAATAACTAAAACCTTAACTTCAAATCCATCTACACAATCATCATCATCATCGTCATCGTCATCAACAACAAATCCATCTACACAATCCTTAACAGCTACAAGCACACCCCTTGCAACAACAGACAATTCTGATGTAGATGTATTTG
>DATDKD010000005.1:0-39817 GCA_036520175.1 Nitrososphaeraceae archaeon
TTTTTACAAACTATCTCCTTAATCTAGAAATGAAAATATATAGTAATGCTATTATTTCAAACCTACCCAATACCATATTAATTGACAAGATTACTTTGGATACTAAATCCAAATCCATAGTAGTTATTCCAACTGAAAAACCAGTATTAGAAAGAGCAGATGAAGATTCAAATAATGCATCGACAAAATCACTTTTAGTAAGGTAAGCAATAGTAGTTGCACTTGCAAGAGAAAGTACAACAAATAAAATAACTACAAAAATTGCATCTCTAAATGCTTTATCAGATAATAATGAGAGTTTTTGACTATCATGGTATACTAGATCATGTTTGGATTTTGACACATTTTTTTTCGTGATTGAAAATTTTTGGCCATTTCGATGTTTACGAAATTGAATTGCAGTTGATGAAATTGATAATGGTGTAAACGCATCAGACATAGATAAAAATATTGTATTGCCTTTTAATTTTTGTAAGATTAATAATAATCTAGCTATTTTTATTCCGCCCGCAGTTGAAAATGCTGTTCCTCCTACTAGCATGACAAAAATAAGAAATAGTTTTCCTTCCAATGATAAATACGATAGGTTAATAAATGAAAATCCTGTTGTTGTAGATGCACTTACAACATGAAATACTGAAGTAAGCCAATCATGCGTTGAGAGGGAAGGTTCTATTATTACGAATAAAACTGCCAAAAGTAAAACAAAAAACAGATAGACAATTATCTCCATATTTAATCTTCGAGATTTTACTTCTTTACTAAAAATACCATAATGAAAACCAAATGGTAATGCAGCGATAATCATACCTGCCATAATCACTATTAGCTGATAGGAATTAAGTGAATCGAAAATTGTAGAATCAGGAATAAAACCTCCTGTAACCAAAGTTGTAAACGATAAAGATACGGATTCGATCAAGTGTATGTTACCAATAAAAAATATTAACAAAATGAAAATAATAGTATAAAACACAAATATAATACTAATAGTAGACAATAATTGCTTAAACTTAAGAATTCCTCCTCCTATCATATTTCTCATCGTAGCCAATTTGGTTTCAGGATAATACAAAGCCATCACCAAATAAACAAAACTCAATCCACCTACCCATTGGGTATAAGATCGATAAAATACGAAGCTTTCTGGAAGTGATTCAGGATTTTCTATTATAGAAATGCCTGTAGTTGTATAACCAGAAGAACTTTCTAGAATTGAACTTACAAATAGAGATAAATAATCAGAATTTAAATCAAATGGATTGACATACATATAAGGCAAACTTCCATAAAGGCTTAACAGTGTAAAACTTGATACCACAACAATAGAAGATTGCTTCAAGTTTAACGAACTTTTTTCTCCCAATGTATTTAGAATAAAACCAGTCAAAGACATTGAAATAACTGCTAGATAAATTGATGCTGCTGATTCCAATTCATTTAGTACTGTTCCGAATATTGCAGGAACAATCATTAAGATTCCTGCAAATTGCATAATAAAACCTAGATTACCAAAAATTGGTTTGTAATTTTCTTTTATTGAGACTCTATAACTTTTAAAAGTTTTTTCTATTACTGAATTTCGAATAGCTTCTGCAAGGAATTTCTGTGTAACAATCCCTATAATTTGAGCATTTTTATTATGAGAATCAACTATTGGAACCCGTTTAATTTTTCGGATTCTCATTAATTCAATTGCTTGTTTGAGACTTGCGGTACTATGCAATGTCAAAATTGGAGATGTCATTATAGATTTTAGAAAAACTAAATCCGAGTCCTCTCCTTTTATTACGACCTTCTCTAAAATATCACTATCCGTTACTATACCAATAGGTTTTCCATTAGATGTAACAAGTATTGTTTCAATGTTTTTTGGTTGGGTAAGTTTGACTGCATTGGCTACAGAAACATTTTCATCAACCATTACAAATTTTTTGCTTACGTATGACGATACAGGGCGTTCTAATGGTTCAACCATACTAATCTTTAGACTTTTTTAAAACAATAGTAACTATTAAGAATGTTATGTAGTGATTACCTTACTTTATACGGCATATGTAATAATAGTTTTGAAAGTCATGAGAAAGTTGTTTAACATCAACTTTAGTAAACCCTGCTTCTTTAAGCATTTCAACTGCTTTCTCCTTTCCCCACATTGCACCGAGTCCTCTGCCATCTTGAGCAAGCGATACACTCATACAATGAAGACAAGAGATAGTATAAAGGAATATTCCTAAGGGGTGATCGATATTATTTTTAAGTAAAGATGATGAAAGAATATCTTGCATCAAAAAAATTCCATCATCAGGTTTCAATAAAGAGACAATATTTGTTAAAACAGTTGCAGGTTCAGCTTGATCATGGATGGCATCGAACGCTGTAATTAAATCAAAAGATAGATTTGTTGATGGATCTAAAATTTTAGAAACATCCTTTACTTTGAAATCGACATTTTTAGTACCATTTATTAAAGATTGAGATTGTGCATTTTTTATTGCTTCTTCTGAAATGTCAAAACCTGTAAATTTACTGAGTGGAAATTGATTTGCCATCATATTCATCACTCGACCACTGCCACAACCAATGTCTAGAACCTTAATTCCTTTTTTAAGTCTATCTTCAAGTTGAGGTACTAAAGGGATTATAGATTCAAAGAGAACAGACAATACTGTTTGAGCACTTTCTTCTTCCATTACTTCATGAAATCTTTTGTATGAGGAATATGGAACACCACCCCCTTCTTTGAAACAATTTACAATCTCATCTTCAACCTGACCTAGTATTGGTATCCATTGCATGGAAGCGGCAAAATTGTATGTCTTTGTGTTTCTAGTTAGAAGCTCTGCCTTTTCCGTTGGTAAAAAATACAGATCATTGGAGGGGTCATAGTTTAGAATTTTTCCAACTACCATTGCTGCTAACCATTCTCGGGTATACCTTTCATTTAAGTTTGAAGCAAGTGCAATTTGTTTACTTGTTGACGGAGGAAGTGATACCATAGTATCAAAAAGGCCTACCCTATGACCTATTGAAAGCATAAGAGATAAAGATCCTTTATTCATTACATCCACCATATATTCCTGAAATCCTAAGGTAGATGAGTTTTCGGGAACTTCCATATTATTTGATAGTAAACTGAGTTATCTATTTTTATTTTTTACTCTACCTGTATTTTTAAAATCATCGTCTGATTGTTTTTCCTATTCTTTAAAAATATCGATGCATATTTACTTATAAAAATTAATGTGAAAGTAAAAGAACTACCACAGATCTAGTAAACCGTGGGATAGAAAGTTGAAAGAAAGTAAAACAATTGGTAAGAGAAAGTAGTATGCATGTATATATTAAGTTATTAAATATATCAAGAGTGTTATTAGACCGAATTAAAAAATCTTAGGTATTCAAAAGAATCATCTTTAACTTATAATTTTATTTGGTACTAAAAGTATTAAAATTTAATATTATGACAATTATAATCAAATTGATGATTGATTTTAGACAAAAATATAATATAAGCAAAAAATAAACTACCAATAATTATTTATTAATATGAATAATTACTAATCTTAAATATCCAATATTATTAACAATTTATCAAACTAAACGGTATTATCTGTTGACGCATTTTTTTCTTGATTTTCAGTTACTTGTACTTCCTCAACTTCAAATTCATCCTCTTCATCATCCTCAAATTCCTCCTCTTCATCATCTTCAAGCTCATCTTGCTCTATATCTTCTAACTGATGCGTTTCATCTTTTATTTCGTCTTTTTGAGATTCATCACTCATTATAGTAATATGATAAATCTTCTTAATAACTTTTTAACGTAAATTTAGATTTTTAGATCGGGTTCATTTTGGATGCTATTAGTTTTTATTGTTTTGTCTTTAAATAAATTTATATTTTGGAAACCTGACTAGCGAGTACGGAATTTAAGGTAGGTATTCCTTTTCATTTACTTTTTATAGACTCTTTTTGTAAAAATCTATATTATGTCTTCAATCTATTGATCCGAAATAAAAAAATTAGACAATAATAGTCATTGATAGGATTAAAATATTTTTCATCAAAAAAAAAGTGAAAAAACTTTTAAAAAGAATCAATAATTATGCTCAATTAACTTTTGGATCCGTAGGTATACTTAAATAATAAAGAAGAATTAATGTTGAGTTATTATGTATAAGAATTCTTATATAAAAACACATAACAATTATCTAATTTGTTCTCTATTGGGAATAATTTTGTTTCTTCCACTGACAAGTTTGCCTGCATCATTATCACAGGAACCACCAATTTCAATACAAAATACTACAAATGATACATCAGCAACTCTTTCTGATCAATCAAAAGGAATTGTACAAATAACCAAAACGGATACCTCATCCTTCAATATAATCAATGAGAGTACAGGTCTATTAGGGACATTTGATAACCTCTATACCATAACAGGAAGTAGTGATTCTCTGTATAAATCTAAAGATCTCATCGTAACCATGATAACAAGTGATTTTGATAAATCTCCTACAATAGGATATGTTAGAGCAGCTGACATTGAGCATGTATTCGATATATCGAATAAATCAAATTCTTTACCACCAGCATTACCTAATCCTTTTGCTGACGAACAAACAATTAATTCAACACTTACATTAGTAATATCAGAGGCTATTGATTCAGCACAAAGCATTGGATTCACAATTGTTGCGATACAATGTAATTTTGGAATGAATATTATGGATTGGAAATGTAAAGATCACGGTATTTATGGGTAAAATTTTAATTTCTATTTATTTTGACATCCAAGTATTATTACATTATATTAAATCAAATATAAAGAATTGAAGTAAATATTTTATCCAAATCCAATTTCTACTACATATAATACTTAGCATTTGATGTTTCTCTTTCTACAAATAAATTTTTTATTTTAAGAAAGTGTTATAAAAAAAATTTCAAAGTAGAAAAACTAGTTTAAATATTACCTTATTAGCATTGTCATTTCTAGTAACAATGCTATTAATAACAAATAGTTTTAATATACCAATAACATTCGATATGTAATGAACTTTTTTCATCATAAAAAATTTGTCTGTGAAGAGGACAAAGAAAAATTTGAAACTTATGAAGAATTAATTGATCATTCAAGGCATATCCATCATATTACGATATTAAAATGTAATGGATGCGGAAAGGAATTCATTCACGAAAAAGATAGATTACATCATGTAAGAGAAGAGCATGAGAAGGAATTAGACAGGAGAGAACATAAAGATGAATATAAAAAGGTTGTCAAAAATCCACAACAGGAAATCGATGAACAATCGAGAAAGTTTAGTGATAATTTATAATTATATTTAGTAATTTATAAAAGTAATTTCTATTTACAATCGGTGGCTAAGCAAATATTACTATACTATTAATAATAAGATGTTGTAATATAATATGTATAAGGTATAAGAGTGTAATAAGACTTGGAAAATTATTGATGTTGTCTTGTATGTATATAAGTTAAAAATAAAGATAAATAGTAAAAACTGTCCTTACACAATGCTACTGTTACAATTGCTACGAATTTAGTATTAGATACATATTCTTTTTGTTGAATACAAGTTATAAATTTTTAATCTTGATTACGATTTCCTGAATATCTAAATAAAAATAACTGCTTTAACTAATACTTATTAGACTAATACTAATTAGGAATTACACCATACAATAAAGTCAATACTGATTTTTTCAGAAATAAATATAGTAATTCCTAGTGAATCTTTGGAGATCATAAGTATGGTGAATGCAGATTTGAGCGATAAATATGTACTATAAATAAAAACAAAAAACTATTTATCTTTACCAATTTCGAAGATAACAACAATATGAATCGTCAGAAGCAATAGTAGAAGAGCTTGTTGAAAAATTAAATCTATAGGAGGGAATCAATTAAAATATTAAAAAAGTGGATAGAAAACAAGATTTTCTGTGCACCTTAAAGGATATCACCTGCCGAGAAAATGTTAGAAATCTTTTACTAGATCACTAATAATAATTATAAAGCAGCGTAGTAGAGAAAGTAAGCGACGAATTAATCAAACGATCGTAGGTCTTCCTCAGGAGTAAGTGGATATTGATCTTCAAAACGGAAACTATCATCTAATGGAGAATCAAACGATCGTAAGTCTTCCTCAGGAGTAAGGGGATATTGATCATCTGGGGAAGGGGAATCAGGGATATCACCACCATATGGCATATCATATGGCGAATCATAAGGTATGGAAGGGGATGGTAATGGATAATAGGGAGATTGATAGGGAGAGGGATAATAAATAGAAGGATTTCTATCTGAACCACTATTAAAGAGAATTACAAAACCTATAATAAATATTAAAATAAATAGTATTAGTACAAATTTTTTATTTAGATGAACCAATATGAATAGATGATCAATATTAATTAATAATCATTATTAATATTTCCTTTCTTTTGTTACACTGATAAAAAATAGATATTATAATAATTCTGCAGAACTAAAAACTTTGTATCTAAAATAAACCTTCAACAATAGTATTTAATTGAAAGATAAATATTGCCTGAATGGAAGAGAAATTAATAGAAAAGGATAAATCAAAATAAGGCTGTTTATCATCATTCAATGGGATTTTTTAGCAAAATAAAAAAAACTTTAGGGATTTTGGATAATGACAAAGACAAAAATAATAACAATATAAGTAATCCATTTATTGATAGCGAATCAATTGCATCTTTATCATTAGCATGTATAAAACTTGACGAGAATTTGGGTCTAAAAAGTACTGGTAGATGTGGAATTTTTGTCAAGAGTGTAAATTCTGAAACTTTCAAACAGATGAAAGAGCATGTTGATAACTTTTTAAAAGTTGTAATAGATAAAAAAAATATTAATTTTGACGTTACATTTGACTCAAAAATAGATAATTATGGCTATCTGTGGTTCATTATCAAAGGAAAATCAATAGAAGAAATAGTGGCAGTAATAAACGCTATAGGAGATATTATTCATGAAAAAGGTTTTTCACGACAATTATTAGCAAACATATTTGAATTTTCAAGCGGATATGGTACAAATGATAGTGATCCTGTAAACAATAGCCAATATTTGATATACAATTATAAACTTGACAAATTTTATCCATTTGTACCATTCTCTTCATCATGGAATAATAAAAAAAGAAACCATGATCAAGAATTTAAGATAATGAAAGAAATATCAGACACAATAAAGATAGAAGAGAACCCCTCTTTATGGTATCCTATTTGGAATATTCCATTTTAGAAAAGGATAAATACTCCTTCATAGGATCATTACAAATCCTCTATGTTTAATAAGGATCGTATTAATTTCTTACAAAATTTTGTGAATTATGTAAATTATATTATTTATTGAAATTAATAACATAAGATCTCTCATAAATATAATAAATTTAAAATAAAAACTTACCGATTCGAAAAAACTTAAATAATATAAATTCTAATCCTTCAAATTATAATGACTGATGTTGCAAAAATAATAGAAATTGTAGGAAGTTCGACTCAGGGATGGGAAGATGCAGTTCAGGTTGCTATTACTGAAGCAAGTAAAACAATAAAGGGAATTACTGGATTAGAGGTTATTGATATGACAGGAAAAGTGGATCCTTCTACGGGAAAAATCAACCTCTATAGGGCTACAGTCAAAATCGCTTTTGGTGTACAACACTCATAACTTTCATCTTTTTTTTAAATATAAGAATATAATAATATATTAAATATAATACTATTTTTGAAAAATTTAAACACCTAAACTATTTTAACAATACAGTATATGGTGTTAAATAAATCCTCCTACTCCCTTCATGAAAAATCTAAATTTGTACGATTTTAAAAAAAGAATTCTTTAATTGTATAATCAACGTTTACGTCTATTTTTTAAATAGAGTCTATACAATAAGTAAGCTCCTCCTATTATAACAACTAGTATAACCAATTGAGTCAAAAATTTGAGTAGTATTAAACCAACTATTATTAATAACACAATTATAAGAGCATTCATAATAAAAGATTTATTCATAATAGGATAACAATTTATATTGTTCTATTTATTATACTTTGCTTTTAATTTGTTATGCACAATAATATGTTACTTTTATTACAATCTAATCTAGACTCATTAAAAATAAAGAAGAAAATATTTAATGATAATATTCTTCTAATACTATATTTTATTGATGCTTGTTTAGAAAAAAATTATAAAGCTATGGACTTGAGATTACTCCTTCTCCTTTAAAAATTTTTGTTGCTTCTTCTATAGAAAGATCAGAATCTGGAATTATAGTATCTGATTGAACAATTTCTTTATGATCTAATGGTTGTCCATTTGATGTTATTAGACTAATCATTTCTGTCAGTTTGTTTTGTAGATCTTTTTGAGTAGTTTTATGGTCACTTGCCCCTGAGGAATAGTTTTCAATCAAATCAACTATTGAATTATCAATTTTGTTAATTTTGTCTAATATTTCTGAATTAATTTTGAATTGTCCTTTACCCGATATTCTCACAATAATATCATTTCTACTCATAGAGTTTCACAATTTTATCAATATAATAAATAACTAAGTTTTGCCGACTTCTGTTTTTAATTTTGTTAACTCTTCTTCAACTGACCTATCCATAGAAACCTTATCAAGTTCTTTTTCAATGTCTAAATTCTCTCCAGCAGGATAAGATGTTGTAATATCAGTTAATGTTCCCGAGTCTATCATTTCATCCAATGCTTGTGCCTTAGCCTTCATATTTTCTGTCTTTTCTTCTACCCTGTTTAATACCATACCAAGGTCATTCATTTCTTCTGATATTCCTGTCATGTTTTCCTTTATCTTCACTTGAGCTTCAGCAGCTGAATATTGCGCTTTTATCATTTCTTTACGTGTCTTGAATTCTTCTATTTTAGAAGAAAGTCTTCTTTCAGCATCCTCCAATTTATTTTGTTCTTTTTCTATATCAGCAATGTGTCTTTCTAATTCTTTAATTTGTGTAAGCAGCAAATTCTTTCTTTCTAGTGCTAGCCTTGCTAAATCTTCCCGATTAGACTCGAGAGATCGACGAGCTTGTTGTTCTAATGTAGAAATATTAGTACTAAGTTTTGCTTTTTGAATTTCAAGTCGTTTTTTTGAAGTTACTACTGTAGTTATATCCTGTCTTAATTTATTTATTAATTCATGTTGTTTTTCGAAAGAATAATTTAGCATTTCGTTCGGATCTTCAAATCTATCAGCAACAGAATGAGCTTTTGCTTTAAATATAGATAAGAAGCGTTCTAATAATCCCAATAAAACTAATAGAACAGTATCAAATATTAATGTTATATATAGGGTACTAGAATTTTTAGAATATTAGGTTCTATATTTTATAACCAAGTCTTTTTCCTCATACAATAAAAATTTATTTATTTCTTATCATTCTATATTAAAGGGCTATTTCAATATTTATCCTCAGAGTTTTAACATCAATTAATATAGTAATAACTTGAGAATGTAATAACATAGATATTATGAAAAAATATAAAAAAATATAAAAAAATAACCTATTTTACCTATTTTTTATAAGTAGGTTTTGCTTCACTATTGACATAATCTCCATATGATAAGAACAAAGCCTGTCCTGTTTTATTAAATTGGTTACCTGAATACGTGTCCTTGGCTTCAGATTCATTCAATGCTCTATCCCATACTCTTATCTCATCAACGTCCCCGCTAAAGAATTTATCTTCATTTAACGAATTTGCTCCAATGCGTAGAGGTTGGTCTCCAGTATTATCTGGTTTGTCAGTTATGGCGCTCTGATTTCCTACCAATTTGCCATCTACAAATAGCAATAACGAGGATCCATTAAATGTTAAAAGGCTATAATGCCAGTTTCCATCATTATAATTCTTAGACGAGTTCACAATGAAATCATCTCCGGATTCTGCTTCAAATCCCCCCGCAACTGCATTGTTTTCATTAATCCAAATTCCGTAATTCAAATTCATTCCTTCCTCATCAGTCCCCATTCCACCTTTGTTCACAATATGACCAGGTTCAGTATAATTTGGACTCGTTCTAAACCATGTCGCTATAGTAAAATTATCAAGTTTTAATGACTCATTATCGGGAATATCTTGGAATGTTGAACCTTGCAACGAAAGGAACGGTTCACGGTTATAGTTTGTAGCATTTGCTGATTGTGCATCAGCTGTTCGGTCATCGGTAGGGAAAAAAGAGACCGCAATGATAGTAAATAAAATTGATGTGGTAGCTAGTGCAAGTAAGTTTTTACTATTGTTTTGCATATCATGAAAAAGCATAGAAAGTATAAATAGATGACCATGAATTTTTCAGTTTATTTTATTATACTTATATATGATAAAATAATTATAAGCTCTCATTCCCTATACTTATTGTAATGTTCTTTATAAACATACAAATATTCACTGTAGAAACAAATAAAATATAGCTTATTAATTGATTGATTTTTTACAATTTAACTTATCTTACCCTCATTGTTATTTTCTTTATCATAATTATGTGTCACTGTTTCTTGTATTACACTCATTAAAGTCTGAGTAACAACAGGGAGAATTCTTTGATCATTTATTTGTGGTATTATATAATCAGTTTTTAGATGTTGGATTTCTACTAAATTTGCTATAGCATATGCAACATTAACCATCAAATTCTCATTCAACAACCTAACACGTAGATCCAATAAAGCTCTTATAACTGATGGGAAGATCACCGCATTGTTAACTTGATTAGGAAAATCAGACCGTCCAGTGGCCACAATTTTTGCCCCTGCATCCAAAGCAGATGGAGGCAATATTTCAGGATACGGATTACTTAATGCAAAAACTATTGGATCAACATTCATAGTAGGTATTACTTTGTTATTTAAAATGTTACCTTTTCCTGAAACACCTATAAATACATCACATCCCTCAATAACAGAATCCAAAGGACCCTCTATTTTTGTAGGATTTGATTTAGATGCTATTTCAATTTTAAATTGATTGTTGATCAAATCTTTGCGTCCTTCGTAAATAGCACCCTTACTATCAACTACTATTGTATTCTTACACCCTGCAGAATTAAGAATTTTATTTATTCCATATCCTGCAGAACCTGCTCCTAAAATTAAAACTTTAATTTTTTCCAATTGTTTTCCCACAACCTTAAGAGAATTTATCAATGCTGCTAAGGTAATTATAGCAGTTCCATGTTGATCATCATGAAATACAGGTATAGAAATCTCTTTTTTTAGCCTCTCTACAATTTCCAGAACTTTAGGCGATTCTATATCCTCTATATTGATAGCACCAAATAAAGGTTGTATATATTTCACAATTTTTATTATTTCCTCTTTATTTTGTGTCTCAATACAAAGAGGCACAGCATTTATTCCACCTAATAATTTAAAAAGTACTGATTTACCTTCCATTACTGGAAGAGCTGCATAAGGACCTATATTGCCAAGGCCTAATACTCTTGTTCCATCACATATAATTGCTACATTATTCCATTTAGAAGTAAAGTCATAGGCTAAGTCTTTATTCTCTCCAATCTCGGAAGCAACATATGCAACACCTGGTGTATAAATTAAATTCAGTAGACTATTTTCTTTTGCAAAAATATTCTCTATAGGGACACGATTTTGAATTTCTATTTTACCTTTTAACATTCGATGTAAATTAATAGAATCATCTTTAATATTCAAGTAATAACAATAGATAGATAATATTATATAAATAAATAAATCCTATAGTTAAATGTTTACTATTTTCTATCTGGGAACATCTATCCTAATACTAATTATATTGTTATTGTTATATAATTAGGCATATAATGACGATATTTCAGAGATATTCGAAAAATCCTATACTAACTCCCAATAAGGATAACTGGTGGGAATCCAAGGCAGTATTTAATTGTTCAGTATCATATGATGGTAAGTATGTTCATATGTTATATAGAGCAATTGGAGAATACGATCATTATATTTCCAGAATTGGGTATGCTAGTAGTAGTGACGGGGTTCAATTTGATAGACGTCCTAACATTGCGATTCTTCCAACAGAAGACTATGAAAAACACGGGATGGAAGACCCTCGAATAACACAAATTGATGATAAAATCTTTGTTACTTATGTTGTTCTCTCAGAGTACGTAAAAAATCATCCAAAAATCTTCTCTGCACTAGCAGTAACAAAAAATTATGATGAATTTGATAAATTAGGTATTATTACTAAAGATTTTGATAATAACAAAGACGTAATTTTCTTTCCTAATAAATTTAAGATAGACTATAATATTTCTAATAACAGTTCTTTTCTCATATTACACCGACCTACTAGTTTGAGTAATCCCGATTATCAGATAAGTCGTCCTAGTATATGGTTAAGTATAAGTAATACTGAATCAACGTTAAGTAATTCTATTTTACTATTAAAGCCAGAACAAGACTGGGAGAATCTCAAAGTTGGGGCAGGTCCATCACCTATTAAAACAAAAGAAGGATGGTTATTAATTTATCATGGTGTAAGTGCAGACAAAGTTTATCGAGCTGGAGCAGCGCTTTTAGATTTGGATGATCCAAGAAAAGTTATTGCTAGAACGAAACAACCCATCTTAGAACCAGAGGAAGACTATGAAAAAATAGGAGATGTTAACAACGTTGTTTTTCCTACTGGTACCGTAATAATTGATAAAAAAATTTTCTTATATTATGGAGGAGCAGATAGAGTATGTTGTGTAGCAAGTGCTAGTCTGGATGAACTAATTGAAAATATTTTAAAGGATTCAATAACTGCTTAGATTAACATTCTATCTTTTCTAATTTTAAACCTTAAATTTATTTTTAATTAATTAAACATTAAACATACTACTACTTTATTTTTATTTTCTGGATATTACTATTAGTTAGTAAAATTAACAGCATACAAAGGATACTTACCCTCCTATACCCTTTGGGCATTATTATTCTTTTATTCATAGACAAAAACAAAAAATAGACACATTTAGATCTATTAATTGGTTAAAATAAAATATATGGATCATTATAAATCAAGCAGGAGGAGTATTAGGGGAAACATCTTTAGATGATGCAATATCTTTAGACTTGTCCTTTTCTTCAGTTGAATAATCTATAGATTCTGATTCTATTCCTTTTTGTTTTAGAAAACAATCATCACAAATCCAATTCCCATTAACAATTTTACCTAATTTAATCACATTATCATTTTCAACTTTAATTGAAACTAAGTCGGTAACTGTAGCACTACATACTTGACAAGTATGAGTATTATGATTGTCCATATAATTTATTGATCAAACAACTTTTTAAGGATTAAATGATTAATAACACAACATAATTTATTATTTATAACTTTTATTGATGGTTTCTATAGTTTTTGAAAATTTGGTTTTAGATATTATGAAATTTTAAGCTTTTACCTACTACTAAGTAAAAAAATTTTATTTTCGTTCGAAATTTTTATTATCCTAAGTATAATCTTGGAATTATAATTATTATTAGTAGTAGTATTATTCAATTCTAAAACATGATGATGATAATAATTATTATACTCTTAGGAAATTAAACTTCTTTTAGCTCCTTAATTGTGTTACTAATACTTTGTACAATTAGTAGCATTATTATTATAAATTGATAGTAATTAGTTCTAGAATTATAAATCAAAATAACCGTTGTTCTGTAAGAGAATCGAAAAAATGTATATTTTTATATCTTACTATCAAATCAATTTCATCGTTTTGTTTATAGTTAAAATTATCTGCATTTGATGAAACTTTGATTATACTATTATTTTCTAATTTGATTTCATAGATTACCTCATCTCCAAGTAATTCGGTAAATAATAACTTTCCTTTCAAAGATACTGTATAAGGGTGATTTTTGTCTTTTTTATCATCAATAATAATATCTTTCGGTCTTATTCCTAAAACAATTTCAGAATCTATATTTTCTAATAGTGGTAAATTTCTCTTTGGAATTTTAATAGCAATTTGAGACGAATAAAGATTAAAATCTTCGGATGTTTGAGATATTCTGAATTTTAAAAAATTCATTGGTGGACTCCCTATAAAATTTGCAACGAAAAGGTTTGTAGGTTGGTAATAGATCACATAAGGTGAACCTATCTGTTGAATTACTCCTTTATTCATAACGATAATTTGATCGGCCATACTCATAGCTTCAATTTGGTCATGCGTAATATAGATAGTTGTAATTCCTATTTTCTTTTGTAATTTCTTAATCTCCGTTCTCATTTGCATACGCAATTTAGCATCCAAATTACTCAGAGGTTCATCCATTAGAAATAATTTAGGATTTCTAACAAGTGCTCTTGCTAAAGCAACTCTTTGCATTTGACCACCACTCAATTCTTTTGGCTTTCGTTTAAGAAACTGAGTGAGCTCCAACAGACTAGCTGTATTCTCTACCTTATTTTTTATTTCATGTTTTGAAAATTTTCTCATTTTTAGAGGAAATGCGATATTATCATATACGCTCATGTGTGGATATAAGGCATAACTTTGAAAAACCATCGCCACATCACGATCTTTGGGAGGTAGTTTATTTATTAAAATATTATCAATGTAAATTTGTCCTTCTGTAGGATCGATAAGCCCAGCTATAGATTTTATTATAGTCGTTTTCCCACATCCAGATGGTCCCAGAAGTACTAAAAATATTCCTGAATCAATTTCTACCGAAAATTTCGTTACTGCACTCACACTCCCATAACTTTTACTAAGGTTTTTGATTGTTATTCTAGACAGAAAATACTCACTAAGTCTACTAAAAAGTAATATTTAATATTAATTTGTAACAATAAAAATCTCAATAACTAGGCTAGACAATTGAAACTGCATATATTCTAAAATAAATCTTATACAGTTATTAAACAGATAACCTTAAAAATACAGTATTTATCAGTAAATAATTAATAATAGTAGTAGTTGTAACTTCTGTTATAATTCTAAAATGGCCAAGTTAAAAATTTTAATTACAGTATATTTTGCAATATTATCTTTATTTTTTATTTCACAACTGAATCTTATACCCATTATTGCTCAAGAGGAAATAACTCTTACTGCAATCTTTGCTGAACCTAAGGAGAGATGGGATATGCTCTTGGAGAATGCCACAAAGATATTAAATGATAGACATCCCGATAAAACTATTAAAATTGATTATAGAGTCTTACCTTATTCTGATACACGTACACAGATCCTTACGGCCATGGCAGGAAAAACTCCTATTGATCTTATTTCATTAGACCAAATATGGTTGGGTGAATTTGCAGAAGCCGGATTTTTATCAGATCTTACACATAATACACAAAAATGGAACAAGTCCTCTGACTGGTACGTACAAAACTGGGAGGGCGGATTGTATAATGACCAAGTCAAAGGAATTTGGGCATGGACGGATGTCAGGGCACTATGGTATTGGAAGGATCTGTTGAATAAAGCAGAAATTAATCCTGACGAGCTAGAAAATTGGAATGGATACATATCTGCATCTAAAAAATTAAATCAACTTTTACAAAAGGATGGGATTCAAGGTATGCATCTCGTAGGTGCTGCCCACTCCCCAGATATGTGGTATCCTTATCTATGGATGATAGGAGGGGAAATACTAGAAAAAAGAGATGGACACCCAACAAAACAAAATTATTGGTATCCGACATATAATAGCGATTTAGGTGTTAAATCTCTTCAATTTTTAAAAGATCAAGTTGATGCTGGAACTAAACCTCAAATCAATCATTATTGGGGTCAAGAATTCGCAGATAAGAAATTTGCTGTAATGCTTGAAGGATCTTGGTTATTGGGGCAATTTGATAAGAATGAATGGAATACATTCAAGGAAAAAATAGGAATGATTCCAATGTTTCCGGTACCTAATACTTCAAATACAACGACCTCTACTTTAATGGGAGGATGGCTCTTAAGTATACCTGAAACATCACAAAATAAAGAATTATCTTGGGAACTTCTTACTATAATGTTAGAGCCTGATGTTTTGATTCCGATGTTGTTACAACAAGGCTATCTTCCAACTCAAAAAAGCATAGGAGAAGGACAATACTCTGCGAAGTTAAAATCAACAATTCCTTATTATGAAGAACTCGTTTCTCTAATTTCATTAGGAAAAGGAAGACCAAATATTCCTGAGTATCCTATCGTTGCAGAGCATATAAGAAATGCAATTGAACAAGTATACAATGGAATGGATCCAAAACAAGCCTTAGATGAGGCTTCAAAACAATCCGCAAAAGCCTTAGGTTGGTAGTATAATATTTATTTTTATCAATTAGCCCATAACAGATTGTAAATGTTAATTTTAAAAAGTTTTGAGCCTTATATTTTTCTATTACCTAGTATTATCATATTATTTGTATTTCTTTTTGTACCATTGATTTGGAATATATATATTTCGTTACATGATGTGTCTATTCTTACAATAATAAAACAGTGGAATTTTGTAGGGTTTAAAAACTTTTATAATATTTTTTCTGACTCCAATTTTTACAATTCACTCAAAGTTACATTAGTTTTTGTATGTGGATCTGTCCTACTTCAATTCGGGATTGGACTGCTAATAGCTCTTTTATTAAATCAACAGATTAGGGCTTCAGGATTATTTAGGACATTGTTTATTATTCCGTGGACAGTATCCACAGTTATTACAGGTTTCTCTTTTAAGTTTCTCTTTGATGATAGTTTTGGAATTATTAATTATGGAATAGAAAAATTAGGTCTAGAATCTATTGGGTGGTTTTCCGATCCTAATTTAGCCATATGGATCGTTATTGTAGCAAATACTTGGTATGGTGCCCCTTTCACAATATTATTTCTTACTGCAGGATTACTTTCAATTAATCCTACACTTTATGAAGCAGCTATTATTGATGGTGCAACCAAGTTTAGGAGATTTTTTTATATCACTCTTCCACTTTTGAAATCTTTCATTTTAACCAATTTAATATTAGTTACCGTTTGGACCATTAACTTTTTTGATTTGCAATTGATTATGACCAATGGGGGTCCCTTATCTTCTACAACAACAATGTCTTTATACATGTATAAACAGGCTTTTGAATTTGGATATTTTTCGGAAGGAGCAGCAGTTGGTATATTACTCATCATCATGAACATAGCAGTTGCCTTTGTATACCTGAAATTATTCGATGTGAGAAACAAGAAAATATGATGATTTGGAAGGTGGATACATCATGAAAAAAAATTTGCGTACTTCATCGGTATTTGGATATTCTAAATGGTTCTTTGCTGAAAAACCAGTTATTTACATATTGTTATTTACATATCTTTTTATTACTTTGTTACCACTTGTGTGGGTTCTTTCCACCTCTTTTAAATCTAATGAAGAAGCAATCTCACTTCCACCGCAATTTATTCCAAACAATCCTACATTTGAGAACTATATTTTTGTAATGACAGAACCACATATCATGCATAGCCTTTTTAATAGCTTCATTGTCAGCATAGGAAGTACGATCCTAAGTGTCGCAATTAGCGCTGTAGGGGGTTATGCCTTTGCTAGATTTCAATTTAAAGGTAAAAACATTTTGCTTAGTATTATTTTAGGACTTTTTATGATCCCAGTTTTAATAAATATAATTCCACTTTATATTATGTTCTCTCAAATAGGACTATTAAATTCGCTTTTAGGTCTAATACTCACTTTCCAAATTCTAATCATTCCTTTAAATATATTTTTGCTAAAAAGCTATTTTGAAACTATTCCTCGAGAGCTAGAAGAGGCGGCATTAATAGATGGATGTTCAACTTTAGGGGTATTAAGAAGAATAACCATACCCTTATCAATGCCTGGCTTTGCTATTGCTGCAGTCCTAGCATTTAGATTCTCTTGGAATGAATTTATACTTCCAATAGTTTTGGCTAATAGGCCAGATTCAATGGTTTTTCAGGTGGCATTATATGAATTTGTCTCTCTATATAGTATTGAATGGGGTTATTTAACTGCTGGAATAAATATAGCATTAATTCCAATTTTAGTATTGATGTTAATGTTTCAAAAACAAATGGTCAGAGGACTCACATTGGGTGCTATTAGACATTAAATTTTTTTATTTAATAGAATGGAAATATAAAATTTGTAGGTTATAGAGGAATTATTTTATTCTCGTTTTATAATATTAGTAAATAATTTATTGGATATAGACAAAGGATATCCTATGGTATTAGAAGATAAAAAAGCAGAAAATGCTAAAAAAATAGAAAATAACAAAGACATTGAAGATGACCAGGAACTTAAGGAAGAGTTAAATGAATGGGAAGTCGAATCAACTGAAGCAGGAGATTAACAATCTCTATACAAATGGTCAAACAATATTATTTAATTATAATTTTACTTAAATCGTATATTACTACCCTTATGTATCTTCTACAAAATACTTGTAATTACATTTTAAAATATACATAAACTGATTAAGAAATTTCTTATATCCGTATGACATAATTATTAATGTAAAACACATGACTATGATAAACAAAGTAGAAACTACTCCTGATTTGGTTTCTGCTGTTTATAAAAAATCTAGGAAAAATATTTCATACTATAAAGAAAAAATCAAGAACGACAATCTTACATTGAGTGAAAAAATATTGATAGGGCATCTTTTTGATATGGAAAAAGATGATCAAAATAAAAATTTAGAAAGAGGAAAAAGTTATGTCTTATTACGTCCTGATAGAGTTGCATTACAAGATGTAACAGGTCAAATGACACTTTTACAGTTTATGCAATCACGTTTAAAGCGAACTACTTTACCCACTACTGTTCATTGTGATCATTTAATTCAAGCAAGACTAGAAGGAGTTTCTGATACCAAGGCTGCATTATATGAGAATAATGAAGTTTTTAAATTCTTAGAATCTTCATCAAGAAAATATGGTGTAGGATTTTGGAAACCTGGTGCAGGAATAATTCACCAAGTAGTATTGGAAAATTATGCATTTCCTGGTGGTTTAATGATAGGGACTGATTCACATACTCCTAATGCTGGAGGATTGGGTATGATAGCTGTAGGAGTTGGTGGATTGGATGCTGCAGAAACTATGGCAGGTATGCCATGGGAGATTTTATATCCTAAACGAATAGGAGTGTATCTGACAGGAAAGTTAAATGGATGGACAGCTCCGAAAGATATCATTTTGTATGTAGCATCAAAATTAACTGTTTCGGGGGGTACAAATGCAATAATAGAATATTTTGGTCCTGGTTCCAAATCAATTAGTTGTACAGGAAAAGCTACTATAACGAACATGGGTGCAGAGATTGGAGCAACATGTTCAATTTTTGATTATGATGTAAGAATGGAGACATATCTTCGATCTACAAATCGAGCTGAGATTGCTGAGATTGCTAATGAAAATATTGATATTTTAACACAGGATCCAGAAGTGGAGGCTGAACCAGAAAAGTATTTTGATAAAGTAATTAGAATTGATTTATCCACTTTAGAGCCCTACATAGTTGGTCCTCATACTCCAGATTTAGGTAGACCAATTTCCCAAATGAAACAAGATGTTTTAAGAAATAAATATATCGATAAGATTTCAGTAGCTCTTGTTGGTAGTTGTACAAATTCTTCTTATGAGGATATGTCAAGAGCATCAGGTATTGCCGAACAAGCTGAACAGAATGGTGCTAAAACCAAAACTTCGCTTTTGGTAACACCTGGGTCGGAAATGATTAGGGCAACAATTGAACGAGATGGACAAATGAAAATCCTCAAAGATATCGGTGCAACTGTTTTAGCAAATGCTTGTGGTCCATGTATAGGCCAGTGGAGTAGGCCTGAAATCAAAAGTGGTGAACCTAATACTATTGTTACATCTTACAATAGAAATTTTCCTGGAAGAAATGATGGAAAAAGAGATACAATGAATTTCATAGCCAGCCCTGAAATTGTGATTGCATTAGCTCTTGGTGGAAAACTTTCATTTAATCCCCTAACAGATATAATTGAAGCAAAAGATGGAACAAAATTCAAACTTGAACCTCCACCATTGGCCCCAGAAGTTCCATCAAAAGGGTTTGCAAATGTAAAGGATGTTTATGTAGAACCATCCACTGAGCCAGATAATATTGAGGTAATAATAGATAGCGATAGTGAAAGATTACAAAAGTTAGAACCATTCTCACAATGGAATGGCAAAGACATTCTAGAAATCCCAATTCTTGCAAAAGTCAAAGGAAAATGTACTACCGATCATATTTCTCCAGCCGGTCCATGGCTAATGTATAGAGGACATCTTGATAGAATAAGTGATAATTTGTTATTAGGAGCAAAAAATGCATTTCATGATAACCAAATCGGAAATGGAAAGAATTTATTTAATGAAAAGATAGAATCATATCCCCATGTTGCAAGAGAGTATAAAGAAAAAGGTCTTAATTGGGTTATAATAGGAGATACAAACTATGGGGAGGGTAGTAGTAGAGAGCACGCAGCAATGACCCCTCGATATTTGGGATGTGCTGCAGTAATATCAAAGAGTTTTGCCAGAATACATGAAACAAACCTAAAAAAACAGGGGATTTTAGCACTCACTTTTGAAAATAGTTCAGATTATGATAAGATACATGAAGATGATAGAATAAGCATAATAGGATTAGATAAATTAGAACCCTCGAAACCTGTAAAGTGTAAGATTGTTCATAAGGAGAAAGAAGCCAAAATAAGTGAAGAAGAAATAAATTTGAACCATTCTTATAATCATCATCAAATAGAATGGTTTCGTTATGGGTCTGCACTAAATGTTCTTAAATCAAAGACCCAACAATAATAATAATAATAATAATAAAAATTATATATTAAGTGTAACAAATACAATGCTTTACTATAATTTGAATTTAGTAATATTATGAAGTGCTGTATTCGTAGATCTACATTTATTATTCTTATTTCATATAGGTGATCAAAAATTAAAGAGGACTATTCGTTTATAGCTGATGCAATGTTAGGAAAAATTGCAAAAAAATTAAGGATACTTGGATTTGATACTATTTATATTTCTTCAAATACAAATGATAGAGAAATATTAGAGCTTCTTATGAAAACAAAAAGAATTTTATTAACCAGTGATAAGGAATTATTTTATAGATCTAAACATTACCACTGTTCTTCAATAATTATTAATAAAAATACAGAAATTGAAAATTTAATTACCATTTTTAGTAACATAGAAATAAAAGTTATAGA
This sequence comes from Nitrososphaeraceae archaeon, assembly GCA_036520175.1. GTDB lineage: Archaea > Thermoproteota > Nitrososphaeria > Nitrososphaerales > Nitrososphaeraceae > TH1177. The sequence goes on from DATDKD010000005.1 coordinate 21,323, forward strand.
TACTTTATTTACTTGCCATCGTTGTTCTATTTGTAACAATAAACTAGAAATTATAAAAGATGTAAACTTAATAAAAAATGAAATTTATCATAGAGTAATTAAAAATAATAATGAATTTTATAAATGTAAAAGATGTAATAAATTGTATTGGCATGGAAGTCATATTAAAAATATCATTTTACTGATAGAAAAAATTAATAAAATGCTGTGATTTTAGTTGCATATTTTTAGATGTTTAAAAGCAATAGTAAATGAATGCAATTCGGTGTCAGTCAGATTCAGGATGACCCTCTTCTTTAATATTATAATATAGCAATTAATGTATAAAAATACAAAGAGTATCTATCTATCAATAACAAAATTTAAAGTTATAAAAAATATATATGTAAAATATATATAAAAATAAGTGAATTTAAATTATCCAAAAAGTTATTTTTTTGAAAATTAATATAATTATTCTAAACAGGAAAATCTTAATACTCCTCTTTAATACTATCTTGCTAATGTATAAAAAATCTCTAGATTCAAGCGTATTTTCCAATCCAATTAATTATGTTCCAAAAGCCATTTTTTTTACAAAAGGTAAAGGAGTACATAAGGAATATTTAACGAGTTTTGAGCTTGCATTGAGAGATGCTAAGATTTCCGATCTTAATTTAGTAACAGTGTCTAGTATCAAGCCATCACAATGTAAAATAATTAGTATTCAGGAGGGAAGAAAATATCTTCTTCCTGGTCAAATTACATTTGCAGTAATGGCTAGATCATCAACCAATGAGCCAAATAGACTTATAGCATCCTCTATAGGTTTAGCATATCCAGCTGACAATGATCAATATGGATACCTTTCTGAGCATCACTCGACAGGTGAGACTGCACTAAAGGCAGGTGATTATGCAGAAGATATGGCTATGGAAATGCTTGCTACAATAATGGGGTTACCAAACGATTCTTCGTTAACATGGAATGAAAAAGAAGAACAATGGAAATTATCCGGTAAAATTTACAAAACTCAGAATTTCACTCAATCAGCAGAAGGACATAAAGATGGAATGTGGACTACAGTTTTAAGTGCGGCAGTTTTTATCTTATAATTACTTTTTAATTTTTTTCAATTTGACACTAATAGTATCTTCATCAATTATTTTATTTTTGTATTTCCAAAATTTTTGATTATAGTACTAATCCATTTGGTTGTTTTATTTAATAAATCTAATCTAGCAAATTCATTTGGTGAATGAGACTTACCATACTTATATGAGGACCCAATACAAACACAAGGTGCATCTAAGATATTGATAAAGTAATACATTGGACCTGTAGCTGCTGATGATATACTTTTTATTGTAGAACCAAATATAGAAGTAGCGGATTCCTCAACAACTTTTACAAAAGGATGGTCAACAGGAGTTGTTCGTGCTGGCCATTCCTTCTGTAATAATTTAATTTCAAGTAAATTTTTGTTAAAGCCCTGGTCTTGCATATGGTCACAAAGTCTTTTAAATTGCATAAGTGGATCCATACTAGGAACTAAACGGAAATCTAATTTTGCTATAGCTTTATGTGGAATAATAGTTTTAGACCCCTTCCCAAGATATCCAGCTATTAGACTACTTATATTACACGTAGGCATTCCTTGATAGAACTTTTTAGCCTCAATATCCTTTACATTATTTAAAAATTTACTAATACCATATTCTCTTTTAAATATTTCCTCATCAAAAGGTTCCTTATCTAATATTTCAAGTTCTTCTTCTGAAAAATCTCTTACTTCTTTATACCAATTTTTTATTAAAATTTTTCCATCACTATCGCGAAGGCTCTTTAGTGCATCTACCAGAATCCAAGCAGGATTTTCTATGAGTGTTGCTAGGCTAGAGTGAACATCTCGTGATGGTCCTCCTTTAGCTATAAGTTCCACATATAAGATACCTTTAAGACCTAACATAATAATTGGTCTTTCTTTTTCATCTATGTAACCAAATTCCCATATCACTCCATCACAGTTTAATTTTTCTTTGTTTTGTATAAGGAATTTTTCCAAGTTGGGGCTTCCAATTTCCTCTTCACCTTCTACAATAAATTTGATATTACAAGGAACATCACCAGAACTTTTCAAAAGATATTCTACTGCTTTTATTCTTGTTATTAATTCACCTTTATCATCTGATGAACCTCTGCCATAAATATAATTTCCACTAACTTTGCCACTAAAAGCCTCCTTATTTTCCCATAATTCAATAGGATCTTCTGGTTGTACATCATAATGGTTATAAAACAAAAGGGTTTTACCTTTAGGATTTCCTTTTGAGTGGACTTCTCCATATATTAATGGAGGTAAAACATTCTCTCTATCAAGTTTATGATCTATATTGAAACTGTTAGCTTTAGAGTTACCTTTTGTTTGTTCAGGAAAAAGTAATTCCGTTTTTATGCCAGCCTTTTCCATTATTTTTTTTACTAAAATAGAACATTCAAGAACCCCATGGTTCTTAGCAGAAACACTTGGTTGCCTTATTAAGAGTTGAAGATCTGATACGAGATCATTCATATGTGAATCTATTATATAGTCAATCTTATTCAAACTGAATATTGTTATGAATGTTAATAATATATAGTTAAATTTTGAAATATCAGTAAAAATAAAAAAGAAATAATGAATAGTAATTTATTATACTCAAATACCATACTACATTATGGGTTCATTTTTTTTTGTTCTTTCCCATATGTGAGATATTACCTCGAATATAGTTTGGTTAACTGAACCATTAAACTTTTTGTCCCATAGTGAAGCAACATATTCGCTTGGAGATATTCTATTTTTCACTCGGCTATCCAATATATTTAAAAACTCTGGTTTAACATTTAGATCAGATAATCCTTTTCTGGCATAATCAAGTTGAACTTTTATTGTATCCACCATAGGAAAATGCGATGCAGCATTAAAACCTGATTGCACGGATGCTTGTCTTTCTTCTCTCAATATTGAAAGACTTCTTAGCAGTTTCTCACCGTAAGATTCTTCAAGAATAGCTTTGTATATATAGCCAACAAAAAATTCAATCATAGCCATCAATGCTTTTGGTGTTGGCTGTACTGATACTATCCTTGTTTCAACACGATAAAATTCAGAATTCAAACGTATTCGTACATCATCATGCCTTTCTTTTTCAAGGTCAAAGTAATCTCGGGCAATTATCGGTTTTCTTGATTTAATATAATCTATATAATTTTCTATATTCTTAGGATATGTCGCGATTGCAGGAAATCCTGAATTTTGTTGTTCAGACTGATCATATAGATATATCCTTGGTTCATGAAAGGAAAATACTTTGCCAGCAAAAAGTTTGCTGTTAGCACCAAGTATTATTGAAGATGAAATAAGATTTAAAATATGGTTAAACATTAATACGGCATAGGTAGGATTTCGTCCCTGTAAATGGAAATGAAATCCCTGTATTCCTGCTGGTATATGTGCAGCTTTAAACTTTTTGCCTTCAAATTCTATATCAGAGAATTTACTTTGCCATTCAAATAATTTCTTATACCTATCAATATCGGTGACTATATTATCTTGAAGAATATTTGGAGATGGATTCGCACCAAGGAAGACTGGAATAACTATTTTTTCTTTGTAAACTTTTTTAATGGCTTTTTCTAAATGTTCAATGATAAATTCTTCATACAATATATCTAGATCTAACAAATTTGTAATTGGTATTGGAGAAGTTTTAAATTCAAATTGACCAGATCCATACTCATAATCAATCATACAACCAGAATTTTGAAAAAATTTAGAGTTTTGTAATTCTTTGATTAGTGGGGAAGCATTGACAGAATCTCCCTTATCATCTAACAGACATGCCTCAACTTCTGTGCCTACCTTGAATAGTGGATCGTACCTGGCACTATCTTTTCGTGCTCTAAACTTTAATTCTTCTGCCTGCTTTTCTATAAGCATGGCAACCTGTTCCATAATAACTAAGAGAACTCCTTCCATATGAAATTTAAGGTCAATGAATATTAACTCAAGCAGAGGTAGTATTGTAAATGTGTAAATTCAACTAAATTAATATATAAGATATATTATTTAATTATTGCAATTAAAATTCTCTAAATTAGAAATTGATTATTTTAAAAAAAAGATAGATAGTGATTTAAAGAATAGTTATTATTATTTAATGTCTAGAACGTCTAAGTTCTTTTTTAGATCTATCTATTTTATAATCTGTAATGACTATGTCTATTACATTAAAACAGCAATGATAATCAATTAATTAATTTATCAATATATATTGATGATTATAATAGTAAAATTTTCGGATTAAACAATTTGTCCAGTTATGCCTACTTTTTAATACCATCTATTTTGCTCTATAGTTATTTATTATATATTTTATTATATTTTCGATTCAAATTCTTTATATATTTTTGAGGCCATTATATCTCTGCTATTTTGATACTTATCGTTAACATTATACTCCTTATCGATTTCTCCAGTAATATCATTATAATAAATTTGACAAATGGTAACAAAAGGATAAACTTTTGTCTTTTTTATTACAGATATAGGGATTGTCCAATGACCCGAATAACCTATATCTCCAAATCCTGCACTATGAATTATCTGTATATGAAGTCTGGCTATAGAAGAACGTGTTTTGATAATTGGGACCAAATTTTTAGTTACTGTATACTCAATTGTTCTTCCCAGATATGTTTCTCCAGGTTCAAGCCATAACCCATCCATTGGAATTTTTAGAATTTTTGTTGAATTCTCTTTTTTCATATCTAAAAAATCACAATCATAAAATTTTAGTTCATCATGTAAAGTTAAATTATAACTATTTGGATTTAAATTTTTAATATTAAACGGATCAATAATGATATCTTTATTTAAACGGTTTAGAATTTCTCTACTAGTAAGGATTCCCATGCTTCATTATCAATAGAATTAACTTAAAATTCTTCTGAATAATACTCTTTGTTACAATAAGTTAATTTAAAATCGAATACAGAAAGGAAGTAATATTGAGAAATGGAAGTAATAATAATAGAATAGCAGGATCAATCAAAATAATTCTTAACTAACTTTTTTTTCACACAGATACGATGAAAAAATATCGCCGGAAATTAGATAAATATACATTCTCAATAATCTTATTTACTAGGGTTCTTCCCTTATATTAATGGAAATCATTTTTGTAATCTCTACGACACTTTCTTTCAATTCCAAACAAATAATCAATGATAGAATATAAAAAATTATTTTAGATTTGTTACGTTACCATTAAATATCAAAAAAAAATATTGCTATTCTTGGTAAACAATTTTTCCTTCTGCAAATACTGTTTTTGCATAGCTAGATAGCAAAAACGGATCATTGTTCCAAAGAGTGAGGGATGCTTTGAAGCCTGGTTTTATTTGTCCTATAGTCGGTGCTCCAATTATATCGGCAGGTTCTTTTGTTATCTTTGAAATTGCTTCTGCTTTTGAGGTACCAAATCTTAATAAATGTCTTAAACAGAAAAAGAGATTTCTTTGTAATAGTACAGGATGATCAGTCATTAATGCAAATTTAGAATGTGATCTTAACAATTTTTCTATATTTCTCCAACTTTCGTGTTTTAATTCTACTTTGTATGGAAAAGAATCTAAAGGTCCATAGATGATAGGAATTTTATTCAACTGTAATTGCTGGAAGATGTGTTCATTATGAACATCACATAAATGATTTGCAATCACCTCTATCTTAAATTCTTTAACCAATTCTATCATAATCATAACATCATCTTCTTTGTGAACATGTACCATCAATTTGTATTTTTTTTTCAAAATATCGAGGAAAAGTTCTAACTGTGGATCAATTTCGTCAATCAATTTTTTCTTTTTTGCTAAAAGTGTCATTGCTTTTTTAGCTTTCAAGAGATTATCACGAAGAATGGCTATTGCTCCCATTCTTGTAGAGGGCCGAGTTCCTTTCCATTTTATGGTACTTCTTGGGTTATATCCTAAAGCTGTTTTTATTCCTATATCTGAAATAAAAGCATTAGTTATATTTGACGAAAAATTTCTGATTAAAACTGCTTTACCACCAATTACATTTCCACTTCCCGGTAACACTACTGAATATAGAATACCTGATTCAACAGATTCTTGAAAGGAGGGATCATCCATATATATACTATGCAAAGCATTAGATAAAGGAGAAATGGAATCCATATGTTCATTGGCTTCTTCTTCGTTAGAAGGTTCTCCAGCTCTAACCATACCTATATGACTATGAGCATCAATAAATGAGGGGGTGACCGCTTCACAATGTTCTATAATTTCGTGTGTTCCTGATGGCTGGTTATGACCGACAAATTTAATTTCATTCCCTTCAATTCCAATAAAACAATTCTTTTTCTCATTACTACCATCAAATAATAATTTTGTTTGTATTAATTTCATGAGTGACTTAATATTTTTCTTTTCCTTTTTAATATTTATAATATTCAGATTAATTATTAAGTATGTTTATTATAGTAATATGTCATTGAATTAAATTTTTTAAAATATTTAACTATTGGCTGAAATACATTTATTATAAGTTTTATGGATGTTATCACCCATTTTAAATATTAATATTTGAATATTCCTTTACAATTGCATTTATTCTAGTTTTATTCTATCTTTTCTTGATTCTCGATTCACTTTCTCTTGAAGGTAAAAATAAATAGAATTATTTTTTCTGGTTACCTTTTATTTTTTTAGCTTCAATATTTTCTATATCTAACAGTTTTTTTCTCAATTGCTCACTACTATTTACATATAGTATTGTTGAAGCAGCTATTGCAATTATAATAAATGGACCAAAAAAATCGCTAAATCGAAATTCATTAAATATTGTTTTATTGGCAATGTTGTTATCTGTCTGATTATTGTTATTATTTTTATCATTATCAGTTACTGAACTTGGGATTAATGCTATGTTTGGCGAATTATTGGGAATAAATTTGATTGCAACTTTTGCTAGAGCATTGCCTCGCTGCTCAGCAACCCATACATCTTTTTTTGAATCTGTCACAAGATATTGTACAAAAGAATTTGACGTTGGAATATCCATATTAATAGTTTCTCCTGTATCTGGATCTAATATTGCTAGTGTGTCTGAAACATGTTGAGCTATCCATAAATTATCATAAGCATCTAAAGCCATTCCAAATGCTAATCCGTTAATATCGGTTAAATGATATTCTGTAAATACAGAAGTTACCGTATTAAATCGAATAACAGAATTTTTTTCATGGTCACTAATATAGAGATTAGAATTTTTTGCATCCAACAGTAATGCTGTTGGTTCAGATAAGATAGATCTCTTTGAAGTATTGGATTCTGTGACATTAGGATATTCGTTAATTGTCTTAGTTTGTATATCTAATCTTCCTATTTTGCCTACTGATTCCGCAAACCAGACGTAATTATTATTTTCATCATAAATAAGGCTTAATGGTCTTGAATTTTCTGTAGGAATTCTAAACGTTTCAAAGTTATTTTTATTTATGTCAAATCTTAGAATTGAATTATCTTGTATAATGCTCATCCATACGTTATCACTGTTATCTATTGTCAAGCCCGATATCACTCCTTTCTTTGGTAGTTCGTATGTTTCAGTTTTATTAGTGTCAGTGTTGAATTTACCTAATATATTAGAGGTTGGATCTATAAACCACAAGATGTTAGGATTTTTTGGATCAAAAACAGATAAGGTTATTAGATTTATACCATTGATTGTATGCTCTTGGTAGTTCTTATTCTGAATATCAAATTTCCACAATCTTCCACTTCCAGGCAGGGAATCACCTACCCAAATAGAATCAGTACTAGCCTGGTAAACAGGATACAGTAAAAGACTGCTTTGAGGTGCTTTGTATTCGGTAATATTAAATTGTAAATCAGAGATTCGAGGTTTTATATTTATTTCAAAGGTAGCAATAGTATTCGGAGTATTAGGCTGCAATGTCTTTCCCTGTATCTCGATATTCCATAATCCCAATGCACTAAAAGGAACTACTGCATGGAATTGACCGTTAGAAATTTTTTCCATATCTATTAGAATTGGTCCAATCCCTCGTTGTATTTGTGATAATTTTATGGTAGCGTTAATTATGTTAGCTGTTGGATTATTATTGTAATCAGAAAATTCTACAAACATTTTATTCTCTCCCAATCTACCTGGCTCTAAATGGATTTGTATTTTCTGATTTTCGCTATAAACAACAGTAGAATAAATATTACTATTTTGGACTACGTTTTCAAGGTTTATAGTTTCGGTATAATTGGCAATGTTGGAAGATGGTAATTCACCTGAAGGTAATACCATATTGGTCATTAAGGAAACTACAAACAAAAGACCTAATCCTATAAGTGCTTCCGTTCTTAAACTCCAAATAAATCGCTTTAGATAGTTGGGTTCATTTGCAAATGATTCTTTGCTATGACCTTTGTTCCCTATTTGTTTTATTGATAAAGTTGAAATTCTTTTTTCAGTTATGAATTGATGATAACCTCCTATTATTATCATGATAGCAGCAAGTATTAATTTTACAATCAATATTTTACCATACAGTGAAGCAATGGTCGTCGAAAGATTAGCTTCTAATGACCACAATAAGATTGGTCCAGTTATAGATATACTACCTAACACCGGTATTATTATAATTGAAAATCGAGGAATTATCATCGAAATAATTTTTGCTTTTAATTCTTCATCTTTGATTAAAAATATTTTTGAAACAAACACAAACGCCAAAAAAATCAACCCTCCAATCCACAAGGAAGCAGCTATTCCATGGAAAAAATCTATTAGAATAGGACCAAAACTCTTTAATGCTGCAGAATGAGATATCATACTATTGGTAAATAATAAACCCAAGCCTAGACATATTATAGCAATAAAATATCCAACTTTAACTCCGGCTTTTTTAGAATTGTTTAATTTTTTATAATAAAATAGTAAAAATGCTAATAATACTAAAGTCAAACCTAACCGAATAATGATAATCTTTCCAAATTCTGTAGTTAATACATCCCATACAGAACCTCCTATAGCAGAAGCTTGAATTAGTACCGTAGCAATAATAGAAAAAAGTACCAGAATATTTCCAATAATAATCAATTTTATTAAATCTCTCTTGATTAGATACAAATTTGATTGAATAATACTTTTGATCCATTCATATTTTGATAAAGGTTTTTGAATCCACAAAAATATGAATGAGGTTCCAACTATTACAATCTGACCAACATACCCTGGTATCCTACTAAGAGAATTTTCTATTGATAATAAATGAAAAATGTCTTTGGTTTTAGACTTTATTTGACTAAAATCCGCCTCTCCACCTCCAATACTATAAACCACAGAGCCATCAACTACATGTCCATCAACTGCAGAGAGTACTTTAGTATTGATAGTAAAAGTTCCTTCAGCTATTCCTATTTTTAATGGTACAGAAATAGTAGAAGTATCTCCATTATAATTTTCTGGATTTCCCTCATCTACTCTATTTCCTTCCGAATCAATTACAGAAATTTGGCTATACTGTAAAACTATAGGTTCACTGAAAAAAACTGTAACGCGATCTGGTGGATTTTCCAAGGATTGAAATTGCTTAGGATTTGAATCAGTTACTATAGGATGAGCATAAACTTTAGTAGGAAAATAACTTGTAATACATAATAAGAAAAACAAAATTAGACTAGAAGACAAGAAAATTTTTTTTTTTAATTCTCTCATTGATACTACTTTTATTTTATACCATCTTCAAGAATTAATTTGTTTTCTCGGGAATTTGCCCTGCTTGGAGATTGTTTGGTAATTAATAAAATTATAAAAATTCAAATTCTCTTTAGCAATTACATGGTCGTTCTTTAATATTTATTTATTTAGATATAACTTATATTCAAGTAAATGATAATTTTGAATCAGTTTAACATTATAATTTGTTTAGTGTTGATTATAGGAATGCTATTATTGATTTCTCTAATTCCAACTTGGAATATTAAAGTATATGCTCATATTTCATCAGCAATACCTAATGCTATATTTAAAGAAAAAGATGGTTACACTATTGCATTCTTACCATATCCCGCTCAACCAAAAGTAAATGATAATAGTACTTTATTGAATTTTAATGTCCAAAAATATGGGAGTGATGTTACTAATACTTTTATATCATTAATAATAATGGATACGATTTCAAAAAAAATAGTCTACCAAGTGCCCTACAAGTTTCATGAATTTGCGGATATCACTTTCTCTTATACTTTTCAAAACCAATCCAAATACTCTTTATCATTGTTAACTAAAGTCGCAGGAGATCCTAAATACGAAACTTATCCTCTTATAGAAAGTTTTGAGATTGAAATATCACATGGTAATAATCAACTCTTAGTTACAGTCATATTCTTTATAATTTTCTTTTTTATTATGATAATTATTCTAGTTCCCAACTTCAGAAAACTGATAGTACCATTTGTCAAAAAGAAGTTTTTAAAATAACGTGACTAAAGAAATAATTTTTTTTGAATTTATTGAGTTTACGATCATAAATAATATTTATATTACCTTATGATTAATTTGGGATATTTTGAATTGAATTTTATAAACTTGAGATCATAACATCCTCTTTATTCCCCTTTTTTATAATCCCGGTTAGTGATTAGAAGTTGAATTTTATATTTGTACCATAAATTTATTATTTAGGATAATATTATATACCATATCTTGAGAACACTTACTCTACTATTTTTACTAGTTATTACTATGTCAATTTCAAATAGTCAAATATACGCTCACACTTTTTCAACAAATGAAAGTGTACTATTTTTAGCTTTAGTTGATAAATTAAAAACTCAGGCTCAATTAATTGAACAATTTATTTTAGAAAATGATTATGATTCCGCAATTAAGCATGCCCAATTATTAAAACAGCTTTATAATAATGATACAAACAAAGAAGTTCAAGAAGAAAATAAAAGAGTAGCCAATGAAATTTCTTCATCTATAAAGACATTTTCTTTGATCGAAGCAAAAAATATTACCAAAGCACAAATAGATAAAACTGTATTGGATTTTGAGGCAGTTTTAGATGAAGCAATAACAGTAAGGATTGCAGACGATATTTTGAATAATTCAACAACACAAGCTTTAAGATTAGCTAATTTAGTGAATGACATAGATATCAATTATGCCAATTCATTTAATGTACAACCATATAATACGTCAACTATAAGTATGGACAACACCAGCAGCAACCATCAACAACCACAATTTATGAATACGTCAGCTACTAGTATGGATAGACACGACCAGAATCCTACGAATGGTAGTAAAGAAATTCAGAATGATACGGCCTATTCGACAGCGTTAGGATTATCATATACAGTTTCAGATTTATTCAAAGAAATCCAGACAGAACACTCAATGAATGAACTAGAGAAAGTTAATCAATTAAACGAAGGGATTGCTAAACTTGTCACCACTATTGAAATGAAAAAACCATATACTGAAGTAGTAAAAATCATTCATGGGTTAATACAACCATCGTTACAAGAATTATATGATTTAAAACTGGATATATAATAACAAGTTCAAACTTCTTCAATTTCCAATCCTTACAATGACAAAAAAATGTCCATAGCAAATGTTTTTTGAAACAGTTGAAAGCTTGAAAACTGTTACCTTTCTTTCATTTATAATTGCTTTATTCTTTTTGAACTCTCACTGTATTGAAATATTTGGACATGTTTACTACATATGATTATATTTATTTTCGGAGTCCACAAGAAGACTATAATCGTTTGTCTAGAAAAATTATATTTTATATCAGATAAAAATTATAGTTATTTTATGATCACGTATTTAAATGGACAAAATTACTTATTACTCTACATATTTACATACTAGGATATATTAATCACTACCATGTCTTTAGAAGATAAAATTATTTTAATTAGTGGATCCTCTAGAGGAATCGGCTATGAAATGGCTAAATATTTTTCCGAAATCTGCGGGTCTTTGGTAATTGTTTGTTCCAGGCATATTGAAAATGCTAAAAAAGTATCGGAAATTATCAATGGTAAAACCTATGCAACAGAATTAGATGTAACCAATACAAATAACATAAACTATTGTATAGATGATATAAAAAAAAAATTTGGTAAAATAGATATTTTAATTAACAATGCAGGATATAGATTTGACAAGGAATTATGGTATAAAAAATTACATGAAATTGAAAATGACCGTTTTATGGAAATAATTAATGTTGATCTAATGGGATCAATTAGACTTTCAAAAGCAGTTATTAGACAAATGGTAAATAATGAAAATGAGAATAATAACAATAAAAAAAAAGGTGGAGTAATTATTAATATTTCATCTACTCCAGCTCTTAGTGGGCATATTGAAGGATCTCCTTATACTATAGCAAAATCTGGGATTATAGGTCTAACAAAACACATAGCAAGAGAATATGGAATTTATAATATTCGTGCCTATACTTTGGCTTTAGGGAATATATCGACAGATGCCACCTATTACTCAATGGATGATAAACATAAATCTATAGCAGAAGAGGAAACTTCTCTTAAAAGATGGGGGAAGCCTGAGGAAGTAGCAAAAATTGCTTCACATTTAGCAAGCAATGATTTTTCTTATTCTACAGGTAATACTATTATTATTGATGGTGGAACAATAATGATATAATGTAATCATTCTTAAAGGTGCTAAAAAATGAATAGTGAGGGTATTAAATACTGAATTGAGATTTAAAAAAACACATCTTCAATTTTCTAAAATTACAATACTACTACTACTACAATACTACTACTACTAAAGTTTAAAACAATATATAGAAATAGGAGGTATAATTAATTCATTTTTCCTACAATTAAAATTCACATAAGTTATCGTGAAAATTTTTTTCATACATGAATTATAATAATTACAAAGTGAAAAACTTGATGATCTCTCCCTCTCCTCCAAGTTCTCAACCATTATAAGCATGATTCTAAAGCTTTTACTAATGTCTACATATAATAAAGCGGAAGCATCACAACCGCAAAAAAAGATGCATGAATGTACAAGATGTAAATCTGCTGGTTTTCCAGAACAGATGATATGGTTCAAAAAGGTAGAAAATGGATACGATGATAAAATATTTTGGAAGTTAATGGATGATAATGGCTTAGAACACATACATAAATATAAAACCTCACCAATGGTTAAAAATGAAGTTTCAGACCAAAAGTTAAGACGGAAGAGGGTTATAGACATATTTACAGTTAGTGACATAGATGAAGCAAGAAGATTACTAAGAGAAGGGTGGGAATACAAGACTTCTTATCCAGCAACATTGTCAAATATTCCTCATTATGTATTAGTAAAAAGGGAGTAAATATTTAGAAGAGATAAGTTCTTTCTTTTTATTTATAATTGTGAATTTAAGTTAATAATAACAAGCAGAAACTATCAACAACAATAATTTATTACAAAATTTTGGGAAATGAAACAAAATATACTTAAGAATTTGATTTATCAAGTTTTTACCAAAACAATAAAAAAGAAAAATTTACCAATTGTCTTGAATAAAACAAGATTAAAACGAACAGATTCTCTTAACATTCCATACATAAATCGCTATGATATTACAAATAAAAATGATATTAATAAAATTGATTATAACAAAATAGAAATTTTCAATGACATAGTAGGCTATGATGATATTAAAAAACTCTTTATGATGGCTATTAATTCTATTGAACCAATTCATATTGCTTTAGCTGGACCTCCTGCATCTGCCAAAACGATTTTTATGAGATGTTTATTAGCATTACCAAATTCTTATTTTGTAGATGGTAGTAACATGTCAAAACCTGGTTTGATTGACTATATATTCAATAATAATATTAAATACCTCCTAATAGATGAATTTGATAAAATTTTACCAAAAGACCAAACAGTTTTCTTAAATTTAATGGAAACTGGGATTGTTTCTGAAACTAAGTATAATAAAACTCGCAAAATGGAAACCAAAATAAGTATATTTGCTACATGTAATGATATAAATAAAATAATACATCCTCTTCGTTCCAGATTTCTATCGCTAATTCTTAAAGGGTACTCCTATGAGGAATTTCATCAAATTGTAACTAAATTACTATCAAAAAAGAGCATTAATCAAAAAATAATCGACGAAATAGTATATGCGGTTTGGTATAATATCAAATCTAAAAATATTCGTGATTGTTTAAAGATTGCACAGATGGCGAACTCTGTTGACGATATAATATTTCTGGTAAATATTTATGATAACTATAATATTAAAAAATAAATCTACTAGTAATAACATTTCCTATGAGAATATTTTATATTGTAAACATTTGTAGTAACAATTTTTTTTGAACAAATTAACATGATAAAATATTGAAAAGAAAAGAATATTCTTCATAATCTCAAGTTTAGCTCTACTCGATGATTTTATATTAATACTGTAACATTATTGTTTATTCATCTTTCACAATCAATGTAATAAATGACGGAAAAAACTTATATGCTATACATCTTAATTTACACAAAAACTTTTGCATTCAAATGTTAATGATAAAAAAAATCACCACGATCATGCGAAGAAATTAAGACTCGTCCTTATCATTACTATTTCATTTCTAATTGTAGAAGTAATTACTGGTATTTTTGCTAATAGTCTTGCCTTGATTGCAAATGCAATTCATATGTTTACAGATGTTGCCGGTATTGGACTAGCATTAGTAGCAATAAATTTCTCTTCTAAAAGATCTGCTACAGCTCATAAAACGTATGGGTTTTATCGATTAGAGATTCTTACCGCATTAATAAATAGTACAATAATACTAATTTTCTCATTTTATATTATTTATGAAGCTTATTGGCGTTTATTTGAACAAAATGAGATCAAAGGATTATATGTTTTTGTTATTGCAACTATTGGCTTGATTGTCAATCTCATAGGAATTAAAATACTTCATAGACATGCAAAAGAAAATATTAATGTTGAAGGAGCATACCTCGAAGTTTTAAAAGATATGTACGGATCATGTGCAGTAATTGTTGCGGCATTGATAATCATATCTACAAATTTATATATTGTTGATCCAATAGTTAGTATTGGCTTATCTTTATTTATATTACCACGAACGTGGTCACTCATGAAAAGAGTGGTAAATATATTAATGGAAGGGGTTCCCTCAAATATTTCGTATGAACAAGTTAAGAACTCAATTTTAGAAATCAAAGGAGTAACAGGAATATTCGATTTACATTTATGGACTATTACTTCGGGATTTGATGCCATGACTGCTCACGTAGTTATTTCGGATATTTCAAAATCGCAAATTATTTTAAACGAAATTAATTCCATATTAGAAAAAAAATTCAACATTACTCACAATACAATTCAAATAGAAACATATCATGAATAGTTTTTTTAAATTTATTTTTGATAAGATTCAATCTAACATTAAATTTAGAGGAAATATTTTCCTGGCGATAAAAAAAATATAGAACAAAAATATGGTTTATTTTTCGTTAACAAAAATTCAAAAAGTATACTTACTGAAAGTTTCTAAAAACAGATATATTTAATTGCCTTTATTTTAGTGTGGCATCAATTACTCTAATTGGAAAACGTAAAGGTACGGCTTTTTTACTAAGAAAAGTTTTTTCATATGCTTTTTCGGGTTTTTCACTAGTTTTCATAGGGTATGTTTTGATTAATATACTAAATAGCTATCCACCTCGAATAATAGGAATTTCACCTTAACAAAAGCCTCAATTGTATTTCCATAATTGAACCTTAATTATTCACAATATAAAATTTTCACAAGCATTTAGATTTAAACTAAATTCATTTTTCAGAATTAATAAGAGAAATCTTAAAATTGATTTTTTAATTAAGATTTACATCCTTTTTTAGGTTCTTAATTTAAAATATATTCACCTTCTTGTTTCAAACGATTAATGAATAATTGGATAGTTATCATTGTACATAAAAACAAGAGTTGTATTGATTTCTGTACATGTAATAGATTCATTTGTTTTCCTTTAGTATAGATGGATAGTAAAGCATCAAAACGACTTTTTATTGCTCTTGTAATAGTCATATTGTTAAACATGTAAAAAACTCACTATAAAAATGGCACTCATCTCTAAGTATATCTTATCCTTTACTTTTACTTTTAATCAGTATTGTTACAAAAACTTTAAATCTTGCGGTATACGGGTTTTGTTAGGTTAAGAATATATTTCCTTCCTAATTTAATTCAATTTTGAATTTACTATTCGTTGCTATAGTATCATCGTACATAGAAACAAAAAATTCTATCCAGTTCTGTACACGTAATAGATTACATTTATTGTGATTACTTAGATAATAAGATTATCAAAACACTCTATAGCCTATCCTAGAAATACTACATTACCCTTTCAATCAATTAGACTCTTTTCACGTGACTAATGTAATCTATATTTTAGTGGCAGAAAGTTGTATGCTCCTAGGTATCATGTTACACCAACATCTTCTGTGTATCTACACTATGCTTTCAATACTTTTCGACCAAAAATCTGACAAAATGTTCAGCAACAAGCATGTTTCTCTCGTTTGAGATATGAATTCTAGGGACAGAGCTGTGTGTAGGTTCAATACAAACCCATAACCAGAAATGCTTTTTTGGAATCTCAATAACCGTTTTATCAATGATGTATGCTCTTGCTCTTTTTTCTTTCTTTGGTAGATTTGATATGAGGCAAATCTCTGAATCCAATTCCCTACAGACACGTATAACTTCTTTTCTTGTTTCTAAAGACTACTAATGCCTTGAAGTATTTCGTACTGATACCAACAAGAAAATACAAATACAAAGGGTACATTACAATAATAATTTATGTTCTAGTTCTCTCAAAAAATCTAATACCCATAGAGGAGAAATAGAGGTTAAGAGAGGTATAGTTTTTACTCCTTAACTTATAGCCCTTTATCAGCTGTTGATCTATAAATATATTGGAGTATTTTCTCGATGTTTTTATCGATTGGTTTTGTAGTATTTATTGATATGTGTTTTTGTCTTACGGGTTCGTAAATCTTCTTCATTTTTAAATATATTGATACATTGGCATCAGAATAATCGTCTTTTCTCAATAATAGTCTAGTGATAATCATATCCTCTGGACAAATACATTCAATAATATGAATTTGGTCACTTGTTAAATTTAGTAATTCCTTTACTTCACTGCGAGATTTTTCCATATTAAATGTTCCATCCAGTATACAATTAATTCCTGATGAATGCAAATATTTTGCTAATAAAAATAACACATCATAGATTAACGCTCTTTCCCATGCAGCATATGTAGGTTTTCCAAATAATTCTTTTCGGAGTTTATCTGTAGATAACACAGCAGCATTTACATATTGAGATAGTTTATTAGATAAAAATGTCTTTCCAGTTCCTGGAAGTCCACAAATTATAATTATCAAATCTCTAAATAATATCGAAATATTTGATAAAGACTGTATTAGATAAAAGAGAATAGAAGTATTATTTTACCTTCTCCTTGCCACTATTGTATGTGTTTTTTCTACATACCACCTAATTTTATCTTTGAATCCAGTCCACCATTCAAAAAATACATCACTTGTTTCAGATTGAAACATTAGAAATCCGTTATATTCTGTTCCCCATGCATGATTATATTCTCCAATAAGTTCTATATTGTCAGGTAAACTACTTTTAATATCTTCCCATTCTTGTTTAGCTATATTCTTTTCCTCAGAATCTAAAGGTCTAAATCTATAAAAGACCAAAAATGTGGTTCCGTTAGTCATGTTCTTTTATCCAATAGTAGATAAATAAATAGATATAGTCAACATTAACCACTACTATGAATAATCTTTAATTTACTAGCGCAGCGTAACTAGGATTTTGGTCATCTTGTTGGTGTTATGTTGTACATTTTTTACATTATTATTTAAATTTTTAACAAATTACAGAAATAGTAATGATAAATAAAGGGGAAAAAACAGGAAATTTTATTTTATTCACTCTACGAAAAAAGTCTTTTTCTTAATCAATATCAAAGGGAGTTTGATTGGAACGAGATATTTAATATACCATATTAAAGCAATTCTAGTTATCGTTCGAAAATCATAGGATTAAAGAATTTAAAATTAAAGATGGAATATTGATTCTCAAACACTTCAAAAACTGAAAAGTCATTCTTATTAATGACTTAAAACTTACTGAAATTTTAAAAATATATATTGATAAAATTATGACCATATCAATATTATGAAAGTTCACTATATCCCCAAAGGAAGTACATGTTCGATAATGATTATGATAACTCTTATGTTAATAGCATCCTCCACCAATATAATTTTCTCTCAGTCTTCTACTAATTCCTTAACTTTTGAT
>DATDKD010000006.1:0-21052 GCA_036520175.1 Nitrososphaeraceae archaeon
ATGTGCCAGTAGATAAGAGGATTTGACATCCTCAACGGTAACATCACCTGGCATGTTAATAGTTTTTGCTATGGCATTACTTATCCATCTTTGCCATACAGATTGAGCCATTATATGATCTGTCCAATGAATATCAATTGCTGTTGTAAACAAGGACTGCATCCATTGGGGTATCTCTTTTAATCCTCTAATTGATCCGTAATTATTAGCAATTTTTGTTAAGATATCATCGTTATATAGTCCATTTTCTTTTAAGACACTTTCAAATATTTTGTTAGTATAGAAAAATCTACCTACAGTTACTCGTTTTTCAAAAACTAATGCAAAGACGGGTTCTACACCATTAGAACAATCTGCTATCATAGAGAGAGTCCCAGTTGGTGCTATAGTGGTAGTCCAAGCATTACGAATTCCATATTTTTGAATTTTTTCAATTAACGAATCCCAATCATAGGAATGATTTTGTTTCGATATTTCATAATAGCCTGCTACGGGAAGTTTTTCTGTTACATACTCGCTTTTTTTGAATAATGGAAACGAGCCTCTTGATTTAGCAATTGCTACACTTTCTTCCATGCTATAATAAGTTAATGTTTCAGCAAGTTTATTCATGAACTCGTACCCTTCTTGAGAAGTATAAGGAATGCGTAATGAAAATAAAAGATCAGCTATTCCCATTATTCCTAAACCTATTCTTCGTGTAAGTTTTGTATTATAGTCTATTTCATCAACAGGATATTTATTAGCATCTATAACATTATCTAAGAATCTGGATGAAATTCTTATAGCTTGTTCGTATCTAGGCCAATCAAATTCATACATTCCATCTGCCTTGCGTTTTACAAAATTTGATAAATTAATCGATCCAAGATTACAAGATTCGTATGGATATAATGATTGTTCTCCACAAGGATTAGTAGCTCTAAGGGGTCCTTCTTTAGCTTTGATAGTTGGATTGTATTTATTTATGTTGTCAAAGAAGATAATACCTGGCTCCGCACTCTTCCACGCACTTAATGATATAAGATCGATTAGCTGATGTGAATCTATCTGTTTAAGAGGCTCACGACTTCGGGGATTTCTAAGAGTATATTTATTATTATTAGTATTAACAAGTGTCTTCCAAAAATCTTCCCATAATCCAACGCTGACATTAAAATTTTCAAAAACACCAGGTTTTGTTTTTGCAGTAATAAACTTTTCAATGTCTGGATGCCAAGCTTCCAATATCCCCATATTTGCTCCACGTCTTTTGCCACCTTGTTTGACGACATCTGTAATCGTATCTATAATACGCATAAAGGAGGCAGGACCAGAAGCGACTCCTGAAGTAGATGCAACTATATCACCTTCTGGTCTCAAATCAGAATAATTAATTCCTACCCCCCCGCCAGATTTAAAAATCATAGCGGCATCAGAAGATGTTTTCATGATTTTTTCCATGTCATCAGGCATATCTAAAACAAAACAGGCGGAAAGTTGTCCTAAACGGGCACCTGCATTCATTAAAGTAGGTGTATTAGGAAGAAAATCTTTGGATACCATTAAACCATAATATTCTTTTATTCGATCCTCATAAGAGCTAAACCTTCCTTGGAAAATTAATTTTAGAAGATCTTTAAAGGACGTTTTCATCTGTCCCTTCGTAGCTAACTGTGTATATAATCGAATAATTGATTCAAAATGGTATTTGTTCAAATAATACGATCCTATTTTTAGTTTTAAGTCAAAGTCACTTATTTTCTCATAATAATGAGTGGCTTCTGAAATGTTTTGATCGTATCCACCAGCTAGATCAAAGATAAGTGGGTCATGTAAGATATCAGGAATAGCCACAAGAATCGCAACACGTTCAAACATTTGCTTAGGAGATTCAATGATTTCATTATTCTCATTTCTTAAAAGATAACGTGAAGATAAGACACGTAGAGAATTTATATCAAAATCCTTATCAATTTCATCAAGGTTTTTCTTATTTAGGATTTTAATTTTATCTTCTCTTATCTTCCTTCTTTCGTGTCTATAAAGAATGTAAGCTTTTGCAGTATCCGATAATCCCTCTTCAATAAGGATTGACTCAACGATATCTTGAACATCCTCAACGCTTGGTATGAAAGATTTATCAAATGAAGTACTATTGAGTGTCATTTTTTTTAGCACTTTATTAACTAGTTCCTCGGCTAATGGAAAATTAGCTTTGCCTGTTGCTATCAAAGCTTTATAAATTGCCTGTGCTATCTTTGATTCATCAAAATTGACTATTCTACTGTCTCGTTTTTTTATTTTAAATACCGATTTATTTTTAGTTTTATCTATTTCTGATACTCCCATACAACTCGCCGTCCAATTTCAATTTATATCTTAAATGATATAACACTTAAATTTTATTATTATGCAACATAATTAGCTAAAAATTCTATTATTAAATTAAGTTAATTGAATCTTTACAATAGTACATAATATTATAACTGAAAATAATTTGTTAACTGTTTTGTTTGTATTAACGTAACGTGACTAATTTCAAGAAAAAATAAGAGAAGAATAATTAGGATATAATAGAAGAAATTTTACAAGATTCACAATTCTTACAAATTTTTAAATCCGCGATAAAAAAACGTTCTCCACAAATATTACATATAAAGAGATTCTGAGTGAGATGAAAAAAGGGAAGATTAGCAGATGATTTAATAACCTTTTTTACATCATCTATGTTACTAATATTAGTGATATCCAAATCAATAGAGACACCTCCTTTTAAAAGATCTTCAACCGATGAATAATATTCTATTATCGGATCTAAATCATGGGATTTTGAAACTATTTTTTCGCCATCGATAATTAATCCTTGTGAGTAGTTCATATTTTTGTCATTATTAGTCGTTAGTGATTTTCCATATTTCTCAATATCCAAATCTTTAAATCGAACTGTACTATCGTCTTTTAGCATTGTTATTTTAATTTCAGCATTACCTGGATTTTCTTTGCTCTTCTCATTGATTATATCAACCGCAGTCTGAATGACCTTTTTTATCACATTATGACCGTTATTTTCAGGTCGATATCCCAAAATATCGTAAACTGCTTCCTGAATTCCTACTAAATTAACCATAGCATCAATTTTTCCCAGTTGCAAATTAGATGTCGTTTGACTAATTATAGGAATTGTTCCATTTTGAATAAGATTCAAAATTGAGAGAAAGCGCTGTGTAATTATCGAAAGAAGAGGCTTTAGTAATATTGCCAATCTGGCCCTGAAATATGTTTCATCCTTATTTGATTGATACGCTATTCTTGGAAGATTAATTGATAACGATTGTAATATCACAGCTGTACTTGTGTTTGGCATTTCTTCAGATTTACATAAACCATACCTTGCACGAACTTTCTTCTTTGAAAATGATATTATTCCTCCAGATTTGGCAAGTTGTACAAGTTTATCTATAAAAGGATCGATATAAGTAAGATCATCATAAACAAAGGAAAGAGCTATGGTAGGAATTGCTGTAAAAGTTATATATTTTTCATAGCCATCTAACAGTGAATTAACAATAGAAATATCGTAATTACTTAATTTAATAGATAATGTAATGTGAGGAGAAAATGAACCATAGGAGGAGATAGTCGAGGTTAAAAAGAATATATTTTCTATATTATTTTTCAGAAGTGTCCCTGTTTCGCTTTTCTTTTGAAATAATTCTAAAAATCCTTCAATAACAATTTCTCTTGAAGCTTCTCGGCTTAGTAAAGAAAGAATGATTGATACAATAGATGAAGGGGTTTGAATAGTATTAGATGGAAAGATCCTAGAGACTGTTAGATAGCGTCCTTTGATATCTTTAAAAATATCGATTATTGAATTAATATTAATAAAAATTGCATCTGGAACAATATTCCAGAATCCACTTTTACCTATATTGATCTCTCCAGTCAAGTGCATATCAACAATATCCTTCGGTAGTGAGCTGTTCAAAAGATATTCTGTAAAAATTGATTGTGATGTTTTAACAACCAAATCTGGAATTTCCATATTATTAGTACTTGTTTCATGAATAAGGGAAATCATATCTGATGGAGGAAGGCCTAATCTAGCAAGCTTGTTTCTATAATCGTCATATCCATGCTCAACTAATATTGAATTAGTCATTTCTCTTATAAGAGAAGAAGTAAGATACGAAGTTTGAAGTTTGTAAATTTTATTTTCTACCTCTTCGGTAATTTTGTGGGCAAGTTCTAATGGCATATTAGCTTCTCTGACTAAAGATTGGATTATTTTATTAGAATCAAATTCTTCAATAGAGGGTTTGGTGGTCCTAACGTATAATTTACCACTTTCAATGATAGATCTTTCTTCAATTTGACGTGCTAGGCTTAATACCAATTTACCAAGGTTAGTAATTGTATATCGTCTTTCTGCTTTATTAAGAGATACCAAAGATTGACGTAGTAATTTTCTTAAATGGTAGGCAAACTTACCTGATTCTTTTTTAGATTTGAAACCTGCAAGAGATTTTAATTCAGAATAAGTCAAAGGCCCTTTAGAATATAGAATTCTAAGAATGTCTATACGATTTGGGCTAGCCATAACAGAAAATATCATTCTGACCCTTCGCGAGGCGGATTCTAGAATACTTCCGCGTTTGGATCCTGTCTTATTAACTATTTGTGATTGTACTCGCTCCATTGCACCGGTTATGAATAACATGTAATTAAAACTACTTTGTAAAGTTTTTTATACAATTAATGTAAGTGATAGTGATCAATACAATCTTTGACTTAAGCTTCTAATAATACTCTGGATTTTTTATTTAAGAGTTCATTTTTCTTTGAAGAATATTTAGCATTATCGTTAATGCTATTAGGTATATCTGGGAGCTTTGACTTTGTTTCTTCTTCCATGATATTCTGTACTTCATTAAGAATTTCCAGTGCATCAGAATTAACCGGGATAGAGAGATTATCAATATTCACATTTACATTTGCCTGGATCAATACATCTGATGTTAATGTTGTCATCTCTGAAATAATACTAGTAGCAACTGGTACTGTTTTAGTTATATCATTCTTAACTTCCTTAACTGTTTCAATCATTGGATTTATAGTGTCAAGTATTTCAGCAAATTCGGATACGGTAGAAAATCTTATTACTATGACTTCTAAACTCATCAATAGTTTCTTGGTTGTTTGTTTGATTTTTCTAATATTCGCTAATTCATTTGCTAATGTCTTTGCCCGTACATTATCACCATTTTTTATATTTATAATTACTTTATTACGTAAATCAGCATCTAATGTATTAAATCGGCTATCCAGTATCCTCAGCTTTGCAAGTTGATTGTTAACAATGTTACTTGCATTAGATAGCTTTGTCTTTAACTGAGGATAGTTTTCCATAAGTTTTTTAATAAATAATAGAATGTTAAGGTTAGAGTTAATCTAACTAGACAAATTGATTTCATAAAGTTTAGTTCGATATTAAAGCCAATTATAAATATAAATATGAAAAAAAGATCAAAGTTTTTTCAAAACTAATCCATGTTTCTCATCAAACCGCTCGACTTCAATTCTGGATCCAATAGGTAAATCTGATGGTTTTTTGATATAAGGTAAAAATCCAGAAGCCCGAAGTAAAATATCATCGAGAGTGAAAATAACCCAAGCATAACTATCTACATCCTCAAATCCTTCAGGAGGTACTGTATGAATAGTAAATGTATTTACAGAACCTCTTCCTGGATATTCCATTAGATTAAATTTTTTACCATGACATTTTTCACAATATAATATCGTAGCGAGCATTATGGTGTTACAATCATTACATTTCCTTACTAATATCTTGGAGTTCTGCGCAGATGCAATAAATTTTTCTCTAACTCCTATATTATTGGGATTGTTCATGTGAATTAATTCACCTTTTTAAATATATGAACAGCAGCGCTAGCGCCAGTCGCACCAAAATTATGAGTTAAAGCAATTTCTGCATTTTTAATAGTTCTTTCTCCAGCTTGTCCAGAGAACTGTTCAAACACTTCAACAATTTGACCAATTCCGGTCGCTCCGATAGGATGACCTTTTGATTTCAACCCTCCTGATGGGTTAATTGGAATCTTTCCTTTTCTGGTAGTAGATCCCTCTCTAATTTCTCTTGCTGCTTTACCTTTCTGAAAAAAACCTAGATCTTCTACATCTATTATTTCTGCAATTGTAAAACAATCATGAACTTCGGCAAAGTCGACCTCATCAGCAGATATTCCAGCCATTTTATAGGCTTGATTAGCCGCAATAACTGTACCCGGAATAGTTGAGATATCATTTCTACCTTGAACTGCAGCAGGAGATCCTCCTCTGCCGGATCCAATAACTTGAATATATGGTTTCCCACTTTTTTTGGCAAAATTTTCGTTGCAGAGAATTACGGCAGACGCACCATCTGAAAATGGACAACAATCATATAATTTTAAGGGTGAAGCGACTACAGGTGAATTAAGCACATCTTCAACAGTTATCTTTTTTCGTACATGAGCCTTAGGATTTAGAAGTCCATTTTCATGGTTTTTTACAGCAACATGAGCTAAATCTTCTTCATCGGCTTTATACTTGGTCATATATGCTCGTGCAATTGAAGCAAACAAGCCAGGGAATGAGGCACCATTCCCACCTTCATAAAAGAAATCAGAACAATAGGAAAACAGAGTTGTACTCTGATTAGTTCCAGTATGAGTTATTTTTTCCACCCCTAAAGCCAACACACAGTCATAAAATCCTGCACGTATATTTGCAAATGCTTCTCTAAACATCACCGAACCCGACCCACAGGCTGATTCAATAGTCAAACCTGGAACATGAGAAATTCCTAAATCGCTCATAATAACTGGAGCCATATGTACTTGTTTATCGGCAACACCAAAAACATTTGAAATATATCCTGCTTGAATATCTCTGGGGGATAACCCTGCCGATTCAATTGCATCAACTGATGCAGTAAGGGCTATTTCTATAATACTCTCATTAAGCCTACCATACTTAGTACTACCAGCTCCTAAAATACAAACATTCTCCACAGCATAAATTATTAGGGTATATTATAAAAAGGTTAGACAGCTCCGATACATATTGATCGTATTTAATAGCAAATATATGAATTTGAATATATCAATCATATTAATTATCAATTTATAATTTAGTTAATAGTTTTGTAAGTATTTATTAAAGATATAAAAAATATAAAAATGATGAAGAAAGATTTTAAAAAAACTCATGCTCATAGTGAAAAGAGGTCTCGTAGCAAAAAGATAGCCAAATTAGAGAGAAGACTGAGAAAAAAACCCAAATACTAACATGTTATGTTATTTTTGGTATGTAAGATAAATAAATAAATAAATAAATTAAGAAACCATTTACAACAATTAGTTTGAATAAAAATAAGGAAAAAAAGAAAGTTACGAAAAAGGGAATTATCTTAACTACATTGATTATTATCGGAATTGTAGGAGCTAGTTTTATTGTTTATCTGATACCTTGATTATGCTATATTACTTTAGATATGGATAAGGAAAAAAATTACACTGTTTCGTTTCTGGAAACAGGTAAAGTATCCTATATCAACTGTCATTGAATTTCATTTATAAACTGAAGATTATAATAAAAAGATATCAAATTTAGTTTCTTGACTTTAATTATATTTAGTTATATTAATGCAATACTAAAATTAATAGTTAATGAAATAATTCTATCATAAATATAACATAATGGATATGTTCATTTAAAATTCAAATAACAATAGAAATATTTTCAAAATATAACTTTTTAATCTGCTTATATCCAATTTTTCTTCCGTATAGAATCCCGATAAGACAATATGATTAATTTTTTATCAAAACGAAGATACAAAGCAGTAATAATGTAAAAATGAGAAAATTAACTTTTACAAATGTCTAAAGGCAAATAGATTATATAGATTTTTAAATTATGAAATGTAAATAAATATAGTAACAATTAATAAAAAATGCATGACTTTTCTTCAAATTAAAAAGACAGCTTTTTAAATGTGCTATAAAAATTAATATTCTTTTTTTCTCTTTCCCATTAGAAAATTCTTTACTGCAATATTGACATTAAAAAAAAAGTTTGTGGATGAGGTTGTTTGCCGCCATATTTGGTTGATAAAATAATAAACTAATAATTGTAAGTCAAATTGAATTTATATATTGTTACATTTTTAATCTGGGTATTAAGTTCTCTTGCTTTAACAGTGAAATTGATTAATTTAAGCCCCATTCACCCTGAAAATTTAAAGAATAAAAAAAGATAATTGACTTGAATAATACTTATAGTATTATGAGCCATTTAAGGATGGCGCCGGGAGAGGGATTCGAACCCTCGGGACCTTTCGGTCACAAGCTTTCTTGACTATTCCAGGCTTGCGCCCTACCAGGCTAGGCGACCCCGGCACTAAATCTTGTTAAATTATAATAAAAGAATAAAGTGGAAAATATAATCTATTGGATAAGCGTTTTTAATGTTAATTTTGCTTTAATTATTAATTATGATAAAATAAAAATAGGGTATCAGGAAATTTTTCTATTGATAATGAATAGTGCAGAAATTTCTCAATATTGTAAAAGAAACAACCATATAGAATGTTCTGATTGTATGTGTAATTGTCATATACCAGGAACGATGGAAAATCTTGCAAAAAAGATTGCTAAATTAGATAGGAAGACTCCTGGTATAGGAGAAACTATTTAATTTCATTCCCCGTACAGAAAGTTTTGCTTAGATATTTCTTATCCCTTCAGTATTATCTTACTATTTATAAATTCTTAACGCCAACCTTTAGGATACGTATTTGGTTTCATAATGAGCCGCTTCATGGTAAAAGAAATACCATTTTTATTAGAAACAATTTCATTTATATTCATAAGGGATTGGGCTAGTCCTACTATTTCCCCTTTTAAAGTGTATATAGCTACCAAATCATCCTTCTGAATTGATGGTGAAATTTCAGAAATTCCAGGGATAGCTAATTGTGCACCGTGACAAAGAGCGTCTACTGCTGTATCTCTAATAACAACTGCGGGAAGTTCCTTAAAGCATATCTCAATAGGTTTTATCACATTCCTCAGATTTTCTTCGTCATTTTTTTCTTTATATAGATAAAAAGCATTGTACAAATCATGAAGTTTGATTAGTCCATCTCTTTCAAAGAAATGACTAACTCTAGTACGACGAAGTTCAACCATAGTAGCTCCTGATCCGATAATTTCACCAATATCATAAATTAACTTTCTTATATATGTCCCAGCTTGACATAATATTCGAAGCAGAATAAGTTTATCGTTTTCTTCTACGTATTCTATTTCGTGGATTCTACGTATTCGTGTCATTCTCTTTACTGATGATCGCTGGGGCGGCCTTTGGTAAATGTCGCCATGAAACTCCAATAAAACTTTTTCAAGAATGTGTCTATCAAAATTTGAGTGAATTCTAGCAATAGAATAGTATTCCTTTGGTCCTAACAACAAAATTGAAAGTGCTTTGGTACTCTCTCCCAATCCCATTGGCAGTAAACCTGTCGCTCCTGGATCTAATGTGCCACTATGACCTGATTTCTCTATATTCAATATTTTTTTGACCCAGGATGCCACTTCATGACTAGTTGGCCCTGAAGGCTTATCTATCAATATTAAACCATAATCAAATAATATGGGGATGGGCCGATTATATGGAGAATGACCATATCTGTTATCTGTTACACTTTCTGATAATTGAATTAAATTATCAAATTGAATGAGGTTTTTAGTACCTTGTTGATCCATTGTTAAAAATCATATTTAATGAAGATTAATAATTTTAATCTTTTATAATAAATAAACTAAATACGTAAATATTTTACTATTATTTTTGATATTAAAAGAAGTGAATCAAGATTAAGTAAATCGGTATCTAAAACAAAATCAAAAACAGAAAGATCTTTTCCAAATTCATACCCATATAAATTATTATATATACGTACATTATTATCATCGCGTTGTTGAATAACGTCTCGTGCTTGTTTGAGATTTAAGCTATCTCTCTTTGCCATTCTTTTTATTCGGTTACTTCTTGAACCCTTTAACCAGATTTTAATTGATTCTGGTACTAACCATGGCAATGTATAACTAGTTACTACAACTTTTCCCATTCTTACTATTTCTACCAATTTCCTATCGACTTCAATATCAAAATAAGAATTTGATTCCCTTTCTTCCATGAAATTTTTTGCTTCTTCTGTATCCCACCAATCATTTCCAGTTACTACATAACCTTTTTCTGCAGCCAACATTTTTAATACATCCCCGCCATTGTAATGTTTGTATCCAAACTCTTTCGCTAATTCTGTAGCAATAGTTGTTTTACCTACCGCTGGCCAACCTGATATTACAATACTATTTAATATTTTATTTTTGTAATTAGATCTAATCATTTATGTCATGCTTGGAAGTGAAGTTTTGGTTATTTTGGCGATAATGCCGCTCGTTCCGAGCGAAGTAATAAGAAACCACCCCCATAAAAAAACTTCACCAGGGATATTGCAGACACCTTTGGGCTGACCATTTTCATCAAGTATAGTATCTTTTTTTACATTTTCATCTGTACACATGAGATAGGGAATATGGAGTGGTGAAAGGGCTACTGTTTGACCGAATATAGAAGGAAATACAAGAATCCAAAGCATAAATGAAGGTATCATATAAAGCATCATCGGTCGCATTTGTTGTTGTTGCATTTCTAAACTCATTTTATTCACATAAGCTTGCTTTTTCTTTAACTCACTAATTCTAACTTTATCTTGTTTTCTAATGGCATCGGTATATTCTTTTCTCCATTCATTTGTTTCTTTCATCACTTTTGATAGTCTATCAATGTCAGTAGTTTTTTTTCTGAGAAGCGCGAATGCAAAATTTAGACCAATTGATATTAGAGCAGCTACAATCATAGCCGAAAATAGATCTGGAAAGATTGGATGTTTAGTATATGCTGGAGCAAGTCCAGGAATCTGTAAAATAAGATCACTTAAATACATATTTGTCTTTTTTTCATGTGTCCAATATTAATGAAACCATTTTTTGAGTACAGTCTGTCAAAGACCCCTCATGATTAGCAAGAATTTTAAAAGGTGCTCCCGAGATTATGGAACAGCAAGAAATCAGCATTTTTGAAACGTCAATTTCGTTTTTTATCGAATCCATCGAAATTATATCTCTAACTCTGCTAGAATCATTTTGTCTTCTATGATAAATTTCCTCTGGATTTGCAATTATTAATATCAGATGAGTGGGTTTCATATTGTTTAATAGATCCGCCGGTAACCCGGGGTAGTATCCTTCTTTAGTGTTTATAAATAAATGGGTATCAATTATTACCACGTCAGAATATATTTGTGAAATTTTGGTGGCAGCTAGGTTCTGTAATTTTTTCTGGTCATCAATCGAAAGGCGGCGTATTTCATCTCTATTTTTAATGTTCAATTTTTTTGCCTCCTCTAACATTATCTTTCCAAATTCTGCCAGATTAGTTTTGATGCCTGTTTGTTCTAATGTATTTTTCACACTAGAAACAACAGTAGTTTTGCCTACCCCTGGTATACCAACTACAATTATACGTTTAGTCTTTTCTTCCAATTAAAGCCGCCAATTTTGGCATAGTAGTATCAACCTTTTCTCTGATCAACAAATTATAGTAGTTAACTAAAATATCTATCATTAATAATAATCCTATACCACCACCAAAAAGACCAAGCACATCCGAAACAGATGCCAATAGTCCAATTGCGACACCACCAATTATGGTTACAGATGGAATATATTTATCTAAAACATGTTGAACAGAATTTTGTGATCTTCTAAAACCTGGTATTTGAACATCTGCATCTAAAAGATTTTTGGCAGCAGCTTTTGCTGAAAGTCCTCCCAGTTCTACCCATAGTCTACCAAATACAGTAACAATAGCCGTTACAAAGATAATATTCGTTACAGCCCGGATTGGATCTTGAGCAACTATATCTAATCCTCTGGGAGTACTCAAAAAGTATAACAATCCCCCGGTAGGAGTCTGTCGTTGTCCTGGATCAAACTGCGCTATCCAGTTAAAAAATGGATTGTCATTTTGTGGATTATAATTTGCCCATAACATTTGACCCATAAACATAGCATTGGCGATCAAAGCGGTAGATAAAATGACTGGTATATTAGATACATAAAGCATTTTAATTGGATAAACAGCTGTAAAGCCTCTATACTTTGTTGAAACAATTGGAATATCTATATGAATTCCCTGCGTATATACCAGAAGTGCCATAACACCTCCAGTCAAAATAAAGGTAAACACACTCGGTAACTGACCACTTCTAAAGAAAGTATCAGAAATATCTCCAGTTGCTGCAGAATCAATAATAAACGGGATAATTCCAACAGGGCCATCGGGTCCAGCAACAGGACTAAATACACTCCATAAGATTGTTTGAGCAACACCAGCCATAATAAACAAGCTTATACCTGATCCTAATCCCCAACCCTTTTGGATTAATTCGTCTAATAGCATTACAATAAGACTCGTAAATATCAATTGTGATATCAAAATAGGTATAAAGCTAGGTGAGGCAACTAATGGTCCATACACACTTGCTCCATATAGACCTCCCTCTGCCATGATAACAAGAATAGTTACAATTTTAGTTGCAGAAGTAAACAGTGCTCGATCGTCAGGATTTTTAAAATTTAATTTTAATATATCTGATCCTTTAAGCAATTGCATAAGTAATCCAGCAGTTACAATAGGACCTATTCCAAGTTCTAGTATGGTTCCCTGTTGTGCAGCAAAAATGACACGAGCAAATGCAAGAAAATCAAACTGGGGTGAATCAGTAACACCATACAGAGGAACCTGACCCATTACCAGGTACGCAAAAACAGCTATTCCACACCAAACAAATTTTTCGGTTAACGATATTTTCTTCTTGGGTTTTTCAACTTGAGGAATATATCGAGATATTGTCTTTATTGATTTTCTAATAAAACCTTCATTCTGAACTGTGTTCATTGGAAATTACATTTCCTC
Source organism: Nitrososphaeraceae archaeon (assembly GCA_036520175.1). GTDB lineage: Archaea > Thermoproteota > Nitrososphaeria > Nitrososphaerales > Nitrososphaeraceae > TH1177. The sequence continues at coordinate 13,096 of DATDKD010000006.1, forward strand.
CAATTGCTTTAATTTTCTCAACTGCACGTCGAGAAATTTGCTCAACCTTTACCGTCATTTTAGTTGTAACCCTTCCTCCTCCTAACAACTTGTTGATTCCAAGAGTAGTTAAATCTAAAGTTTGATTTTCAGTAGATTCATTTTTGATATGTTTAAAGTACAATAAATCCAAATCTCTCAAATTTGTCCATTTTTTTACATTAATTTTATGATGAGATTTAGACTGAGGATGACCAAAATGGTCTGGCTCTTCAATAACTGTACGTATCCAGAAATGTTTATGTTTACCTGCTTGTCCTACACCACCTCTGGAACCTGATTGTCTATGTTGACCAATTTGTCCCCATCCACAGTATCGTGTTCCACGTTGTCTCCTACTTTTTCGTAGCCTAGTAGCCATAATCAAGACTCCTCAATTTTTTTTTATGATTAGAAAAGATTAGCGAAATCATCATCATTCTTGCATAAATAAAATTTTGTAGTATTTATATCATTCTCCTTACTAGATCAATCAATTCGTTGTTTTCTCCCAGCGTTCCTTTCTGGGTATATTGAGTTTTTGTCTTTCTCTTGAATCCACCTTTAGGAGGATTTAATGAAAACCAAGGTTTCAAATCTTCTAATTCAGATAAACTAATATTATTTTTATGAATTGCGTTAGCTAAATCATCGATAGTTTTATAATTTGATGGAAGACCCGAATTATTTAATGGATGTAATCCTTTTATTCTCCCTCTTTTTTCCAAGAGTTCTTTAATAATTGACTCATCAACCGATTTCCATGCAACAATGTCTTTCACTTTACGTAACATTCCTAAAGTTTGATTGTTTTCTGTAACTATTGTTGCATTAAACTTTTTTCTTAAGTTTAAATTTTCCAAAGTTTTTTCTGCCCAGCTTGGAATATTAACTATTCCCCGAATTCTAATAACTAGATAGACCATATTGCATCATTAACCTGCAGTATATGTACTTCTTAAAGCATTGAATATAGCTTTTGTGGTTGAAGCCATAGTATTTGTTGAGCCATAGGATTTTGTCCATGCATCTTTTAGTCCAGCCAATTTTAATAGTTTTTTAATATCTTCTCCCGCTACCAAACCTAATCCTCTAGGTCCAGGTAATATCTCAAGCGTTACACTACCACCCTTCCCAGATACCTGGAATGGAATCGAATGTAATTGATTACATCTACATTCCCAACTACCACATCCAAGTTTAATTGGAATAACATTTAGATAAGAGGCGGTAGTTGCCTTGTCAATTGCATTTCGCATTTGGGCCGCCTTGCCTTTACCTATTCCAAACCATCCAGCCTCATTTCCTACAGCAACCAATGCATCAAATCTAGTCATTTCACCAGCATCAGTTTGTTTTTGAACAATTCCGACATGTACTACTTGGCTTTTCATATCAGGAAGTAATTGTTTTACAATTTCGGATTCTTGGATTCGCATTCCATTTTCAAAAACTTGTTCCATCGAAGATATCTTGCCACCTGCAACGAGCATACCTAATGTTGTCCTAGGTTTCCATTCTACTTGTTTTTCCTCTCTACGAAACTGGTGACTCATTTATCTAGTCCCCCTCCTTCTTTGGTTTGATCTACGTCCTCGTCTTTAGTTTTATTAGACTTGGCCACATTACTATTTCCATTTTGTATAAAATTTTGAATATCTAAATTCATTATTTTATCTTTACACTCCTCAAAATGACTTTTATAATTCTCAGGATTTAAACCATTTTTTATAATAGTGGAAAATCTTTTATTATAAGTTTCTGCATCAGACTTTAAAGATGATGCGTAAGTAGATATATGTTCACCAGAAATTCGTTCAGAGCTTGGAAAAGAGTCTTCAGATGATGGAATATCGATTCCACCATCTATTAGCCCTTTTAAACATGCAGATATCCTTTCAGTAAATTTATCTTTGCCTGTATAAAGTATAGCATCATCAATTCCCTTAAAAATTCCTTTTTTTCCTAATAATAATCCTGTTAAATAACAAGCAGGAAGAGAGTTTAAAGAACCTTTCCAACCAAGTTTTGGTAAATTAGTACTATGAGCAGATGTGATTACCTTATCACCACTAATAGATGGTTCTAATATTTGGGTTAAAATATTTTGATTTGTAACTTTTATAGTTATAAACCTCTTTTTACTTAATAATAACGATGAGCGTTTATGATAATTAGTTTTTCTTTCTCTAATTCTCTTTAAAGTATGTACATAATTCATTACTATTCTTTCTCCAATTCTTTTTGATAATAAATGCAGAATTTTACAAGCACTTATAAACGTTCTATTAATAATTTTTCTGCTATGTCAATTAGTTTTTTTTAAACTACTCATTCTATTAGCAATCAATGCAGCGAATGAACCTGCTCCTATTCCATTATCTATATTTACTACCGTTAATCCAAGTGCACAGCTCTGAAGCATTGAAGATAGGGCAGCAATACCATTAGAACCAAATCCATAACCAACTGAAGTAGGGACTCCGATAACAGGTACATTTACCAATGAGCATACTAACGAGGCTAAAGCACCCTCCATACCGGCAACAACTACAATGGCTTGAACATTTTCTGATATCATCTTTTCTAGTGTTGGAAATAGTCTATGAATTCCTGCTATACCAATGTCATATGAAATAATTGAGTCACAATTCATTGCTTTAGCCATTAACCTTGCCTCTTCTGCTATACCGATATCAGAGGTACCCCCTGATATAATTCCGATTTTATAATCATAATATTTAAATTTTGTAGTATTTGATAAGAAAATGGTAGAGCTACTTCTACCAATTTCAACATATAAGTTCTTCTTTTTTACAAAGTTTATTAATTTTTTAATATGTTCCTTTTTGACCTTGCTTACAACTACTGTTTTATTTTTTTTTAATATATTTAAAATTATTTTTACTATATGAAGATAATCTTTATTTGCTGCATATATTACTTCGGGAATTCCCTTTCGATAATTTCGATTAATATCTAATTTTGCAATATTTTTTCCTACATTGCAAATATAGGAAAAGGTAACTTTTCGTTTAAGCTCATTAATTGATATATTTCCATTATTATACTGAGTTAATAATTCTTCAAATTCCATTATGTTATTTTTGGTTTATCAGGTTAAGTGCTTCTCTTACACTTGTAACTCCTAAATCAAAAGTTTTTCTTTCATATTCGTTTAATTCTAGTTCAATTATCTTTTCTATTCCATTGGATCCTAATACTACTGGAACTCCTATACACAAATCAGAAATCCCATATTCCCCATCCAGATAGGCCGAAACAGGAATTACTTCTTTTTTGTTTTTTATCATACTTTCAATCATTGTTGCAACTGCATTTCCAGGGGCATAGACTGTCGCGCCTTTTAATGCGATAACTTCTGCGGCAACTTTTTTTGTTTTGTCAAAGATTTCTTGAGTTTTTTCTTTAGATAAAAATTCACTTATGGGAATTCCCCCAATTGAAGAAAATCGTATTAAAGGTAACATATTCTCACCATGTTCGCTTATCACCATTGCTTGAATGGATGCCCTTGAGCAACCACTAGCATCATGAATGTAACTTTTGAATCTTGATAAATCCAACATACCTCCCATTCCAATTACTTTGTTTTTATTGAATTTTGTAGTTTTTAAAGCCAAGTAAGTCATAGGATCAAGTGGATTAGTAACAACAACTAATGTAGCATTGTTTGCATGTTTTGAAATTTGAGTGGCAACATCTTTTACAATACTAGCATTTTTATTTAACAAGTCCATTCTTGTCATTCCAGGTTTTCTTCCCATGCCTGCCACCAGAACAATAAAATCAGAATTCTTCATTTCCTCATAGCTATTTGAGCCTTTTATTTGAGAATCTAGTCCGAGTTCAGATAACTGGTGGTTAATATCCATTGCTTCACCTTGTGGAAGACCATCTATTACATCCAAAAGTAGAATATCATCAAGTTCTCTTAATCCGCAATTTAACGCCACAGCTGCACCTACTTTTCCAGATCCCACTATTGTAATTGTCATAAAGGGAAATTATTTCTGGATAAATTATAGTTTACTAAAAAATTTAAAAATATAATTGTATGTTGGCAATAAATGAGAAAGATTGCATTGATAAACATCTTGATAAAACAAGTAATTTTAATTTATGTTTGATTATTATTATAATGTCTAAAGTTGTCGAAAATTTCTATCATTGATGCTCAGATTGCTGGTTTATCAGGCGATATGCTGTTGTCTGCATTAATAGATTTAGGAGCAGATAAAAAAAAGGTAATTGATTCAATATACAGTTGTGAAAAATTTATCCCAGGAAGCAAAATAAAAGATGTCAGGTTTGAGAAGGTTAATTCTAATGGATTTACTGCTACAAGATTCTATTTTGAATATAAAGATGAAATTCTGGAAAGAAAAGGAATGGAAATCATTAAAAATATATCTCGATACACAGAATACTTAGATTTAAAACCTCGTTCTAAATCTTTTATTATGGAATCAATAAAGACTTTGATAAATGCAGAAGCAAAAATTCACGGACAACCATTTGATCAAGTCTATCTCCATGAAGCTTCAAGTATTGATACTTTTGTTGATTTAATCGGCTGTGCAATTGCATTAGAAGATTTAAAGATTTTTGATTCTACAATATTATCTACTTACATATCTATAGGTAATGGTTTAACTACTTTCTCACATGGTACTATTCCGAATCCTACCAATGCAATTCTAGAAATTTTTAGAGGAAAGTCATTTGTTTTAACTGGCAATGATCAAGGAGAATTAACTACTCCTACTGGAGCAGCAATGTTAGTTAATCTATCCTCTGAATGTATTAGATTTTATCCGCCTTTTATTCCAGAAAGAATAGGTCTTGGGGCAGGTCATAGAAAACTAAAAGATAGACCAAATGTTCTTAGGATAGTTACAGGAAAGGATCCGGTTATCCCTTATTTAAATAATGAAAAAATGTTTTTAATTGAAACAAATATAGATGACGTAGATGGAGAAATTATTGGTAATTTAATAGAAGTTTTGATGAAAGAAGGTGCACGAGATGTAACAATTATTCCAGGTATAACCAAGAAAAATCGACCTGTAAACATCATAAGAATTCTTTCTGACATAGTTAAGACTGATATTCTCATTGATAAGCTATTTAAAGAAACTGGAACTTCAGGAATAAGAATAAATGAAATTAATAGAATAACGTTAGAAAGGAACATAATAATTATAGAGGTAGCCATTAATGATTCAAGGTATGATATCAGAGTAAAAATAACAAGAGATTCATCAAATAATATAATAAATATCAAACCAGAATTTAATGATTTGAAGAAGATAGCGGAAATTGAAGAGAGTTCATTAAAAGCAATTCGAGAATTAGTTATGTTCCAGATATATAAAAAATTTAAGGCGAATAGTTATGAGTAGTAAAGAAAATATTTTACAGTTAAAAGAGTGGTTTAAAAAGAATACAAAAGGAAATGTATTCATTGCATTATCAGGTGGGGTAGATAGTGCAGTAGTGGCATTAGCTGCAAAAAAAGCACTGGGTAAGAAAGCAATTGCTATTACTGCAAATTACAAAACTCTTGCGTTATTTGAACTAGAAGATGCAAAGAGAGTGGCACATGAAATAGGAATAAAACATGTAATAATAGAGTATAATGAGTTGGAAGATGAGAATTTTGTCAAAAATGATATTAATAGATGTTATTACTGTAGAAAAAGTTTGGGAGAAAATATCAAAAGATATGAGAAGGAATACCAAATAACGGACATAGTTGATGGTACTCATTTGGACGATATAAATGACTACCGCCCTGGCTTGAAAGCGATAAGAGAATATAAAATTAAAAGTCCTTTATTAGAAAAAAAAATTGGAAAAAAAGAAATAAGAGAAATTGCTAGAAGATATAATATTAGTGTTGCAAATAAGCCTTCTAATTCATGTTTAGCATCTAGAATTCCGTATGGCAATAATATAACTCAAGAAAAATTAAAAAAAATAGAAATAGCAGAAGAAAAAGTTAAGGAGTTATTTAATATTAGTCATGTTAGAGTAAGGGATCATGGTGAGATAGCAAGAATAGAAATTGGAAGAGATGAAATGGAAAAAATGTTTAATAAATTAAAACTTTATCAGTTAGATCTAGAATTAAAAAATATTGGTTTCAAATATGCATCTTTAGATTTATACGGATATAGATCTGGAAAGCTAATCGTGATCAATGACTAAGTTAATTCAAAATAAATCCAATAGCCATTTAATATATCTAGATCATGCTGCATCAACTCCTGTACTCCAGGAAATAATTAATGAAATGATACCATACCTAGGAGACTTATATGGTAACCCCTCTTCAATTCATACTTATGGAATAAAATCAAAGATTGCAATTCAAATTGCTAGAAGGAGAGTTGCGTCTCTTATAGGTGCTAAACCAAAAGAAATTATTTTTACATCTGGTGGAACTGAGTCTGATAATTTAGCTTTGAAAGGAATAAGCAAAAGTATCAGAAATTACCTAAATAATAAAAATCATATAATTACGAGTTCAATTGAACACGATGCAATATTGGAAACGTGTCATTATTTAGAAAAAAACGGCTTTACCGTTACCTATCTAAATGTAAATAAAAAAGGTGTTGTCGATCAAACTGAACTAAAAAACCATCTTACTGAAAAAACAATGTTAGTCAGTATAATGCTAGCTAATAATGAAATTGGTGTTGTTCAACCAGTTAAAGAATTGTCAAAGATTGTTCACGACTTTGACAAAGGGATAATATTTCATTCTGATGCAGTTCAAGCCGTTGGAAAAATACCTGTAAATGTTAAAGAATTGGATCTTGATTCCTTATCATTGTCTTCCCACAAAATTAATGGACCAAAAGGAGTTGGTGCATTATACGTACGTGACAAGGTGAATTTTGAGCCTTTGATGCAAGGAGGTGGACAGGAGTTAACCTACCGATCAGGGACTGAAAATGTTCCTGGTATTGTAGGTTTCGGAAAAGCATCGGAAATAAGCATGCTGAACTTAAAAGATAATTCTCAGTATTTGTATCATTTGAGAGATTACTTGATTCATAGAATAAATGAGGAAATCTCTGGTAGAATGTTAAATGGCTCTCTTGAAAGTAGATTACCCAATAATGTTAATTTTACCTTTTTAGGGATAAACGGTGAAGATTTACTAATTAAATTAGATGAAGATGGAATCATGGCATCTACAGGCTCCGCTTGCTCTGCCAACCTACAAAAAGAATCTCATGTTTTGAAAGCTATCGGTTTGAATCATGAGGAGATTTCAGGTTCAATTAGGTTTACATTAGGAATACAAAATACTAAAGAAGATATTGAAAAAACTATTGAGATTTTGAAAAATAGAATTGCAGAGCTTCGAAAATTTTCGCCTATGCGATATAGCTATAAAAAATAGAGCTGATTTTACATTTATTATGGTTTAAATGTCTTGATTTAAAATTGTCTAAATGATTAACTCATATTACTGAAAGTCAACTAACTCTTAATAATCCTCTATCTAATTTTTCAAAGAAGACTTGATGTGAATTCCATATTTATTAAGTGACTACAATAGATCATAGAGAGGAAAATAATTAATAGAATTAGGAAGAGCTACAATCACTTAAATTATACAAAGCAGTGAAAATCCTTTTTTGATATTAGCGAAAGAGAAAATAAGATTGCTTAATAGAACTTTAGATAACCAGCTTAGTGACCCGTCTAATGGACTTTGTAAAGATAATTTGATGTATAATATATATTATGAAATACGAAGCTACTCATTCTATTATTGCAACAATTTCATTTCGTGAGACCGTTGATCCTTCTTTTACTTTGATTTCCTTTATAGTACCCTCTTTCTGAGACTTTATAGCAATTTGCATTTTCATAGATTCAAGGACTACAATGGGAT
>DATDKD010000007.1:0-10962 GCA_036520175.1 Nitrososphaeraceae archaeon
AGGTATCTTTTACTTGATAGTTATTACAGCTATCTCTTTTATGATTGGCTTTTTAATTTCCTACCTCCTCAAAAGACCGAAAACAATAGTTAATAATACGGTACCAGTACAACGGGACAATAATATTGAGATAATAGAGATAATAGAAAATAAAAAACAATTACAAATTGATAATATTGCTCTTAAAGTTAATGATCTTCAAATTCATTTGGATTTACTAGAATCTAAATTAGTCCAATTAGAAAATAGGTCTACATACGAAAAGACTAGTAATATTGGAGAAAATATCATCACAAGATCTGATAATACATCACAAGATCCGGCATTTAATCATATCACACATGATTCTATATCTAAAATATTACCAACTGAAAAAGCAAAAAGTAAATCCTCAATTTTTAATGAAAAACATAATGCTACTGAACACTATATCTTAAAATTAATTTTAAAAGATTCATTAACTTCTAATGAAATAAAACAAGCTATTGGTAGAACACGTGAACATACTTCACGACTTATGAAAAAACTCTATGAACTTAAATTGGTGGATAGGGATATAACTACAAAACCATTTAAATATAAATTAACAGAACAAGGAAAAAAGTATATTGGAGAACAAGTAAGAAATAAAGAAATTAATCGAGACATACATTAAATTCAGCATCATGTGCTAACTACACTTTAATAGATTGACCAATTATTGTTATTAACTTAACATGTAACAAATACAAAGAAAAATAAATGTTAACATCGTGATTACGCATATATAATTAAGTTTGTTAATTCAAAAACTTCTAAGATAATGAATTATTTATCTGCAGTAGAAATAAAGGGGTTAGATCAATGCTTATTAACTAATTTAACATAATTCTAACTCTGCAGGAGAAATAAAGGGGTTAGATCATTTACATTTTTTTGAAATTACGTGATATGCTTATTATTGTTAATATTTTGTTATAGTGTTGTTACAACTCGTCTCCCCCTTCATTTCTTTTGCACATATAATAAAGAATTGGCTTCAGTTTAAGTTTAATATTATTATTTAAATAGTCTATAATATTTGATTCAGCACTTTAAATTGTAAAGTTAATAACATGTTAATATTATAATAACATGTTAATATAAATTTGAAATGCAATGGAAAGTAAGGGGTAAGGGGATTATTTTATATGGTGAGTTATATTGAGCGATGATATTTTAGATAATATCTTTGAAAACGCAGTAAAAGGAAAGTCGTTAATCAAAAATAGGAAAATCTTAACAATAGATTACATCCCACAGAAATTACAATTTCGTGATGAAGAGACAACTACAATAGCTCAAACTTTATCTGTATCATTAAAAGGAGCACGACCATCAAATTTATTGCTATTTGGTAAGCCTGGAACAGGAAAAACTGCAGTAGTTAAAAATGTAATTAATAAGTTTAAAGAAAAATCAACAGAACTTGGAGTAGAGGTTATAGTAGTTTTTATTAATGCTAAAATAGCTAATACAGCCTATAAAGTTCTTTATGAAATAGCCGAAGAAATGAATATAAATAAAACAGATAAAAAAAATCAAGTTTATTTTACTGGTCTCTCGCTTGGAGAAGCAACAAATAGAATTCTTGATTTCATTAAAAAAAGACAATTACACGTAATTTTTGTTATCGATGAAATCGATTCCCTTGTTGACAAAAATGGTGATGATATACTTTATAACTTTACTCGAGCAAATGAACACTTTCAAGAAGTTGGTTTTATCAGTATCATTGGAATATCAAATAGCTTAACATTTAAGGATAAATTGGATCCTAGAGTGCGAAGTAGCTTAAGTGAAGAAGAGATTGTATTTAATCCATATAAAATCCATCAATTACAAAAGATATTATCTGAACGAGTTAAGTTAGCCTTTCATGATGATGTTGTCACCGAAGGAACAATAAATTTATGTGCAGCAATTGCAGGAAAAGATAATGGTGACGCTAGAAAAGCAATTGATTTGCTTCGCGTAGCAGCTGAAATAGCTGAAATAGATAAGGATACAAAGGTATATGAAAAATATATCCGTCTAGCACAACATAAAATAGAAAAAGATACCAATTTTGAAATAATTAAAAATTCTACTACTCATACCAAAATTGTTTTACTAGCAATAGCGAAATCAAAAAACGGAAATACTGGAGAAGTTTATGAAATTTATTCCTCATTATGTAAACATATAGATAATGAATCACTTACACAACGTAGAATAACTCAAATTATAAATGAACTTGATCAACTCGGTTTAATTTCTACTAATATTGTTAATCAAGGTAGATATGGTCGCTCTCAAAAAATTAAGATTACTATTCCCATATCTACACTTAAAGAAGCCTTATTTGATGATCATCTACTATCTACAATAACAACAACTATTGACTAAAATCAATTTGAAATGGACGTAATGTGGAAAGATTAACAGCTATTGCGATTCCTGAAGTAGGCATTATTCCCATAGTTTGTTGAAATGGAGTTTGATCTTGCCATGTTCCAGAATTTACAATCAATGTTCCACGATAATTTTGTACATCCATTACATGTACATGTCCAGAATGAAATATATCGGGTATTTCCGTAATTACCATCATATCGTCCTTTTCTGGAGCGATTGGTGTCCTTTGACCATATATTGGAGATAAATGTCTTGCTTTTAGTAATGTTTTCATTGCTTCAGCAGGATTAGAGTAACTTAATCCTGGTATGGTAGCAATAATATCATCAAGTCCTTGACCATGATACATAAGAATTTTAACACCATTTAACTCAATATAGCTAGGATTACCTAACATAGTAAAATTTTTCCAACTGTATAATAACTCTGCATCCTTTTTAGGTATAGCAGGTTGAGGTAAAGCTCTTCTTCCAAGATCGTGGTTCCCTGGAATAACAAATACATGAATCTTTTTTGGAATCTGTTCTAATAGATTAGTTAAATGAGACATTTGTTGATATATGGTACTATCATTTAGTTCTTTTTCTTGATTTGGAAATATTCCAACTCCATCAATTAAATCTCCTCCTATACAGAGAAAGTTTATTTTTGAAACAATTTCATTATCTGATGAATTTAACCAATTTAAGAATTTTAAAAATTCATTTTCTTTAAAATATTTACTACCTATATGTAAATCAGAAATTAGAACCACATATGCATCTGATTTTCCCTTATTAGGTATATGATCAGGAATATCAGGAGAAACAACATTTTTAATAACATAATTTATTCCTTTATTTTCAATTTCTAGCATTACCATTTGATCCAATGTTAATTTTGATACAAGTTTTATTGTGTCTTCATTTAAAGCGATTGTATTTATTATGCCTGTTAAATCGTCTATAGCTAATTCAATATTATTTTTTTTAGATCGTTTAGACATTACAAGACCAGCAATTATGGAAGTATTTCCATTTACCGAAAGATTATTTTCTAAATAATTATTATTTTTTTGTTTAATTTTTCTTTTTATGGAAGATATTTTATTGATACGTTTACTTTCTGGCCTTGTAGATAAAATTTTTAAAGACTGATGAAATCGACTTTTAAATAAAGAAATATAGCCATTAATTCCTTCCTCTGGGTCAATATAATCGGCAGAATCGTAAATAATTTTAAATGATTCTCTGTAATTTGGTTTATTAATTGTAATTTCTTGTCTAGATATAATTTCGAATTCCTGAATTTCTTCATTTATTGTTTTTATAGTATTATTATCTTGTAACTTTGAATCTGAAACAGTTAAATTATCAAGTTCATTTGAAATATCAACTTCATTAGGAATATTTATTGTACAAAAATTTCGAATATCTTCTATAAGAATAATATTAGTGTCATTTTGGTTTTTCTTAAATCTAACAACCTTCTGAATTATTTCCATTATATTTGAATCAAGGTTTTTTAAAATTTTAAATGCTTCAGGATGTATTTGATATCCGTGTGCAGTAAGATAAGACAATGCATTTGATATCTCTTTCTGAAAGGACAACTACAAACTATTACGATAGAATCATCTTATTTAATTACATTGCTATTATAAGTTCAATACAAAAATATTATAAAGTTAAAGAATATAATCATAAAATTGAAGAAACGTCTTTATTATTTAGCTGTTGGTATGTTAGTTTTTCTTATTTCTTATAGTATTGGTGCTAAAATAAATATTGAAAAGGAGCAATCATCATTAATAAAAGAACAATTTGAAACAAAAATTCAAGGAATAGATGAAGTTGGCATTTTTCAGAATAATGTTCTAATTGCCTTATCCATGTTTATTCCAGGTGTTGGTGTAGGAATTGGAATATTTTCTGGCTTTGGTACAGGATTAGTTTTTAATGCAATGGCTTTAGAAAATACAGCATTGCAAAATATTTCTCCACTAGCAATTCTTATTACTCCCTTTGGTATAATGGAAATTTTTTCTTATGGTCTTGCAATCTCAAGAAGTGGAATGCTTATCTATGATCTTTTTAAAAAAAAATCTTGGAAATTACTTCTTAAACCCACTATAATAGAAATTGTAATAGTAGTATCAATTTTAATAGTTGCAGCATTCATTGAATGGAATCTTATAAAACAAATTATAGAAATTCCTAAATAATTTATATTATATATATAAATATTATTAAAGTAATGTAATAAGAGATTTAAGGATATCAATCGAGTGACTTAATATCAGGAGAAGCATATACAAAATTTATAATAACTTTCTACAATTGTTATAGAATTTTTTGAATATTCATCCGGTAGAATAGGAACAATGATTACAAAAATATGAAATGAATATGCTACTAATAAGATGATTTAGATTAATTATTATAATATTTACTTTTTAGATAATTATAAATTCAAAATAAAATTAATATAATATAAATAGAATTGTTAGGAGTAAAAATTCATTATAAACCAAAATTTGACAAAAAGCCAATTCTTATAGCAGCATTACCTGATATGGGAAATGTAGCAGGATTATGCTTAAATTTCTTAATAAATAAAATAAATACGAAAATTTTCGCTGAAATATATTCATTTTGGCCACCATCTGTAACATATAAAAAAGGAATTATAAATTATTTGCAATCAAGCTATAAATTTTATGAAAATTCACAATATAATATAATATTTTTTACTGGAGATTTTAATCCTACAGATCCAAGAAGATTATATGAATTATGTTATGAAGTTTTAAAAATTGCCGAAATGTTTAATGTTAAACTTTTATACTCTCTTGGTGCCTCTCTAAAGCCCATTAATACAATAGAAAAATTAGTCTATGCTGGAGTAAATAAACCTGAAATGGTCAATATTTTAAATGAGTTAAATTTGCAGATACTAGAAGACGAAGGACAGATAACAGGGTTTAATGGATTAATTTTAGGAATAGCCCAAGAATTTAATTTAGATGGAATCTGTCTTTTAGGAGAAATTGATAATCCAAATGTTATTCAACCTAAAACTTCTCAAGAAATTCTAAAAGTTTTATTAAAAATTATTAATTTTCCATCTATTGATTTATCGGAATTGGAGGAAGAAGAAAAACGAAAGAAGTTTATGGAGAAACAAATGAATTATTTCAATAAAGCAGTAAATCAAAATGAATTACCAGGAATAACATAAATATATATAATCATAAACATTTATACAAATAAAATTAAAGTAAGTTAAAATTCAAATATGTTTCCTTTTTATTTTGATCAATAACCATTACCGACAGATCACTAAATGTCTTATTTTCTAAATCAATCATTTTTCCTCTAAAAATAGTTTCTTTTTCTTTATCCGTCAAGTATTCAAAAATCCAGACATCAATTTCTCTAGTATTGACTCCATTATTTTTCAAAAATAAAGCAATGTCGGAAGGCATAAAATTTTTTGATAAATCATTTGGCCAAGGACGTGGCAATAAAATAACACTCTTCTTATCTAATACTGATTTGATCAATTCTATCTGTTTTTGTCGAATATCCCCAGTTACATGAAATGTAACTACAAAGGCCTTATCCAGTGGAACCCTTGATTTTGAAGATGCAACTTGAATAGAACTGATTCCTGGAATAATTTCAACATTTTCATTTCCAAAAATCTCTAATAAGCGATCAACAACCTCTGATTCAGAAAAACTAACGTCTCCTGTAAATGGAACAGTACAATATTCATTATCCTGCATATTGCCATATACGTATTGATATGCTGATTCCTGGTTTTTCATAGTAATTTCATAAATTTGTTGCTTTTCTTTATCTATGAGATTTTCAATAGTTCTTAGTGTATATCGATAACCTATGATATATTTAGATATAAGGATTTTTTCTTTAGCAATTTGAGTGATATAATTAGGATCTCCAGGTCCTACACCAATAACAAACAATTTCTTTGGCATTTGAAATTGTATTACAAGTATAATGGATAATAATATTCTTTTTATAAAATAATTAGATCCATATTTAAAAAATTAAATGATTTGTTGATTAAAGAAACAATCTGACTAAATGATATAACTATTTTGACATGCTTATCATTATATGGAATTATTAACGGACTTACATGAGCGAACTTAAGCTCGAATTTGTAGGTAAACAAGTTAAAGATATGTATGGCACATTAATGGGAAATGTTGTAGGAGTTATTACTGATACTGATGGTTCAATTGAATCTGTTAGTGTAGATTGTGGTGATTCTGGTTTAAAACAATTATCTTATGAACAACTATTGGTACAAGGTGATTATGTAATCTTCATTCCTAAATGGAGATTAGATGCACAAAAATTATTTAGGCAAAAAAATTTAACGCTTAAAAGGATTAAAGCACTTCAACATTTAGTTGAAGAGGATGATACCATGAAAGAAGATGCAGAAATTGTATATGTTAAGTATGAAAAGAAACTAGACGAATTAGAGGAAAAAGAAAAATCTATTAATGAAAAACTAAAAGAGAGACTTGAAGAGCTAAATGAATCAACAAAAAATATTAAATCAATTTTATTTGATGCCAAATTACAATACAAAAGTCATGAAATATCAGAAGAAACATATCTACAAGTTACAAGATATACTAAAGAATTAATGGATCATATTAATTTAGAAAAAGAAGAAATCAATAATATAAAAGGTAGACTTGAAGAACAAAATCTAGAAAACACATTACCTTTGCCACATTCAATTCAACCAGAGGAAGAAGATAATAAAAAAGAAAAAGAAGATCCAAAATTATCTACTACCAATACAAATTCCGTTAGTCCTACCATAACTACTACTCCTACTAATAAAACATCATCATCATCATCAACAGCAACTGTGACTGCATCCAATACAAATAATTCTAATTCTTCTAATGCATCATTATCTGTATCCCCTACATCAAATGATAATAATAATACACAAACTAAACTCTCCTATGCTGAGGAAACTGATAAATATAAACAACATGCATCCTCTAATAATAATGCAGATCACTCCAATCAAAATAAAGATAAGATAGAAAAAAGTAATACAGATAACGAATCTAATTGGCTAGATCACGTTATAAATAACTAATAATTTTTTATATTTTTAATTTTATGTATCTATTTTTTTAGGTTCTTAAGGTTCTTAAATTTCTTAAATGTGATTGTTTAATTATCTATAATTTAGTAAAATATTAGAATTTAAAGAATAAAACAATAAAAAGTAAAAAAAGTTAGTGGTGAATTTATACGATACTAGAATTTTGCTGGAGTTTGTAATAATTCTCCAATTTCACTATGCATTTTAAGAAAGTTTAATCCTTTTTCTGTAGTTTTATAGGTCTGAGTTCCATCAAGATATTCTAATAGATTGTTCTCAATTAAAACAGAAAGATATTCTCTTAATTGTGCATAACTAAGAAAAGCTTTGTACATAATTTTTGTCTTGGTTGCTCCTCCATTAGCTGCCTCTAGTATCATTGCTACTATTTCTGTTCTACTTCTGTATTTCACGATCATCATACACAATATTTGTTTATTTTAATATATTGACAAAATGTAGTATAACATTATTCTATACTTATACTCAATTATGTCAAAATTCTTAGGCAATATTATTTTAATAAACTTGTTAACTAAACTTGTTTAGATATTAATTAGTAGAACATATAAATAGTTTAGTCAAATAACTTAACTAACATTTATTATAATACAATAATAATTTAACTGAGTACTATTATCATATATTATGTCAATTGATAATGATAGTTCATCTTCTGAAAAATTTTTTACAGGCTCTAATCAGAAAATTACCTTAGAGAAAAATAAATTTCAAGCTAAAAGAGCACAATCATTACAAAATATTGAAACATTTTGGGCAGAACAAGCTGAAAATTTAGTATGGAATAGACATTGGAATAAGACTCTAGAGTGGAATCCTCCATTTGCTAAATGGTTTGTTGGTGGATTATTAAATGCATCAATAAATTGCTTAGACAAACATATCAATTCTGAAATCAAAAATAAGGCTGCCATCATATGGGAAGGAGAAAATGGAGAAAATATAACAATAACATATTATCAGCTTTATCAAAAAGTTAATCAATTTTCAAATGCATTACAAAATCTTGGTATAAGAAAAGGAGATAGAGTTACAATCTATTTACCAATGGTCCCCGAACTTCCTATCGCCATTTTAGCTTGTTCAAGAATTGGAGCCATTCACAATGTAGTTTTTTCTGGTTTTAGTTCCACAGCATTGGTGGATCGGATAAATGATGCTAAATCTAAGGTCATAATTACTGCCGATGGGGGATTTAGAAGGGGAAAAATAATTGAATTAAAAAAAATTGTTGATGAAGCTCTAATCAATACCCCTTCGATCCAAAATGTTGTAGTAGTACGAAGAACTGGAAAGCACATTGAGATGACAAATAAAGATCTATGGTGGGATGATATAATTCATAATCAATCAAATTATTGTAAACCTGAATTAGTAGAAAGTATACATCCTCTTTTTATACTTTATACATCCGGAACAACTGGTAAGCCAAAAGGAGTTGTTCATAGTACAGGAGGATATTTGACGCATATTTACTCTACAGCAAAATGGGTTTTCGATTTTAACCAGCAAGATATTTTTTTCTGTTCTGCAGATATAGGATGGGTAACAGGCCATAGCTATATAGTTTATGCACCTTTAATGCACGGAGTAACAGAGATATTGTTTGAGGGAACACCTGATTATCCACAACCAGATAGGTATTGGTCACTTGTTGAAAAATATGGAATAACTATTTTGTATACAACACCTACTGCACTCAGAATGTATAGGAAATATGGCAATAAAATACCCAATTCATTTAATTTATCAACTCTTCGGTTACTAGGAACAGTAGGAGAATCAATTGACCCAGAAGTATGGATGTGGTATTTTACAACAATTGGAAAGGAAAAATGTCCTATAGTAGATACATGGTGGCAAACAGAAACAGGTGGAATAATGATTAGTCATTGTACTGGAATAGATATTATGCCAATGAAACCAGGATCAGCAATGTTTCCTGTACCAGGGGTAGACTTGGCCATTGTAAATGACGAAGGAAATACTTTCCTAGAAAATCAAAAAGGTTATTTAGTTATTAAAAAGCCATGGCCTGGTATGCTAATGACTTTATGGGAAGATGAGGAGAAGTACAAAAATAATTACTGGAAATTTCACAAAGATTACTATTACTATTTTGCAGGTGATTATGCTATCATGGATAATGATTTTTATTTTTGGCTTTTAGGTCGATCTGATGATGTTATTAAAATTTCTGGACATAGAATAGGTACCATTGAATTAGAAAGTACTTTTATATCACACATGTCTATATCGGAGGCAGCAGTCACTAGTAAACCTGATAATATAAAAGGTGAAGCTATTGTAGCATTCTTAGTATTAAAGAAAGATTATGTTGAATCAGATCAATTACGTAAAGAAATAATAGAACATATTAGAAAAAATATAGGGGCTATAGCTATTCCTAATGAGATATACTTTGTAAATAAGTTACCAAAAACAAGAAGTGGAAAAATAATGAGACGTTTGTTAAAATCCATAGCTAGCGGTCTAACTATAGGAGATACTACGACTCTAGAGGATGAAACATCGATAGAAGAAATACAGAAAATTTATAATGAATTAAACAATATAGTAAAAATTAATTAATTAACTTCATTTTTTAATCATTACTAAAAGTAGTAAAATTCAAATCAGAGATTTATTATATTACTTTAGTTGGTTCACAAGAAGGCTGTCTTAATTCCAGCTGCTCTTGTGACTTTTTTTATTGGAATAGCAGGCCTAATTTTTGTGCCAGATGAGATCAAAAATAAACCACTGGATTTTGACAGAGGAACGATTAAGATAGACGATTCAGTAATATATGTAGAAATAGCAGAATCAGATGCTGAAAGACAACGATGGCTAATGTTCAGAAATGAGGAATTTCCGCTAAACTCTGCGATGATTTTAGTTTATCCAAAATCTGATTTATATGCATTATGGCTATTAAATATTCAATATAATCTTGATATTTTGTGGTTCGATGAAAAAGGAAAACTAGTTTATTATAAAGAAGATGCTAAACCATGTGAGAATCCATTAGATCCTCATAATTGTACCTTTAAAACAACTGTACCTGCAAAATATATTGTAGTATCCACAGAAGGATTTATCAAAGGGAATACTATTACCAATTCATCAATTTTAACTATAATATCAATCTAATCCGAGATTTACTAGTTTAATATATCGGTGTTATAAATTTGACATAGGGTTTAAATAGTTTCAGAAAGAATCGGAAATTAGTGAATTAAAAATGCCAGTTGCAATACTTCCAGATATTAGTGAACAACATTGTATTGGGTGTGCACTTTGTGTAGAAATTTGTACTGCTCTTGGTCCAGATGTCCTCAGAGTAAAGCCAGTTGAAGGGTGGAAAAGAGGTAAAGCCTT
>DATDKD010000008.1:0-30679 GCA_036520175.1 Nitrososphaeraceae archaeon
TAGAGAAGGAAATGACAATATTGAAGGAATTGAAGGAAATGATGTATTAGACGGGTGGTTTGGTAATGATGAGATAGAAGGAGGTGAGGGAAATGATAACTTAAAGGGTGGTAAAGGTGATGATAAGCTATACGGAGATGAAGGTAAGGATATTCTAAAAGGTTACCTAGGAAATGATTCATTAGTAGGCGGAGAGGGTGATGATAAATTAGATGGTGGTAAAGGTGCTGATTTACTAGAGGGTAGTGAAGGTGGAGATAGTTTTATTTGTGATTCTGAGGATATAATAATAGACTTCAATCATCAAGAAGGAGATTCAATAGATGGGGCTTGCAGATATGATTATATTCCTAAACAACTATAGTGATTTTATAATATAATAAATAATAAAATCCAAGTTTATATATACAATAACCTTAGTTTTTTTGTATTCCACTTTCAGGTTTATTTATCAGTTTTATAATCATATAATTTTCATAATGACCAAATCAATATTAGTATTAATTTTCTAGCTTCCTTTTCTTAAATATAGGAAATTTTATTGAGAAAAACTTTCTCTTTAACTAAAATTAAGTTAATAGATGAATTATTTTTAATACTATTATTAATGTTATAGCATTTAATTATTTCAATCTATCTTTTTCAAATTTTAGTGAGGCAGAATTGATATAAAACCTATTTCCCGTGGGATTTGGGCGATCATCAAATACATGCCCTAAATGAGCTTGACATTTTTTACACCTTACTTCAATTCTATTTAGTCCATAACTAGTATCAAGTTTCAGTTCTACATTTTCTTTGTTGATTGTCTTCTTCTTCTAGTATTGTTGAAAAAATATTCCATGCCTCCTAGAAATTTGACATTGGAACTATTTCTGTAACTATTCTTTGATTAAGATTTTCTTTTGATCTTTTGGCCATTATTTCTTGTTCCTGAATTATTAAATGTTATATTATCATTGAACTACAAGAGATGATCTCCCATACTTTTTATTTTTAGTATGTAGATTTAGTAGGTGGATCACGTATTGACTAAAATAATCTCTCTAGTAATTTTTTCAAAAACTTCTTTAACATGCAGTAAACATCATGTAGCAAATGTAGAAGTTTTATATAAATAGTTACTCGGATGTTTAAATGATATTTATTTTAGCTAATTTTTGTCAAATTGTTTTCCAAATTTCTTGCTAATTACATCTATTTAACCAAAATAATGTTATTTAGCTAAAAATATTTTCTGTTTATGTTTGTAATTTTATTTGTGTCTATGATAATTTAGATTGTTTTATTTTTTCCTAAAAAGTAGCATTAACATTAAATAAAATTAAAATAAGTAATATTGTATGAGCGATAGCAATATACCTTCTAATCTTACCTCTATTACTGATTTTCCTTTTTTAGATATTCCTGCATCACTTGTTGAAGAGATGTTATCAAAAACAACCCAAATAAGTAATGATCTCGTTAATTCCCTAGATACAATTAGGAAAAAACGACATTATTTTCGTTCGCAATTGGATAGATCCGAAATTTTAGGAAAAGATAGTGAAATAACTTCTCACAATATCTTAAATTCTTGTGGTATCGATGGAGCGTTTGCAATTGAACGTCTATTAGGAACAGATCTCATAGCTATAGCTACTGTTGGGGTAGAAGGTTTAATGTCTTCTTCTTATCAAAAAGGAAAATGGGATTCTCCTAATCATAACGTCTTCATAAACCCTGAACGACATGATCCTGAAAATATGATTGCAGCTAGAGGATTAATGATAGAGATGGAGATAAACCTTGCAGCAAATGCACCATATGATTTAATCTTTTTGGATGGATCTCTTACTACGGGACTTATTCATATGTATAAAGCTATAGATTTTATTGAAAAACAAAAAAGCGTTATAGCAAATCAAATACGTGATAACTATAAGAATTTCTTAATATCTTATAAAAAAATTTTAGAATCAAAAGATAATAAAAGGCAATGGATAGGAATTCCTAAATATACTTCCAGAAATGATATTGGAGATATTTATGATTGGCCTACAGATTATGATGATAGAGCTATTCTAACTTTAATTTTAAATGAAGGAGAATATACACTTCCAAAACCATTTGCATTAAAAGAAAATTGGCATAAGAAACTTCCTACTATTGATAATGGTAAAGATGATTATGAATTGGAAGATTTAATGGGGGGAGTTATTGATGCGATTAAAGGATTACATGTTATATATTATAAGCCTTACAAATGGTCTCCTGCTATTAGAATTGAGATTTCATCTTCAATAGCAAATGATATTAATAGATTTTATGCATTACTTCAGTCAATCAAAAGTCAATGTTCAATTCCCTCAATTATGGAGCCTTATCCTCTTTATCTTGCCGATCGCATGGTTAAACATATTGCACCTGCTATTCCCGCATATAAACAGGTATTGACAAGGAGCATGACCGAATTTGAAAAAAATGACGAAAGTATATCGGATATCATTTTTATTATGCATTCATATAGAACAGAAAGTGGAATGTGATAGATATGATTTTACATAATATAAACAATAACGATAATAATAAAATTAAAAATAATGATTCATATTTGAATTGTGATATAAAATTAAATCAACTTTTATCCAATACCGAACCAATAGGTACTATCGGATCTCCCTCATCAACCAGTGAAATAAGCTTAAATATATTACAAAGTGCTGTAACTAAAAAATTAATAGGAGAGCTTGTAATTTTTAAATATATACAAGAATCTAAATCCCATTATTCTTTAGGACAAATTACAGAGATAGAACTCAAAAATGTACTTCTAGAAGATCCTACTATAAAGTCTGTTGCTAGACAAAGAGGTTTAGTAAACCCTATAAGTGGAATTCAAGATACGCATGTAGGAAAACTGTTATGTAGTGCAGTATTTAGCAATAATGACGAGGAGAATTTTTTTGATACCAGTTTATTAGGGACTGTACCTGCTACAGGAACATATATACATGTAACAAATGATAATATACTAAATTCATTACTCGAAAAACATTTAGACAAAATCTTTTATTTAGGGTATGTATATGGATCACAAACTAAATTACCAATGTGGTTTAAACATTTTGGAAATGGAATTGAAGGTGCAGGAGAAGCATATCATTTAGGTATATTTGGTACAACCGGTTCTGGTAAGTCAACTTTAGCAAAGATGATTCTAATGGCATATGCCAAGTATCCTGAAATGGGTCTTTTTGTATTTGATCCAGTAGGTGAATTTTCTAAAGATGCAATGTTTGATAATGCTACTAATGGATTGAATTATCAATCAAAAAATAATGGCTTTAGTTTAAATATTAAAGAAATATTAAATTCATTAGGAAAGAAATTTGAAATAGTAAATATAAGAAACTTAATCTTAGATAGGTGGGAGTTATTCGAAGAAATCTTATATGAATCTTCATTTTTTCCAAACCTGTCCATTAAAGGAGAAAATAAACGAGATGCAGTTAATGTTTTAATAAATGAAATAAAAAATAGATTACACATAAGTCTAACCAATCTTATTGAATTGGAATCATTCCAACAAGTACTTAATATCTTGCGTAATCCTAATATTCAGCTATTAATATATTCTACTGCTGAACCAAGAGCAAGACTAAATACAGTTCTTTCAGAAGTTGATGCAAATTATTTATATGAAAGATTTTGGAAGCCCATTTGTCAACTATTTCATTATAGACCAGGAGCACAAACTGTAGACTCTCTACTAAAAAGATTTACAAATGATGAAAAACCTTTAGTTATAGTAGATCTATCATTACAAAGTGCTCATAATCTAAAACTAGAATATTGGAATGAAACTATACAAGCATTAATTCTAAAAAGAATCTTGTATGGTTTGATAAATTTAGGAGAAAAAAGTTGGGAACAAAATACTTCATTAAATACTTTAGTGGTACTTGATGAAGCTCATAGATTTGCAAGAAGAGAAAAATATGAAAATTCTGACCTTGAAAATCTAAGACTTACTCTCTTGGACGCAGTGAGAACAACTAGAAAATATGGATTAGGATGGATGTTTATAAGTACCTCAATTTCAAGTGTACATAAAGATATTCTTCAACAATTAAGAATAATGTTCTGTGGTTTTGGTTTATCAATAGGAACTGATTTAGCTACTCTAAGAGAATTAGTATCTGATCATAATGCACTTAAACTATATCAATCATTTACTGATCCTGCAACTTCATTTAGTACTAAATCCCGAAAATATTCTTTTATGAGCCAAGGACCAGTATCTCCTCTTTCTTTTGCTGGTACTCCACTTTTTTTAAATGTCTTCAATTCATCAGAGACATTTGTAAAAGAAAATAAATTACTTTCATATACAAAAAAGAGTATATCTAATAGTTTAACTTATACTCAGGACAAGTATGATTTTTAATTGTTATATTAACTTCATTTGTAATTTTAATATTTCATTATTTAAAATTAAATTTTTGCTAAAATGAGAATAATACATATTTCCGATACTCATCTAGGAAAGAGGCCAAAAAGAACAAGAGCTTCAATTATTAATCAAGAGATAAAACCAATAGAAGATGATTTTTATAACTCTTGGAGAAGATTTATAGAGGAAATAATAAATCTCGATAAAGATGAAAAACCTGATATCATAATGCATAGCGGAGATTTTTTTGATACTCCGTCAGGAACTGATCCTTCGCCGCCCCCAGAATTTGCAAGAAAAGTGGCTGCAGAGGCATTCAAAAAATTATATGAAAATAATATTCCCATTGTTATAATTGATGGAAATCATGGTCGTTATATGCAATATAGAATTTCACCATTAACTGAATACACAATTTTGTTTGATAATGTATATCTTTTTACGTATTTTGATATAAGAGATAGTATAAGAAATCAACAACCTTTATTCAAAGACTTCCCAACTTTGAATTTAAGAATTCATGCACATCCATCATTAGAATCCAATGACTTACCACAATTATTATTAAAATATGAAGACTGGGTCTACATACAAAACAAGAATATTAATCCTAGTATGATAAACGTATTTTTAGCTCATGGAATGATAGAAAATCATACATTAAACAGCAATTTTTTGATGGGAGATTATGATTATATTGGACTTGGAGATAATCATAAGATGCAACAAATCAATGATAATACATGGTATGCTGGATCGACAGAATTGTGGAGCTTTAATGAAGAAACTTATCAAAAAGGTTATTTGGTTATAGATATTGATGATTCTTCTTCTTCTTCTTCTTCTTCTAAATCTAAAATTAAAGTGAGTCGAAAACTTTTACCTCAACAGAGAAAAATAGTAAGTGATCATATAGAAATTTATTCTGATGATAATAATTCTAAAATTATCGATCGTATTAAAAAGATATTTGAGAAAAACGGACTTAATACATCTTATAATTATCAAACCGCTGCTAGAGTTAAAATAACTATACAAGGTAATAGAAGTTATGGTTCATTTTATAATATCCATGAAATATCATCTTATCTAAATAAAATAACATTAAATAGCAATGAGTATAACATAGTAGAATTTATTCTAGAAATACCCAAATATTATGATGATACTAGTATCAAACAAATTAAACAAGATGATACATTTATAGAATATTTAATAGAAGATCCAGAGAAAGAATTTAAAAAATATATTACATCTACTAGAAAAGAAGATCTAAAAAAAAATAATTTAGATTCTAACATGCTTGCGAAACTTTTCTTTGAATCATTAAAGAATCAGTAGTGATATTATGAAAATTTTGAAAATAGAATCAAAAAATTTCAAACCATTTGATAATATTTCCATACCATATGAAGGGTACCTTGGAGAAGGGTTCTTTATTATAAAAGGAAAAAATTCAATGGGTAAAACAAGTATAATAGAATCTGTTCTATGGGGCCTACTTGGTGAACATCTGATGGCAGAAAAAGACAGAAAATCTATAATTAAAACTGGAGAATCTAAATGTGAAGTAGCTATAACATTTGAAATAAGTGACATCCTATATAGAGTAATAAGAACAATAGAAGTTATTAGAAAAAGAAAGTCATTGCAGGACCCTCAAAATGATTTAGTGAAATCTTCTGCATTGCTATTTAAAAAAGAAAAAAATGAAGCGAGATTCATTCAGCTTTGTAGAGGTCCAAATATCGTTAATCAAGAAATAGAATCACTGTTAGGAGTATATCCAGAAGTAATTGAAAAAACTGTATATATTAGACAAAAAGAAGTAGATAAACTTGCACTCGCAGATCCAAGTGAATTAAGAGAACTAATCAAGAACTTATTTGGATTAAATGATTTTGATGACCATATAAAAAAATACTTAAGGAATCAAATTAATAGTATTAATGAAGAAATCAAAGATTTAAAAATACAAATTGGAAGTTTGTTAACAGAACAAAATGAATTGGAAAAGCAAAAACAAATTTTAAAGGAAAAAAAAGAAAAACTTGAACTAAAATTGGAGGAAATAAAAAATGATAAAAAGACTTTAATTAGTTACCCCTCTCCAGAGAAATTAAATAAAATTAAGGTAATTATAGAAAATATAGAGAAATATAAAAAAGAGGTAGATTATAAAGAAAAAATGTATAATTATAAAAAAGAAAATGTACTAGTACAAGAAAATAGAATAAAAGATTTTCAAGATAAAATATTTCTCTTAAATTCAAAAATTTTAAATCTTTCAAAAGAACTAGAAGAACATCCACCAAAAGATAGTATAAGAAAAGCGAGTGATATATTAAAAGGAATAGATAATGATGAAAAACAAATAAGAAATTTGATATCAAAATCAAATGAAAAGTTAAATATAGATATTCAAAATATATCAATAAATAATGTAGAAGAACTTAAAAAAGTTAAAGAAAAAAATCAAATTGAATTAGAAAAGACTGACAAAGAAAGAATTTCGATATTGGCTATAATGGATGGACATAAAAAACTTCTTACGTCCAATCAACTATTATATGAAATTCAGAACAATAGCATTAAATATATACAAGATAGAGATAAATGCCCAATATGTAATAGTAAGATTAACGATAAAAATACATTAATATTTGATCTCAAAAAAGCAGGAGAAAATATATTCAATAAAGAAAATTCGTTTAAAAAAGAGATAAATCAATTAGAAAAAAAATTAAAGAACATAGAGACAGAACTTGACGAAAAAAAAGGAGTAAGACAATTAATAGAAGTTATAATTACCATAGTAAATGGATTAATAGAAAAACGTTTCAATTTTTATGATGAGTTAAATTCTATTTCAGAAGTATATAAGAAATACGATGGACTAAAGAATTTAAATTCAAGAATAATTGATGATCTTATTTCATCAGTATCAGAGATAGAAAATAATATTTTTTCATCAAAGGAACTTGTAAAAAATTTTAAAGAAAGGATAGAATCTGAAAAAATTAAGCTTGAGAAAATGAAGAAAGAAATAAACATATTCAATAAAGAGAAAAATGACATTTTATTAAAACTTCAGTCAAATAAATTAAATTTACAAACATATTGTGATGATATAAAAGTATCAAACATTCATCATCTATTAGCAAATTTTTATTGCAATAGTATTGATGAGCTAATTTCAAAAAGACTTAATATTACAGTAAGAATTGAGGAAAAAGCTAAAATTATTGAAAATATTCAAGAGGATATTTCTTATCTAACAGAAGAAATTGAAATAAGAGGAAAGAAAATAATTAGTTTAAGAGTTGCAGAAGAGAAACTTAAAGAAAAAGAATATTTGTTAAAACATGTTCTATTTTTACTCGGAGAAATAGATGGGTTTATTTCTAATGATATCGTTGAAGGAAGATTGTCTGATGTTTTAATGAAAAGTACTAATTTTTATCTAATACCTTTTACAGAAGGTAGATATGAAATCGCTAATATATCATCTACTAGGAGAAAAATAAAAGATAGAATATCTCATGGTTTAACTTTAACTTTGGTAGATAATAAAGATCACATAACAAAGAATAAAGAACAACTAAGTGGAGGGGATGAATCAGCTCTCGGTCTTGCACTTCGAATTTCTATATCAAAGCTTATGTCGACTATCAGACCTTTCAAACACGTAGAAAAAAAAGTACCTATGATAAATTTTATTATAATGGATGAACCTATGACCAGCCTTGACGAATTTCGAAGAAATGTAATAATGAATATTTTGATGAAAGATCAAAGCTTTAAACAGATCTTCCTTATATCTCATGCTGAAATAAATGAAGAAGAGAATAATTATCATTCTATAGTAATTAATGATAATGAAAATTCTAAAAGAATGGTGGAATACTTACATTAAAAAATTTCTTTAAATTATATACACAAATTTGTTATTGTAAACTAAACTAATAGACTGAAAATTGACAATGAGTATAAATTAAATGCTAATAATTGTAGTATGATATAAGAACAAAAATGACATATAAAGATAAATCTCCCTTTAAAAATCATCGCAATTTACAGAATTTGATTATCAATTTCTTTTTTGATAATTACATACAATATATCAAGGTTTAATTTATCCATTATGAAATTAAATATAAATGAAATTATACAAAAAATTAACAATAATTAATACTATATTAGGAATAACGGTATGTATTATAATTTTGTTAATATACTTTTTTATAAATTCATTAATTGGTATACCTCTTTTAGGTCTTTTTTTAGGAGGTACTATTTTGCATGTTTTCATTGTATTACTTATCAATTTAGCAGGAATAGTTTCTCTATTCTATTTTAAAAATACAAGAATCGTAGGAATAGCTTTAATTATTTATGGAACATTAGTATTAGCTACTGCTACCTTTTTCGGAATACCAGGATTTATTTTGTTTGTTATCGCTGGTATAATAGCATTAAAAGAAAAACAAGTAGTAAAAGAATCAAAATGACATCAAATATTTAAAAGAAATGATTTTCCAACCTTGGTTATATAAATTAAAAATGAACGAGGAAAAGGTAAATAGAGTGATTCAACAGCTATTAGAGATCAAGTAAAAAATAGTCCATCATTTACAGAGAATACAAATGGCAACATAAATAATAGTTCTATCTTACATAGATCTCATAATTAAATAGCCGAATCTCATTCAAAGCAGTAATTGGCTAGTGAAATTGCAGATGTTGTAGTGAATTATCTCTATATGAATTGATTTAATTTATTTATTAGTTTAATTAATTATGATATAATAGTTATAATAGTTTTTATTATGTCTTAAATTGAGTTTACTAATTAATAATATATTTATAAAATAAAAATTATACATCTAGATAGTATTCTAAATGGTTGTTATAATTAATAAACATTGAAATAAGAGATTATAATCATTATCAAAAAGACTTTATGAAATTTACTAAACCTTCCATTATTTATTTTCTCCTTGTCTTTGTACCTATTTCAGTTATTTTAGATTTAGTTCATGCCGATCATATTATTATATTTATTATTGCAGTAATAGCATTAATACCACTTGCAAAACTTATAGGTGATTCAACAGAGCATCTTTCTACACATTATGGATCTACTCTAGGATCTCTTTTAAATGTCACCTTTGGCAATGCAGCAGAAATAATAATTGCAGTAGTAGCTATTAATGCTGGTCTAATAGACCTTGTAAAAGCATCAATTACTGGTGCAATTCTTGGAAATATTATGCTTATTTTTGGTTTGAGTATGATTGCTGGAGGAATTCGTAAAAAGGAACAACTATTCAGTCGTGAAAATGCGGGACTTCAATCAACTATGATTTTCTTAGCTATAATTGGATTGGCAATTCCCACTGTCTTATCAAGTACTCTACTAAAACCTGCTGAAATTGAAAACCAACTTAAAATACAATTTTTAAGTGATGCCTTAGCCATTATATTATTATCGGTATACATAGCAGGAATTGTATTTACATTTTTTACTCATAAACACTTATTTGTTTCTCCCCAAATGGAAGAAGAAAATCGCAATCACAATATTGACACCACTACCACCATCACCACTACCACCACCACCAAACATTGGGATAAAAAAAGAGCATTCTTTATGCTAGCTATTAGTATGGTCGGAGTTGTAGTCGTAAGTGAAATTTTGGTTGGATCTGTAGAAGAAACTAGTAAACAATTTGGTTTTGGAGAAGTATTTGTTGGAGCTATTATAATTGGAATAGTTGGTAATGCTGCAGAACATAGTAGTGCTATTATTCTTGCTAGAAAAGGTAAAATTGATTTATCCATCGGAATAGCTGCTGGTTCAGGAACTCAAATAGCACTTTTTGTTGTACCACTCTTAGTAATATTTGGAATAATTTTAAATCAGCCATTTACGTTAGAATTTACAATTTACGAATTAGTTACATTATTTCTTGCAGCTATTATTCTTAATTTGATTGCACACGATGGTAGAAGTAATTGGTTTGAAGGAGTAATGCTCACGGCAGTATATATCATCATTGCTATGGGGTTCTATTTTATTGGATGATAAATTGAATTCAAATAACAACGATTTCCTTTTACAGGTATCAAAAAATATATTCCACCAAAAATAATTTCCTAAACTTATTTTTTATATCGCTTTTTTGTGTTGTAGTCGTATGTGAAGTTTTATATCCAATAGTTCAAGTCATTCAGCATCGTATAAAATTTTTGATTAAGATCATATTTTTACTTCTTTAGTTGTAAGACAATAAATAACATATTCTTTCCATTGTTCATTTTTATGCTTATTTTTTTGCATTCTCTTAACTAATTTATTATTTAATTAAAGGATTTGCTGATTCTACGTTTCTTTGAATAAATTATTAATCTTATAATAATATGTAGATAAGCATCTTATTTTTTTTTTCATTAGTTCTATATACTAATAGCATTTAGCACAATCGAAATAATTGTAATGGATCGTTTATTTTTTCTAATATTTTTTAGATTTCGTCAATAGCATATATATTAAATACTCCACTATAGTAAATTTCCATTTTAATAATATTTTATCTTTTATAAGTATCTGTTGTTGATGATGAAATCTAAAAAACAAAAAATTATCTTAGTAAGTCACATAGAGATTTAGGTAAGAATTGATAACATTGTGCCAGAAAATCATCTTGTTTGGGTATAGGTTTTTTATCGTATTGTTGTAATACGGCAGATTCTTCTTCTGAGACTCTAGGAGCTAATACTATCTCAACATTCTCTAATTTATCATTCCTTAAAATTTTCAATGTAACAGTATCTCCCACTTCTTTTTCTCTCTCTAGATACGTTAGAATATCATCTATTTTTCTTACCTCTTTATCATCTATTGCTACTATTATATCACCATCAGAATCTATTATTTCTCCCCTTTGGTTGTATGTTATAGTTCCCTTTTGTAATTTGCCTGATTTTGCAGCTGGACTACCTGGAGTAATATCAGTAATTAAAAAGCCTTTTGATTCCTTCAATCCAAAAATTTTAGCCAGTTGAGGAGTTATATCCATTCCAACTACACCAAGATATGGATGAAGATATTTCCCTGATGATATAATTGATTGAACAACCTTCTTTACTGTATTAGAGGGTACAGCAAACCCTATTCCTGCATTAACACCAGTGTTAGAAAATATTGCAGAATTGATTCCTATTACTTCACCTTTCAAATTTAATAATGGGCCACCAGAATTGCCAGGATTAATTGCAGCATCTGTCTGTATAATATCTGGAATATTAAAATTCATAGCGAATTGAGAAAATGGAGAAGTGCTACCCTCAGTTGATGGTAGCAATCTTCCTAGACCACTGACTATCCCTACTGTTAAAGATCCTGATAAGCCAAAAGGATTACCAATAGCTGCCACAGTATCCCCAACCCGAAGAGATGAAGAATTACCTAAAGGAATTGGACTAAGAACTATATCTATTGGATCAAGTTTGAGAACAGCTAAATCACTGTAAGGATCATGACCAATTAATTTAGCCTGATATGAATTTCCATTTGAGAAAGTTACTAGGTAATTATTATTTCCTTCGTTAAAAGCAACAACATGATTATTTGTTATTATATGACCATCTTTATCATAAAGAAAGCCAGAACCTAAAGCTTGCTGTGCATTAGAAAGAGGATCAATAACAGTTATTTGAACTACAGATTTAGATGTTTGTGAAAACAAATCTTGAATTTTTAATTCAGTAGAATTATTTTGTTCTAGTAAGTTATCTGATATTTGAGCTAATGCATAATTAGTATTGTTGTTATTAGAAAACAGTAATGTCAATAATATAAAAGATGATAAATATAAAATAACAGAAATTTTAATTAACATTTACTATTTAATTAATAAAAGTGTAATATTAATTTAATCAATCTCACACTATTCTATTAGAAAATCTATATTGTCATAATTCGACTTGATGTTTTACTGCTCTTGATGCTAAAGTTTATTTGTTTTAGAAAGTCTGTACTGCATCAATTGATAAATTAATGTATTTCTTAGTAGCTTGCTTATTGATATGGTATTTTAATGTAATGCATCTGCTATATTGAAGTCTGTGCATATTCAGTGTATATGTGTCTCTGCATATAGATAGTATAGAATAGAAAATTGTTTTTTTCAATGTAATAGTATATAACTATATCTATAAATATTTCTATAACTCATTCCTCATGGTGATTTATTGTAATATGTAAAAATGGATTGCAATACTGTAAGTAATAATTGACTTTTCTATCATAATATAATGAAATCTAACTACATTAAGGATGCGATTCAATGACTGACTGTGCTGATTTTACATATTTTGATTGTTGTTTGTTTAATATGGAGAGTGAGAATGGTTCGATATAACATATTTAATGATTTATATAAATAACAATTCTGAAGTTCTATATTGATTTAACTTTTAATGTATATTAAATTTGAACAAATTTCAAATATTATGAAAATTTATAATTCTTAATAACTTAAATAAATTTTTAAATATATGTTTACTCTATTGTATGCATGTGCATTTAGGTTATATTATTATAATTTTATTTATTATTAGTATAACGGTAATCACTTGCTTGGGTATTACAGCTGAAGTACCTAATAATCATACATCTTCTAATGAAACTAGTATAACTATGATCAATAAAACAGAACCAAAAAACTCTTCTTCAGAAACATGTGTAATGCCCAAGTGTCCAAGTGAAAAGGTATGTATACAGGTATGTCCCGAATCTCTTCCTCCAGTTTAATATCACTCTACAAGATTAAATCAGTTAATTTTGTTTGTGCCTATATATAACAAAGGTTCATGAAAATTATCTTTATCTCCAACAAAATAACCGTGACCATTACCATTACACAAATCCGAAAGATTTGTGCCTGAAGTTATAAGATAATTTTTGACATCATTTGGAGATGCTTCTGGATGTAAACTTTTGTACAATGCTGCTGCTCCAGCAACATGAGGAGCAGCCATACTTGTACCAGTTAATTTTGTATATGAATTAGATTTAAAAGTAGAATATATATCTACACCAGGGGCTGATATATCTACGACATCACCATAATTACTAAAACTTGCCAGCATATCATCAGCACCATAGGGAGTTGATGGTCCATTACCTCCACATTTTCCATCAGTATCGGCTATCGCAGATACGGTTATTACTTCCGGATTATTCGCTGGTGTAAAAGTTCGTGCATCTTTTCCTTCATTCCCTGCAGCAACTACAATGGTAATACCCGCTTTTATTGAATTATGTATTGCAATATCTAATGCACCTGATTCACACTCACAACCTAAACTTAAAACTGCAACGTCAACTTGATTTTGATTTTGATTTATGTAGTCAAGTCCCTTTATTAAAGTAGAAATTTCTCCCATTCCGGAGCTTTCAAGTACTTTAATCGCCCATAATCTAGCTCCAGGAGCAATACCAACAATGCCAAAAGAATTATCTTTAGCAGCTGCAACTCCGGCGAGATGAGTACCGTGACCGTGGTCATCATCCGCATTAATTGTTCCTGGAATAAATGATCTTTCATGAAATACATTTAGATCAGCATGATCTAAATCTATTCCAGTGTCTAAAATCGCTATATCTGCATCAACAAAATTCGGGTTAATATTGTTTAAACTTTCACCATCTACTCTATCGACACTTGCGGGTATAATTTGAGTTTCTGTAGGTGTATCTATAAAAGCTGATATTTTCCTATCATTTCCAATATATGCTACCAATGGATTATTTTTCAATTGCTCTAAAACTTTTCCATCAGGAATCTTTATTGCTAATCCTTTTACTACATTATAATAGACGTATAATAATTCAGTTCCTGTATCTTTCAATTCAGAATTATAAAATTCAACTGGATCTATTGAATTACTTTCTTCTTTATTATCTTGAAGATATATAATAAATTGATTAGGGATTATATTTTGATTATTATAAAAATAATTAAACAGGAATTGCTTCTCAAAATTATCTTCTGCATGTGTATTTTCGATGAGAGGAATAACTAGAAAGATTCCACATACAGTAATCATAATTAAAAAGCTCCTTCTAAAATTAAACTGAATATTCATTTTGCAATTAATAGACAAATTTAAGTTTATATTTATTAATACTTTTTAAAATTTTATTATATATAAAATGAATAGTAAAATAAATTTTAATTCTTCTCGATTTTCTCTCTATTTTAAAATGAATAATAAAGTTATTAAAGAAAATAATATAAAAAAATTAATAAAAGAATTACATTTGTAAATGAATTAATATTATACGAAAATGAAAACATCAGTATAAATTTGGATGATTTAGTTACTAAATGGGAAATTATACTTTATTAATCATTTTGTTGAAGATGGTTCGGCATAGTCATCAATAGTTTGAATAGATTATAAAGATAATCTAAAATAGTAAATAAAACAACATATAGAATTAAAGAAAAAATACAGACAATGAAACTCGTATAGATTGTATATTTGATATGAATAACCAATACAATATGGTATCATTTTATGGAAAAGTAATAGAAAAACTAAGGAAGGAACAGCAAATTATATAGATAAATTATCCAAAAGTATCTAAGAATAGAAAAGTATACAGACAGAACTCCAAATGCGATTAGAATAATAATAATAATCAACATGCAATCAGACAGAATTGATAGCTAAACAAGGTAGTACTACCATTAAAGAGTAACTATTTTTCATATTTTAAGATAATTATTATATATATTAATTTATCAAATATTTGTAGAGGAGTTAGAATTTATACTTGAAATAAATGATGGATATTTTTGTTATGATTTAAATAAGTAAGATTAGTTATAATTTTTTTATGGTAAATAGGATTTTGAATGTTCAAGATTTTTTCTTTTTTCCTGGTAAAACTGCCAGATATGAAGGACATTTTCTTACCTCATCCTCCGATCCGATTCTTATAGAAATAACAAGAAAAATAAATGAATCTATTTCTGAAATTCCTAAATATCAATTATTGTTGAATGTTCAGAATTCAAAATCCTATGAAATTTCCGATTGTCGGATATATAGATTTGAAAATCGAAATTCGGAATACACAACGTGTTATTTTCTCAGTAATGACATTGAAGAGATTGATTAGTATTATTATTGATTCATACATTAACATAATATATTTTGATCATTTTTTCTCTATCATATTATAATCACTATTTTTATATGACATTATAATTTATTATTGTATTTCATATATTAATTATATATATAATTTTAAAGCTTATAAAGATATATTAATGAATTATAGTTCAAGTATAATATCATTGCATTATTGGGTAGGATCATTTTGTAGAGTGGTTAATAATGGTAAATTATATTTTCCAATAAATGTTGTAGCTATATCTGATATAATAAAACTAGAAAAAGATTTAGGAAATCAAATACCTAATAAATCTTGGATGCTATATTTGCTAGAATTATTTAATATTCAAAATTTTTCAGTCGAATTAAATCTCATATGTCAGTTTGATAATCAAAACTATTTTGAGGCAATTTTTTTGGGTATAAATAGATATAGATTTAAGAATGTCCTACCTATAATTTATCATTCATATCAGCGTATAATTCATCTAGACCAAAAAAATTACCAAATAAATTATATATTAACAGATCAAACGATAAATAAATCAGAAACATTTAATCTTAATATTAAAGATACAAATTTTGATTATAAAATCTTAAATCAATTTACAGGAATTGAATGGTGGAATAAAACAGGCCATTTTAGTTATCCTATAAGATATCAAACAGAGATTTCTCAACTTATGTTCGGTTTAGTAGATCAAAATGATTCAGAGTCAATTACATTTTTCCCTCATAACGTACTAATCCCCAATAAAGATGGTTATAAGAATGAATATCCTATTACATTTCAAAATGTTAGATTGAATGATAACTGTATATGTTATACTATTAGTTGTGGCTTATGTAATAATGGATTAAGTTATTCGTAAATCTTATTTATTTAGATAACATAGTATTATATAGTTCAAAAAAATTAATTACTATAGATATATATTAATTTTTAGAGATATATCTTTAGCTGTACTATTTATTAGTCAAAGTTGAGGATCAATAATATAGACTAACCAAGATAATGTTCTTCTACTATTATAAATATATATTAGAGCGACTTCTTTTATGTCTTTTTAAAATCATCAAATTAGAATCATGATTTCATTTTAAGGATATTAATTAAGAACTTATTCATTGTATTTTATGTCAATGAATTAAATAAAATAAATGTAAATAAAAGTAAAAGAGTTATAAAATTTTAGAAATTTTGAAGGAAGAATAAACTTTCTAATAAGTAGTTTGAAGAGATTTATGGAAATTTATCTTTCAAATTGAATTGTAAGCATAAAATCAGTTATTGCTATTATAATAGGTTTATTAAAAATTTCATTAAAAATTTTTTCTAATATTTTTTTGTGATATAAAGACCAGTTATATCCCAAATCATGTTTTAAGACATATATATGACGATCATTTTCTTGAAGATGATTAAATTCTACAAAAGACCTTCTCATCCTAATCTCAAACCATGTTAAAAAAGAATCTGGATCTGACTTCATTTTCATAAAATATGCTATATCCTGAACTACATTTTTGCCAAAATTTATAACTAAATCTAATATTTCTTCTTCACTCATCATATTAAACAGAGTTGTTATAACTGGTTTAGTCATAGGTATCATGCCTACTTTGGGCTCATATGAATCCCATTCTACATATCTTTTTAAAATTTTATTAATTAAAGTATTTAGACTTATATCTTGAAGTCGTGATTCATTTTGTAATGATTTTATAATATTTTCATCTATTCTTAATGTAAAAGTACTTGTCTTTCTTTTGTCTTGTTGAACATTATGTTCATCCATATTTGTAATATATCGATTTTATTAAAGATAAATTTTTGTCTTTGTTGATGTAATAAACAATTTATATTAAAATTCTAATTATTCACAAAATTCAATTGAGATGATTCTACTATTATATTTTATTTCTACAGGATTTTTAGAATTCTCATTTGATATCAATTCAAAAATAGTTTTGTGATAAAGCGACCAATTTTCTCCCATTCCGTGCTTCATTATAAATGTATGTTTATTTTCTTCTACTGTGTGCACAATTTCAATAGAAGAATCTTGCAGTCTCATCTTGAACCAATTCAAAAACAAAATCCAATCTATTTTTTTGTTCATAAATAATAATATGTCTTCCAATTCATTTTTCCCTACATTAATAGCTAAATCAATAATTTCTTGTTTACTTCTTTTTTCAAAAAGCTTCTCAACTAGTAACTTTGGAATAGGTATCATGCCTACTTTGGGCTCATATGAATCCCATTCTACATATCTTTTTAAAATTTTATTAATAAAATTACTGACACTTATTTGATTATTTCCTCCTTCTTCCCTAATTTTCTCTAATATTTTGGTCTCTATTCTGAAGGTTAGAGGTTTGGTTCTTTTAGAGTCAACATTCATAATATAATTGAATATACTTTGTCATGACTGACATTTAAAAATTATTTCTTTTCTTTTTTCATCAATCCCTTTTACTCAACAATTACATAATTTTATATATTTTTCTAATATGATTTATTACATTTTTTCCTAATTTTTATAGTCTTATAGGTTTTATAGGTTTTATTAAAAATTAAAAAAATTTCAGAAGTAGTAATAGAATACCAATTAATAAAGTCATAATAATACTTATACAATTTATTCTTCCGATTCTCTACGTGGAATAACATAAAAATGATAATTTCTTTAATTGCTAAAGAGAAGATATAATAAAAAAAGTAATTGAAAACTATAGGATACCTAATGCTATAATTATCTTATATTTGATTTCTTTTTGTTAATTGCTTAAATATTCTCTATGACATAAGAATGGTATAAATGAAAGTAATACATGATGGACTAAGAAAAACTGTCAAATCCAAAACTATAATGTCATAGTAAATCAAATAATCCTACACATACACATGATTGTATATCTGATAATATAATTATCAATCTGTGACCATTTAAAAATCAAATAATTAGTTCAACAATAAAACAACAAATAGATTGATGTTTATAATCAAATATGCAGGCTGAAAAGCTATCCACATGAGACGAGAATTATATATAATATCTCAAAATACTACCATTATTCTAGAAAAAAGTAGTATCGTCAAATTAAAAAAGAAAATCTCCTATTGTATGTTTATCTTTTAACATTAACGAATGTTTAAATATTGACAATACTGAAATTTATTTTGAAATTATCTTGCGTAAGATATAATATTTATCTTTCATATATCTTTTTCAAACTTTATTAAACCCAAACTAACAGTATTTTATATAATGTCCTCTTTTGGGGTTGATACGCTCGGTGGATTGACTGAAAAATTAAAACAATTAATTAATGATACTCAAAATGCGTATGAAACGCTTATTGATTCTACACAACGTTATAAACAAGGTAAAATGAATGAGAAAGAATATTTCTCGAGCATTGGAAAATATCTAATTGCTAGTTCTGCAATGAATTTTCT
Organism: Nitrososphaeraceae archaeon; assembly: GCA_036520175.1. Classification (GTDB taxonomy): domain Archaea; phylum Thermoproteota; class Nitrososphaeria; order Nitrososphaerales; family Nitrososphaeraceae; genus TH1177. The sequence goes on from DATDKD010000008.1 coordinate 19,095, forward strand.
AGCTATCAAGGTCATATTAGAAATAAAATCTGCAATTGATAAAGGAAAGTTACTTAAGAATCCTACTGCAGGTATTGCAGACCCTAATTCGAATACGAGCTCTTCTGTAGGTTTTGGGATTGGTGGATTTGTTGGTGGTAGTGGTAGTGGAGGTTCAGTTGATGGTTTAGAAAATAGCCCTGTTCAAGGTAGTGGTAGTCAACAACAATATTCTTCATCATCAATAGAATCAACCATTAAACCTGTTGATTTAGAAATAGAAAAACCATCTCAAGATATAACTACATCAGAAGTAGATTCATTAAAAGATAATAAAACATTTAAAAATTGTATAGTTTGTGGAGTCTTAATTCCAACAAAAGCAAAATTTTGTAGCAAATGTGGTAATTCGCAATAATTAAAAACAAGTTATAACCTTTTATTCATGATGAAAGTATTTGATGGTAAGTCAGCAGCAGAAGAATATATGTCTACTCATACTTTGACTTTTTCTACACCTGAAATGACACTTAAAAAATTTGCAGTATGGTTAGCGGAAATTGTTGAAAATAATGGTGAGGAAGTACCTCGAATTATACTTTATCTACAAACAAGAGACAAAGGAAATGAAGAGCAAAGCCAATCAGATGAGAAATCGATTAATAAACCTATCAATTTTTCAGATCTTTTACCTGATGTTGATGAAACTTTCAAACCCACAGGAGCAATAACTGATATGTTTAACAAAACAGAACCATCATTTTCTAAAAATATTGAATATTCTACAACAAAACCAGAATCAAAGTTTTGCATTGAATGTGGTAATAAACTTAGAACTGATTCTAAATTCTGCACAAAATGTGGTGCGAGATTCTAAAATTTAAATACACATTAACAGTAAAATTAAGCTTAGTTTTCATTAGTTATTTCTATTTTTCATAAATTCTTTTTCTTTTATTAATGACTATACTCATTACAAATTGATTGAGAAAAAAACTTAATAAACAGATCTGACATTTTTACACTTGTGACAGATTTGCATATCTTAATAATTAATTGAAAAATAACATATGTAATAAATAGGGTAATTATTAGATCATTTTAATAATCTTCTTCAAATTCGTCAAATGTATCTTCTTCTACTTCATCTAAATCATCATCAAATTCTTCTCTTTCTTCTGCTGTTTTATAAGGTAAATCAGCTTCACCTGAAACTCCACAAACAGGGCATCTAAATTCTATGGTTTGTCCTTCCAGATCCAATAAAAATTCCTTGGAAAATATCTCATCACATTTTGAACAAACTAATGTAGCTTGAATGTTGTCTTGAGTAAATTTATGAGACTGGACTCTAAAGTTCGCTTCAGCCATTCTTCTTACCTATAGAAAATTTACTTCATTATAAGCCTTTCATTATAAAAATATTATGTAAACATAAATAAAAAACAAACTTTATATTTTAATGTGATTAATATTTTAAGTAATTTATTATTTTTATAAATTAATTATATTATTTTGTCTAGTATAAATTAAATTAAGAATATTTTCTCTTATCCCTTTTTCTTCAAATACTCCTCTATATGCTATAGTCATTATTGAATTATTATTTCTAACTCCTCTCATCTTCATGCAAAGATGTTCCCCTTCAGCTATAACAATTACTCCACTAACTCCTCTTTTAGATACTTCATCTGCTATTTCAGTTGTTAATCGTTCCTGAATTTGCATTCTTCTTGAGTATTTCTCAGTTAATCTAACTAATTTTGACAGTCCAAATACTTTGCCATTTGGAACATAAGCAATATGAATTCTTCCATAGAAAGGAAGCATATGGTGTTCACACATGCTATAAAATTGTATATCTCTAGCTATTATCGCATTAGTTTCTTCACTAAAACTAACATCTAATTCTGAATTCATTTTATATCCAGAGAAAATTTCTTCGTACATTTCAGCAATACGTTTTGGTGTTCCTATTAATCCTTCTCTATTGGGATTCTCTCCTAATTCGACCAAAAGCTGTCTAATTAATTTCTCAATTTTATTTTTATTTATTGTTCCAGTTTTTTGTACTCTGCTATTTGTCATCTTTTAGTTATCGTGCTCCTATTATTTTGTGCAACTGAGGAATTATACGAACTTCGTTATATATTGGATAAACAAGGTCATAAAACTGCAATAATTTATTCACAGTTGGTTCATTTATCGTAGAAGTTGGCTGTATTATAAATCCTGCTAAGTCATCACATTTTATAGTATTAAAAATAACTTCTATCAATTCTCTAAATTCTTTAATAGATGTGGAATTAGATACTACAATTTTTATAAAAGTGATTTTTTTATTGTCTATTGCAGTTTTTAAACATTCTATTTCATTATTTAATAGATATCTATAATGTTTAATATCAACAGCTTGGGAGTCCATTGTCTTAAATTCTATCTTGCAGATATCAATGTAAGAAATAATTTTATTGAATCTATCAACATCATAACAAGAAGATTCAATATATGTTCTTAAACCTAATTCTTCTTTAATGAATTTTGCTAAATCCTTTACTGCCTCGTATTGAATTAATGGCTCTCCACCAGTAAAATTAATTTTATATGTATTATTTTGCAAATGATCTTTTATCATTTTTTTTACTTCATTGATTGGATATGTATTTCCACTATTCATCGCCAAAGCATAACTAGTATCACACCAATAACACTTTAAATGACATCCTGCCATTCTAACAAACATTGTCTTAGTTCCAAATAATATTCCTTCTCCTTCTATACTTGTAAATATTTCACTTAATTGTATTTTCTTTTCACTTATTGGCATATTCTGTTTTGTCATCTATGCTAACCTTTCTAAAAGCTCTTCTTCTATTTATACACGATTCACAAATTCCACAATGTATTTTTTTACCATCTTTTGTATCTATACCATTTGAATAGCAGCTCCATGTTTCAAAAATTTTATGTCCTAAGATTTCATAACCTATTCTTATGATTTTTGATTTATCTAATCCATCTATAGCCGGTGACCATATGCTAATCTTTTTTCTCAAACCTGAACTTATTCCATCAATATCTCCAAGATTCAAAGTTTTACTTATTGATTTTGTAAATTCTGGTCTACAATCAGGATAATTATTATCTCCTGTGTGTGCTCCGTAGGCAATTATTTTTGCTCCTATATTCATTGCCCAAGCTGTAGCTATAGTAATGAAAATTGCATTTCTTATAGGAGCTATTATACTATACTTAAAATTTTTAGGAATTTTTTGTTTGTCATCGGTAAGAATATTAGTTTCGCCGTAAATGTCTTTCATAAATGATATATCTACTATTTTGTGTTCTTTTGAATCTAAATATTTAGCAAATTTCTTTGCATATTCAATCTCTAAATTTGCTCTTTGACCATATCTAAAAGTAATGATGTATAGATCAAAATTTTGCTTTTTCAAATAAGCTGCAGTACAGACAGAATCAATTCCACCACTAACAATGCATACTGCTGCAGTAGAAAATGAAATTATTTTATTTTTTTTCGTTTTAAATTTCATTATCAATAATAATCCTTTTTTATTTACAAAAAAATGATAGAATTTCTTCTTTCTAAGTTTGGGTCATTTTTTTAGTTTAATATCAGATCCAATTTTACATAATTGTGCAAGAAATGCAGTTAATTGAATCTCGGAATGTGCCCCAACCGAAAGCCTATAATCATATTCAGCCATTATTGACATAACTTCATCAATATTCTTTATATCCAAATCTTTAATTTCTTGATAAGCATATTTGAAAAAGTCAGTATCAGATAAGCCATAAGCATATAATAATTCTAAAAGTCTTATACGTGCATCATTAAATTTACCTAATAATGCTAATCGTATTATTTCTCCTACTTTTGATTTACCAGAAAGTCCAATTGCAGATGTTACATTTTTAATTGAAACTTGTCCATATCCTGAAGCTGTTTGAAGAATGTTTATTGAATGTCTCAAATCCCCTTCTGTATATCTGTAAATTTTTGATAATGCTTCTTCCTGAAAATCTACCTTTTCCTGATTACAAATCATTCTTAAATATTCTACTACATCATTCTCTTCCAGTCTTGTGAAGTGAAATATCGCGCATCTACTTTGGATGGGCTCTATAATCTGAGAAAGATAATTACATATAATAATAAAGCGAGTAGTCTTAGAACTATCTTCAATTATTCTTCTTAAAGCAGTTTGTGCCTCTGATGTCATTTCATCTGCTTCATCAAGTATTATTATTCTATAAGGTTTCTCATCTTTACTAAAATATTCTCCTTTTTCATTGGTTCCACTTGGAAGTTTAATTACAGCTGCAAATTCTTTTACTCTTTCACGGACCATCTTTATTCCTCTTTCATCAGAAGCATTGAGTTCAAGAGTATCTCTTTTCCATCCTTCTCCTAATAATTCCATGGATACACATAATGCTGTAGTAGTCTTACCCACACCTGCTGGCCCAGTAAATAATAGATGTGGAATTTCATCAGGTTTTTTTATTAAATTTTCGAGTGAAGTTATAATATCCTTCTGGTTAACTATCTGTTCAATTCTTTTAGGTCGATATTTCTCTACCCACATTAAACTCGAAAGTCTTGTATTTATAGTATTTGAGGACATATGATTTGAGTACCTATTTCTGTAGTTAATATCATCTTTTCTCTTATTTTATAGTAAAGCTGGTAATAAGATAATTTATTATACTAATTACTCAAATTTATTTTGTTAATAAGAATTATTAGTCTTGAATGAAATAATATCATAAAATAGATTGGACCAAGTTATAATAGCTCATAATAATGATAATGTTGATCGTTACGATCATTTTAAAAAACAACTGGATTTTATTCAAAAATTTTATTATATTAAATACTCAATGGAAGAAACACGAATCGCCTTTAAAAAAAATTTCTCTATTAATATTGATGGACTTGAACTTGAAGCAAAAGAAGGAGAAATAGGTTCAATTCCGAGATGGTTAGCACAAATTTTAGAGGAAAATAATTCCATAGAAATTCAAGACACGGATGTTCTAATTTATATTTCAAGATCTTTAAATCGAGAAAGAATATCAAAACCTCATGATCTTTCAGGCATTGACCTAGATTTTTACATTCGTGCTAACGATTTTATCAAAAGATTAAAAGATAAAGAAAAAGAATCCATTGTAGTTTCTCTAAATTCATTTGTAACTTCTCGAATAGAAAAAATTGTTAAATTAGCAGCTGCATCTGCCTTATCTGTTGACTTAGAAAAGAAACTTTCAGCTGAAGAGAAAGAACTTTATAATTTTATCCATAATTATTCTTTAGAATTTAAACAAAGGGCTGTAAATAGATATGAGTGAACTTCAAAAAACTGAATCTGCATTGGTTAATGATTTAGAGGAATTCTTACGTGCTTACAAAGATCGAACTGGAAATTACAAATATTTTGATAGGATTAATAACTTGATGGCGGCCAATTCTACCTCACTTGTTGTTGACTACATCGATTTTGATACTTTTAAGCCCGACTTGGCAAAACTAATTACTAACGAACCAGATGAAATGTTTGATGCATTCAATAGAGCAATATTTAATGTTCTCTATGAAATCCATCCAGATTATGCGAATGAGACTCAAAATAACATAAAGGTCAGAATAGGCAATTATACAGTACAAAAAAGTTTACGTGAAATAAATGCAGAGGTGATCAATAAACTCGTTGGAGTTTCGGGAATGGTTGTTAGATCATCTGAAGTAAAACCATTAGCAAAAAAAATTGGTTATAGATGTCTTAGTTGTGGTGAAATAACAGAAGCTCAATTGAGAGGATTAGTATTGAAAAAACCACTAAGATGTGGCAAATGTTCTGAAAAAGAACTGGAAATGGATCCTGATACCAGTATTTTCATTGATTTTCAAATGGTAAGATTACAAGAACTTCCAGAAGATCTTCCTGCTGGTCACTTGCCACATTATTTAGAAGTAACTATTATAGGAGATCTTGTAGATCAATGTAGACCAGGCGACAGGATCTTATTAACTGGAATTGTAAGAATAGAACAAGAACAATTATCCCAACAAATGAAAACAAGTCTTTTTAGATTACGAATGGAAGGAAATAATATTGAATATCTTGGTGGAAGGACTGCAGATAAAGATAGTAGGACAATAGAACGTTTAGAAATCAGTAGCGAAGATGAGAAACATATTTTTGCATTAGCACGTAAAAACGATGCATATGATATTCTAATTTCATCATATGCTCCTCATGTATATGGACATGAAGTAATTAAAGAAGTAATTTTATTATTAATAGTAGGATCAGTAACAAAAAGATTAGAAGATGGATCTGCTAGAAGAGGAGATATTAATGTTCTCTTAGTAGGTGATCCAGGCACAGCAAAATCGGAAATGTTAAAATTTGCTGCTAAAATTGCTCCAAGAGGATTATATACTTCAGGAAGAGGTTCGACTGCTGCAGGTTTAACTGCCGCTGTAATACGAGATAAATCGGGTATTATGATGTTGGAAGCAGGTGCAGTAGTACTAGGAGACCAAGGTTTAGTTTGTATAGATGAGTTTGACAAAATAAAACCAGAAGATCGTTCAGCTTTGCATGAGGTTATGGAGCAACAAACCTGTTCTGTGGCAAAAGGAGGAATAGTTGCTACATTAAATGCAAGAACTTCTATATTGTCAGCTGCAAATCCATTGTATGGCAAATATGATCCCTTTAAAAATATTACAGAAAATGTTAACTTACCAATACCATTATTAACACGATTTGATATTATTTATGTAATTAGAGATATACCAGAAAAGGAAAAAGATCATCGTATTGCTAGTCACATATTAGAATTACATAGAGAATCGGAAAGGACGGGACAATATCTTATTGATATTGATCTATTTAGTAAATATCTTGCTTATTCAAAAACTATGGAACCTAAATTAACTGTTGAAGCTATAGACAAGATAAGAGATTATTATATGAAAATGAGAAATGTAGAATCAGAGGGTATGATTACTGTTACACCTAGGCAACTTGAAGGATTAGTCAGATTAGCAACCGCTCGTTCAAAATTATTATTAAAAGATTATGTAGATTCGGAAGATGCCGAACGCGCAATATATCTAATTCAAACTATGCTAGAAACGGCTGGAGTAGATGTTAATACTGGAAGAGTAGATCTTGGAGTTTTACATGGTAAACCTCAAAGTGAAATATCAAAATTAAAGCTATTCATGGAAGTTTTTAATGGTTTATCTGGGCAAGATAAAAATGATGTAGAAGAAAAAAATTTTATAAATGAACTTATTCAAACAGGAAGATTTTCAGAAGATGATGCCAAAAACTTTTTAAATAAAGCAATGCAAAATGGACAAATATATGAACGACGTTCAGGCTTCTATGCAAAGGCATAAATAAACACCATTAATCATATTTTGCACATATATAGCTGTAAATAATATTATAAGATTAAAATAAATAGTAGAGTATTTAGGATTTGATTAGTCAAATTACTTTATATTAAACAATATTTTAAAAAAAATGTTGTAGGAATAATGTATAACTAATAACTATTTAAGCAATATTTTGATGAATATAAAAATTATTTTCATATAATTGATTAATTTGTTTAAGTTCTTCTTCTTTTAGGTATAAACCATCTGACATTTCTGAAAATAATTCCAGTTCTTCTACACTTAATATAGTAGGTATTACTACAGAAATAGGTTTTTGAGATAAAATAAATTTAATCGCTAATTGTGATATTGTCCAATCTTTATTTTCTGCAATTGATTTCATTTTCTCTATTTTCTTTAATGCTTCCATTATCCATTCTTTCTTTCTATAACTTCTATGATCATTTTGATTCAAAATTGTTTGTTCTGTTACTTTGCCCGTTAGTAACCCTGAAGCATCAGGAACCCTGACCATTATACCCACATCGTATAGATTTTCATTATCAATATAATGAGGTGAATTTTCAATTACAGCGTTCAGAAAAGAACGTCCTGGGTCTTGCTCTAAAATATTATAAACTGTTTGTAGACATGTTATATTTCTATTTTTTATTGTGTATAGCCCTTCTTCTTTCCATCCTATAGCTGGACCTAGTGCTATTCCGTGGCTTTTAATAATCCCTTCGGTAACAAGGCCATCCAATGCATAAAATAAATCATTATTTTTAATTGCATCCATTTTTGGATTATGTAAGCTATAAACATCTATGTAATCTGTTTGTAATCTTTCCATACTTTTTTCCAATGCAAATTGCAAGAATTTAGGATTATGCTGTTGAGGAATTTCGTTATGTCCTATTTGCTCATGGTCATACATATCATACCCCCATTTTGTAGAATAAATTATTTCATTTCTCATCTCTTTAAAGACTTGACCAATTAGTTTTTCGCTTTTACCTTTTCCATACATATCAGCAGTTTCAAAGAAGTTAATTCCTAAATCATATGCCTTTTTTAACATCTTTATTGCTTCGTCATCATCTATCTTTTTTCCCCACCAGTCTAGTCCTATAACCCAAGCACCAAATCCAATCTCACTTACTTTTATTCCACTTCTACCTAATTTTCTGTATTTCATTTTCCAATTACCTTCCTAATATTATTAACAGATTCATAAAATATATCATCATTTATTACAGGATCTATTAGAGTTTTTTCGTTTTTTAATGTCTCTACTTTGTTAGTATTTATTGATTCAAAAGTATCATACTCTATCTTCTGCGTCTTTAATTTGTGAGAATTCTGAAACTCTCTATCTGTTTCGATATCTATCCATGATTTGCATCCGGCCCACGTATCATTAATATCAACAATTAACGGTTTTCTTAACTTGTAAATTCGTAATAATAAAATACTCATTGGTTTACTTGGATTGTAATTCATTCGCATAGTAACATATTCATCACTCCATATATGATAATCTCTTAACTCTGAAAGTATTAATTTATCTGAAATCTCTATAACATCTTCTACTTTTGCAAGTAATTTTATAATATTATTACTTGAGGTGTTAAAATTCTTGTTGTCTTTATCTATTTCTTTTCTGTTGTTGTTGTTATTGTTGTTATTGTAGTATTTATTTTGTTCCTCTAATATTTCCTTTAGTTTTTCTTTATACTCAATTTTAATTGATTCGACAGATTGGTGTTCAAATGTAGGATAAAGTAAAAATTCATTATGTTTAACCTCAAATCCTTTTCTATATTCCATAATGCCGCCCTTACGAAGCAATAACATCTGTTTTCCATCTTCAAGAGCTTTACAAACAATAGCCCATTCTTTAAGTGCAATCATCACTATATTCATTCATCCTAAACTTTTTATAACTTGTCCAATATTTTTCTGGAGACAGACAATCATAGGAGTATCTTTAACAACATACTTACTAACCTTGGTTTCACGTAACTTTATAATCAAGTTTTGAAAATCATTCAGATCATCTGTTTCAAAAGCGAGCATGAAATCCTGATCATGAATTCCAAAGGAATACGATGTATTTAGTCTAATATTTGGAAATTTTCTTCCAACTTCTATATGTTCTTCCATCATTTTTTTCCTTTTTTCAAAAGGAAGAAGATACCATTCTCTCGACTTTATAAATGGATATACTACGTTATATTTAAGCGGTTTTTGATTAGTCATAAAACCCGACTTTACTTGATTAGAATAAATTGATTTTCTTGAACTAGATAGATAGATTTGAGAAGGCTCAACATATTTTCCTAGTACCGTATAATAAATCTTTGATGTTAATATCTGCATTTTCTCAACAGAATCTGCAATCATCCATAACATGAAATCGGCGTCACTTCTTAGACCTATTGTTGAATATGAAATGACTTTCATTTTGGTATTTGCGACCTCCAATAAGCTTTCAAATTCTTTAGCTGCTTCTTCTTTTCCTATTTCATTTAGCCATCTCCATTTTGGATCGACTTTAAAAAAGGAAAAATTTAGGAAAAGCTGCTCTTCTTTTTTTATACCTTCGGTTTTTATTTCAGGTTCTACTGGTGTAATTTGCTTTTCTCTAGAATTATCATTATTATTATTATTAGATGAGTTTGATTTATTATTATTATTATTATTATTATTAAGTGACATTAATATAAAAAAAGGAATTAACCGTATTATATATTTAAAATTAAAATTAAAATATATACCAAAACTTTACTCTTCTAAACCTAACCATCCATAACCTTTAGTTTCTAATTCTTCTGATAATTGTTTTCCTCCAGATTTAATAATTTTCCCTTTTGCCATTACATGAACTTTATCAAGTTTTGTAAGATACCGTAAAATTCTAGCATAGTGCGTAATTACAACAACTCCAGCTCCAGTACTAATCAATTTATTTATTGCCTCAGCAACTGCTTTTACTGCATCAATATCTAAACCTGAGTCTGGTTCATCTAATATAGCTATATTTGGTCTTAATACTAACATTTGCATAACTTCAGATCTTTTCTTTTCTCCTCCGGAGAAACCTTCATTTAAATATCTTCCAAGAAATGATTGATCTAAGCCCACATAATTTAGATTTTTTTTAACATATTCATGAAATTCTTTAACGGTAAGAAAAACTTCTCTATCATTTTGATCTTCGGTTAAAGACTTATTTAAAGTATTATAAGCATTTCTTAAAAAATGACTATAACCTACACCTGAAATCTCAATGGGATATTGAAATCCTAAAAATATTCCTTGTTTAGCTCTTTCGTCAGTAGATAATTCTAAGATACTTTTTCCTTTAACGATAATTTCTCCAGAAGTAACAGAATATTTTGGATGCCCTAAGAGTACATTTGCAAAGGTACTTTTCCCTGATCCATTTACACCCATAATAGCATGTACTTCATTTTTATCAATTTCTAAATTTAAACCATTTAATATCTTTTTTCCATCGATACTTACATTCAGATCTTTAACCTGTAAAAAAACCATAGTCTAATATTCTTATTAATTACATATAAAGCATATCATTATCTGAAAATTTAGATAAATTATCTAAAAAAACATATATAACCTTGAAAATTTCAATAAATGTCTTGTAATATAAAAATAAAGTGTATGATTATTTTATTAGTTACTCAATCTTTAAGGTACCCGTCATATAGGGATGAACTGTACAATAATATGCATATTCACCTGCATCAATTTCTTCAGTTTGCAAAATTCCTGCTTGTCCTCCCATTATTAAACTCGTATCAAATATTTTTGCTGAATTTGGATCGTTGGGTCCTGCACCATTTGTAACTGTATGAGGAATCGAATCACCATTTTCGACTTTAATTACATTGCCTTTTTTAACTGAAAGTTCATCTGGATCATAGTCCGGATTACCTTGTGTTGAAGCCCCTTCAAGGATTGTTAATGTTACATCCGCTTTAACAGTTGCAGGATTTACTTTTGATTCTGTCTTTGAACTGGCTTGTGCTGTCGATGGAGGAGGAAGATCTTGTCTATAGATTGATTTTGTATTTTCGGGTGTAGGTGGAAGATCAGCAAATAGATAATATGAAATTACTCCTATAATTGCACCCATTCCTAATATTCCTAAAAAAAT
>DATDKD010000009.1:0-5701 GCA_036520175.1 Nitrososphaeraceae archaeon
GTTTTTTGTTGTTGTATTGTCTCCTATAAACTTAGATTTCATAAGATGATCTTTAATTTCAATATTTTTAGGATTATAAAAGTTGCTTGTTGGAGATACAAAAGCAAATAAGTAAAGTTTATCATTCATAGGAGTATAATATTAAAATTGAAAATACTCGATAACATCTATTAATCTACATTATCGAATCTCATTATATTATTAATATATAATAGGTATTTGCGTATTTGGTATAGTATTCAAAATGGGTTGTTAAAGGTGACTTTAACGCCCATATTTCAACAAGCGAAAATGAATAGAACCAATTCTTCTTGTTGCAGATTCCGATATTCTAATATCTTTTTTTTATAATAAATAGTTAACTAATAATATTTGGTCTAAAATAATAATAAAAAATAGTATATTAAAAATTTTTCCTATATATTAAAAACTTTGGTAGCCGTCTTTTTGTTATGTCAGCATCTTTGGTAAAATTCAGTAACAGTAGCTTTGTTTATTGTGGGCTGCTGTAGTATTACATTTCTAACTTAGAAGAAAGGGATAATAAAAGGGATAATAAAATAATGGAAATTAATATGGTTCTTTACGGATTAACATAAATATGTCCCTATCAAACCATCTATTAAATGAATCGAATATTTATGATCTATATATTGGCAGCGATAATCTCATTTTCTGCCGTTACAGCAATAACAATACAGCCCATGTCTATAAATGCTCAACTTCAACCATTACAACAACAACAAACATCCACACCAGGACAACCATTAGCCATAAGTCCCTCATGCGGTCAAGTCATAACACAAAATGTTATATTAACTTCAAACTTGAATTGTGCAGAAAGTGATGGTCTTATAGTAGATGCAGGAAATATTATTATAGATCTTAACGGACATACAATATCTGGTCCAGATGTAGATAGCGATACAAAGACTTCAAGTAAAACAGGAATTGTGATACCAAATGTAAACAATGTTGTAGTTCAAGATGGTAGTATTGAAGGATTTCAAGCCGGTATACTAATGACAGGTTCTCAAAATGTTGAAGTAAAAGGAATGGTTGTTAAAAATAATCAAATAGGACTATTCAGTACTGGTTCCAGTATAGTAAATGCACATCTGTCCATAATTATGAATAACCAAATTGGTATTGCAGGACATTCTACACAGCAAAGCACTATTGAAGATAACATACTTTTCCAAAATACTTTAGCAGGAATCACACTAGTTAACTCCGATAACTCTGTTATCACTTTGAATTCTATTACTGAATCTGGAAATGGTCTTTATATAGACAATCAAAGTAACCAAAACAATGTTAACTTTAACAATGTTCTTTTGAATACAATAGACGTAAACAATGCTAACGGGTTACCAGTAAACACCAATGGCAATACATATGATCAAAACAATTGTATGACTGCTAATCCTAGCGGTATATGTATTGGTAAGTAACTAGCAAAAAAGAATTTTATCTAATTTTTTTATTTTTGTTTTGATTATAAAGAGCAAAAAAGTAAGTAAATAAAAATTTGTCTTAACTTATTTTAATAATGTTATTCTAAAATTTAAGGATACTGTCTGAAGTTCTTTGGACTGAAAAATGAACTAGAGAACATATTATACATCAGCCTCAACGAACCTTTTCCTTTATTATTAAAACCTAAATCCAGAGTATAAATCATTATAAATTATGTTGTCTGTATTACATAATATATTATGGTAATAAGTAAAGATTTTCATTACCATCGCTTTTTTTAAACTAATAAAATTTTCTCTCAGGTTTACAACTACTGCTACTAAATCTCATTTATTTTTTCTTATTATTTTTTCATAAAAACTATCTATGAATTGGATCATGTGTTGATTTGTATTTTGTTCATTTTTACGAATATAATAATAAACTTCTTCAGTAGCAGCATGATAGTCTATTCCTATATTTTGTGCTATTTGTAATGAAATTGATGATAAAAGTAATTTACGCAATATTATATCTGTACCATAATTTGCTAAATCAGTTGATATCTCTTCTAACGAGTTTTTAAAATTTGAATCAATATAGCGGTCTTTAGCTTCTCTAGTTTTTATTGAAAATGTAATACCCATCATTCTTTGTTTCATATGAATAGTTTCGACCATTTCAATAAAAAGATCATCTAGTTTTGGATCTTTGGAAAGAATCTCTGATAATAGTTCTGAAGCATCTTGCTCACTTATCTGCATTTTAGTAACTAAAGTAAATAAGACATGACATGCAGCACATCCATTTTCTTTAACTTTGGAAGCGTTAGAATCTATTTGATGTATTTCTTGTAAAATTATTGATTTTGCTATTTCTTCTTCTTTTGACATTACAATTAGTTTGATTAGTCATAATTGAAAAATATAACTAATAGTTTATCAGTCCAATCATAAAGGTAGACCTATAAGCGTAGGATAATGGTGAAGCATTATATACCAATTATAAAATACTCAATAAACAAAAAGTTAATCAAAGTCATTGTCTATTATTTTAGAAATATTATAAATAATCTAATCATAAATTCATAGTAAATAAATGCTAAAAGAAAAGAGTTTACAATCAAGCTATCGATAATCTCATCAGTTTTTGAATTACAAAATATCAATTATTCAATCGATCAAATGATCCGATTTTTAATAATTTACTATCTAAAATAAATTCTTTGTATCTTATTTTACAATTTTTACATCTAAAAAGTATCATTTGTTGACCTGTATTACGTTCTAATTTATTGACATAAATCAAAGCATTTTTGCAAAATGAACATTTCATCCTTAATTTCAATGATGTTCATTCTAATTGTTATTAGAAAATTTATTTGGATAAGTTTGATTTAATTTCCTAAGTAGTTAATATCTTTAAAGTTATTACTGCTTACTTAAACACTGTCCTGTATTTTGTAAATTCTTTTACAGAAAATAGAATTCTCTGGTTTGCCTTACTATAGGAATAATTCGTTTATATGAAGATACGATTGTTCCATTAGTATAAATTAAATAATTATCTAAAATCTATGTTCTATTATTTAGTGAGTTAATTTGAATCAGAGACAAAAAAATTCCTCGCAACACGAGAGAATTCTCAGAAATGCTATTTACCGAGATAGACTCGTACACTACAATAAATTGTGGTTATTATCAAAAATAATTGTTAATTATATTTTATAATTGTTCATCAATATTTTTGGACAATTTAACGCATTATCAGATATAACCATGTCAGCATTTTTATACCTGAATCTCTGTATTCTAACTCTTCTTTTGCATAATTATCGAAAAATTTTACTATCCCATTACTTTCTCCTATCCATGATGCAACTGTTCTTCTAAAAGAAGGGAAGAATTCATTATGAATTTGAATAGACCGGATTAGAGAATAAGGAAGAGACCAGAAAATAAAGACAAAGATTTACAGAAAATTTGAAGAATGGAAGAAGCAGTTAATAGCCTATTCAGAAGAACAAACAACAACAACAAGTCAAGAATACTAAATCAAAAAATCTCATAAATGTTTAAAAGATTAAATTGTATAATAATACTATAAAGACAAATATTATTGTACTTCTGTCATTATTGAGTGCAATTCTTTTTGTTCTTTTTCTCTTTTTCCTTCCCTACTAAAATCGTTACCAATTCCAAAGATGCAAGAAACATCTATTTAAATAAAATATTATATTTCAAACTTAACAAGTAATTTGTAGGTACCTAGGTTCAATTGTAATTTCTTTCGTAATAGGTGCAAAATAGAGGCAAAAATGCCCTTGTTCCGGCGGCCCCGTACTTTTCTCGGGTTCATCCAAATTTATCTATAATTCACTAAATTTGACAAGGTTGTACGAGGAAAGACAAGCATGATATAGAGTCTCTAATCTTTTTTTGATTGATTATTTTTCAGATATTCAAATTTTTTTATTTTCTCTCCTCAGAATTACTATAATCTTCTTCAGTGCTATTAGGTTAGTGATATTTATATAATTAATAAAATAAAAAAGATTCCCGAAAATATCCATAGAATTTTATATAATTTAGCAAAAGATTACTTTAGGAAGATTCCAGATTGAAAAAGCATTATATTCTACTTTTTAAGAATATAAAATTAATGTCTACATATAAGGAAAATACGGATAGTAAACCAAAATCTAGCAATGAGGTATTTATCGGAAAAAAACCACTTATGACTTATGTCACAGCCACATTAGTTCAGTTGGCTAACCAACCAACTGTTTTTATAAAAGCAAGAGGAAAAAGTATACCCATGGCAGTAGATGTTGCACAGATCATCGTTAAGAGAATGAATACATTGGGTTATAAGGTAGCATCAGTCAAAATTGGTTCAGAAGCTGTTAAATCTCAAGATGGAAATACTCGCAATGTCTCAACAATTGAAGTAGCTGTTTCTAGAAATAGCTCTTAAATTGTTTTATTTTTAAACTCTGGTAGATATTTCCAAGCTAAAATAGATTTTTTACAAAACTTTCTTTACACTATTATTGTTAAGATGAGAATATAATATTGAACTATTAACAAAAAATATTTATTACTTGATAAATACATTAAATTTTATTTTTGTAACGCTATAGGTATTACTTCCTCCTTCGTAAATTTCTAACGAATTCACAGAAGATTATAAAACGACACCAATTAATGGTTGTGACTTTGCAAGAAAATAGCAACAGAAATACACACTGCAATTACAATAATTATTATAACAGCAGTTACTGATATAGGGATAAATCTTTTGAAATTACAAGTTTATTTTAAACTACTAATACTGAGTAAACTAATTGATTTAGTCAAAAAAATACTCTTGGTGTCTAACTTTAATAAAATTATGATTCAGTATTTATTTTTTCATTTTCCGTATTTGTATAAAAGAACTAAAGAAAGAATAATTGAGAAATAAATAAATTCAAATTCAAATTATTTCAAAATTAAATGCTTATTTTTTGGGATATTTTTCCTCCATTTCCTTTAGAAATTCCTCTGATTTTTGTGGATCTAATCTTTTAATAATCCATTGTAACATTTCTTGGTTTCTCTCTTCTTCTTCTTTTGATTGAGGACTGCCTATATACCATAAATAAGATAATCCACCAACTTGCCAAATTAACTGTAAAAATTCAGATTTGCCAATTCTCAAAAGTATCTCTTAAATTTTCTACCAAAGTATTTCCTGATTGGAAACCATAGTACCAATGTGCTATTATCAAACCAGAAAAGAAAATTAATGTAATCCATAGATAACCATATTTTTTTGCTATACTAGGCCGTTTTCCCATCTACAATAGATTTACAACATCCCATAAGATGATTAATAAGAACCTTATAGAAATTGATATTCTAGTTTTTAATTTTATCAATTCTTGCTCATTTTAATCTCTTTTGTGAAAGGATAAAGATGAATTATCTTTAAAATAGAAATTAAATATAATAAGTATTTGTATTTACTTTACTAACAAGAAAAAATCATCAAAAACAATCTTAAGTTCCTAATAATAAAAGCTGAATATAAGTTAGTAGAAGAAAAAGGTATACATGGACTTTCTTTTGGCAATTGCATATTAAAGACTTTATTCACTGCTTCTGTTGATTCTTTGATTACTCGATTTAAGAAAAGTTTTAGTAAATAGGATAACAATAATCAACCAATTAACCATAGGTATTGTATATTTCAAAAGGTA
>DATDKD010000010.1:0-4249 GCA_036520175.1 Nitrososphaeraceae archaeon
CTTCATATATCAACAAGCTAAACAAAGAACAAAATAAGAAAATTGAACAAGTTGTTGACGAGACATGATCATTAGGTAACTGGTAGGAAATTGATTACATTAAAGCTATTAGGCTCCATCAAGAAATTTTGTGGTAAAGACCATATTATTATTAACGAAAAGGAAATTATGATATCAAATATATTTTCCATACTTAATCAAAACATTGACAATTCTAATTTTATTGATAAAGAGAATCTCTTGATTTTGATTAATGGTGTAGATTTATCAATATGCGGCGTTGATCAAAAAATCAAATCTGGTGACATTGTGACTATTGCGAATCTAATACATGGCGGTTAACTCTATTTAGTAGTTGACAATACTTAGCTTGACATGAAAGAAAAGATCAAAGCCATTAGTAACCTCACATTGTATAAAATTGATTCGATTTTTGTAGCAATTATCTGTACAGATACTCTATTTGTTGCTAACATTGGAGTAACAATTGCAACATTTAGAAAGATGTTCCCAGACGTTATGATTCAGGGTATTGATCCAAGTTATATTTTTGGTAAAAGACATATCTTTGAAGTAATAAAGATTATTTTGGAATGTAACAAGAGAAATATCAAACTTGCTAAAAGGTTGGAGATGGAACTTTTACTGAGAATTGTTTGTAGTAATCAAGTCGATAAAGCAATTAATATTGGAGGGATAAAAAATAATGGTTCTGGATGTTTCATTTTATTTTCTGAAAAGAAACATCCAATTATTGATTCGATAAAATATTTACGTAAAATGTTTGTCAAACAAAATAGCTCTCTCTTGAATGCAACCAAAGAAAAAATGATTGACATATGTGAAAGATTGGAGTTTCCATATAGCAATTTTAATAAAAAGGAATTTTTAAAAATTCTAACGGAAAGAGCAGCTCTTGTTTCATAATAAGCTTTTTATCAATGTTAAATATTGTCATCAATGGTAGTATATAAAATAAACTGTTCCTAGTAAAGATACTGATTTAAAATCAAAAAAAAGGTTATGGCTTAGAGTCGATGACCTTCTCTACACACACTTTTCCATCAGCGTTATCAATGCCCAATACCCCCGTCATTACTTTGTCGACTTTTGTTGCCGTGATATTGGCAACTTTAATCATACCATTTACATCTGCAGTTCCATCTTCATTAAGTTTTGATACACAGTTTTTCGAGTCAAGAGTTCTCCAAGTGATTGCTATTGATATTTAAAAAAGGGAAAAATGGTTTTAATAAATAAAAAAGATGACGATTCATTCCTGCAACTTTTTTACTTATATCACTATGAGGAGTGCATTACCAATATAAATAATAAAAAAAATAAAAAATGAGTATAGAACTCATTAATTATTGTTCGGGTTTTTTCTATGATCGTCACTATTACCTGGGTCCCCTAGTGCACTACATCCAGCTCCATTAGTTGCTTCATCCAATGCCTTGGTGCTATGTTCACCTTGGCATATCCCCTCATGCCATTTTACGTCTTTATCGCTTAGACCACCGAAATGATCATGTATGAGTTTATCCGCTTTTTCTAGTCCGTTAGAACCAGAACTCTTATCTGCAAATGCTGTGGTAGCTATAGAAGTTGTTGTTCCTATTGCAATTGATGTTGCGACAAGAAATAATGCCAAATATGTTCGAGCAATCATGTTAGCACCGGATTCTCTCAATTGTATAAAGGTTTTGTTATTCTCTGATAAGTAATAAAGATCAAGTAAATTATTAGTATAATTTCTAATTTAAAAAAGTTCTTTCCTAAAGATTAGTCTTGTGCTATTCATATTAAACACAAAATTTAAAAAAAAATATCTGTCTTAACTGGTTCCACAGTAGGACAATGCTAGTTTGAACTATTCAGAATTAGTATATATTCCACTTTGTTCGTATCCTACTATTTTATCTCTACACGTATTATATTGATTCATTGTATTTGGCAATAATACTCCTATGTTGATTAACAAAGCAAATGCAAGGAATAATGCTACTGATATTAGTAATATAGAAGAGGTTGTTGGCTCTACATGCTTTGATTTTGTCACTAATTTTATGACTGGTGCTGGAACATGCAACAAAATACTCATTTTTCCACCTCCGTTCTGATTTCCTTCAGGCTCATGCAATCTATTGAGTAAAACGAGAACTTTAAGCCTAGTAAAACGTATTTACTAGAAATACAATCTGAATGTTATTTTTAATGTTGGATTTTTAGGTTCTAAATATAATTTTTCTATTCCTCTTATAGATTCGGGACTCGATCTTTTATAATTTTACAAAATCAGTATAACTTACAACCGTGAAAATAGTTAGAATTTAACCACTTAAACTCCTTAAAACGCCTTTGCATAAATTTAGGCTTTGCTCAAAATTTCAGGTTTACATAAATTTCGGGATTTATTCATTGGTTTGTTTGTGTGAATCTTCTGACTGAATGTCAGAAAAATCACAAGAAAATTCAAAGGACATCTGTTCTACCAATTCTTGCTTATTGACAGATAAATGTCCGTTACTAATATCATCAACGAGTTTAAAATCTCCTAATACATGCATGAAATTAGAATCTTGGTCAAGGATTAATCTAGGAGACGAAATTTCACCTTTTATAATGGACTTGCAGTTGCTAGAAGGACATACAAGCATCCAATTTGAAAGATTCAATTCATAATCTTCAGGGAAGTCAAACCAATAATACCCATAAACGGATTTCGGTTTTAACAACATTACACCTATTGAAACTTTCCTTTACAGTGCCACGTGCAGGGACAAATGAAAAACAAGAAGAAAGAATCAAGCCGAATAATCCAAATAAAGCAGTCATAACAAATAATCTCATTTCACTTCTTTAACCCTTCCAAATATCCCTAGTCTCTTCATCTTTATTTATTACTTCATTAGGAGCTTTGGGTATTTTTTCTTTCATGGCCATTTGTATATACATCGAGTAATATAACAACCACCAACAAGGATGAAGCAGTAAGCTCGATGCTAAAAATTAATAATATTGGAAAATTATAATTGGGAACATTCCCACCAAGTTAGCATTGTTATCAATAAGATTCCTAACAAATGAACTTGCAACGGACCAATTATTGTACAGATATTTTTTCTCTCACAGAACTAAATATTTGATTGGATCTGAGAATTGAAATCCCAGCTAGTCTATTTACTATTTGGATCAATATTATCCAATTTGGATTATCTAGATTTACTTTATTATCTATATCACTAGTCACAGTGGAAATAATTTCTTTAGAGTGTAATTTAGTATGTCTTTTTTCTATCATGACCATAAATGTTTCATGTTGACCTATTTTTGGGCAAAGATGATTGACAACGTTATGAATATCAGTTAATTCTGCCCTACAAGTTTTTTCTAATGGTATAATTCTCAGAACATATCTGAATCTCCATGGTTCATTTCTAACCATTTCTCTACAATTTTCCACTATTTGAAGGGGATCAAGATGAGTATTTGCCAGAATAATACCTGAAATAGAAGTAATCTCAATTGAAGGTTCCTTATCACCGAGCATATCCAACAACTGGGATAATTCGTCAGAAGCATCAATTTCTTTGTACCTAAAGGTTGTTACCAGCAAATTACAATTCATGATATTGATCACTAATGAGTGGTCTTAACTCTTCTGGCAGTAATATATTCGATGATATTCATTTCTAAATTCGATGTTTACAATATTTTGGTCCATGTGAAAAATTAAATTTATTCAAATTTTTTAAAAAAATCCAATATTTTTAATATACGATAATACTTTGTAATACATAATGAGTCAAATCAATATAGTTGAGAACAAACCAGCATTATTGATTGACGTTTTTAATGATGATAAAATAAACAGGACACTGGTAATCAGTGACTTACATATAGGTAATTCATATTGGTTGCAAAATAGGGATATTGCCATTGATTGGTATAATATCATAAAAGAGATTGAAATAGAATTGAAAGATGTTGTTATTTCAAAAAAAGTAAATTCCATTGTATTACTTGGTGACATAAAAAACAATATCTATAATGTAGGAAAGGAAGATTGGAATCTTATTCCAAATTTTCTACATTCACTATCTAAAATCTGTGAAGTCTATTTAATTCCTGGAAATCATGATTCAAGGATAGGATTGATTACTCCAGAAAATGTACATCTAATTGGGATTAAAGGAATGGTATTGGATGACATTCTCTTAACACATGGACATACGTTTCCATCAGA
>DATDKD010000011.1:0-15388 GCA_036520175.1 Nitrososphaeraceae archaeon
TATAATCAATATTTAATAAAATATATGCTTCATTCACTAAATTTTCATACCTCTATCTTGATATAACATTAATTTTATAAAAATTTTCGTATTTTATATAAATCAATGAATTATTAATATAATAGTTGTATTTAAACATTGGAATTATTTAAATGACATCAATAATAATAAAAAAATTGCTCAAAAAATAATATTCAAATTTAGTCACTAAAATAGAAGACTTTAGCTTATAACGATTATTAAAGGAAAATTATTTTAACAATATTCAAAAACAAAATTTTACTCTCTAAAGGATATAATATTGCCAATATTTAGAACAATTGTTGGAATTTTTTGTTAATATCATATTGTAATAATAGATTAAATAATATGGAAGAATGAAGAATATTGCTGTTTAATTAGTCCAAAATATTTAATTTTTCCTTTTGCTTATTTTCTGCTCATTTTAAACAAGACACTAATTAATATTGAATGAATTGTAATATAGTGATGGTAATCTTATATATAACAACTGAAACTTTACAAATGACTAATGTTTCTATATGTTAAATCAAAGTTTCGATACATTTAAAAAAAATGTAATCTGGATTAAATACTCAAGATTAATGCAAAAAAGTAACTATATCTTTAATCAGGTGAACCCAACATATAATATTGATAAAAAGATTATTAGACAATAGTTTTTTAAATGAATATCATTCTCTTGGAAAATTAATTAATCTTCTTACAGCATAGTTACGAGTCACCGTACAATTCTTAAACAGCTACAAAAATCAATGTAAAAGTGCTTAAAGCAAAATGGATAATAACCAAAAATACTTTTTAACAAACAAAAAAAGAATTTTATTTAGTATCTTTAATCGATTAATATTTTGGATGACAGACATCAATTTATTAATTTATTTTATTTGGATGTGCGTCTCTACTATCTAGTACATGTATTATGTCATTATCATCAATGTCAAGATCATGTATTAATAAGAATTCACCGGGTGCAGAACCCTGTTTTCCAATACTCTTTAAGTATTGACCATCTGATGTAAAAACCTGAATCCTATTGTTTTGGGTATCAACTACGTATACATTTCCCTGGGAGTCAAAGTCAATTCCGTGTGGTTCATCAAATTGCCCTTCATTTTTTCCAACAGATCCCCAGTTTGTAATAAATTTACCATCTTTGGTAAACTTTGTTACAGCACCATTATCCTCATCATCTACATATACGTTATCTTTAGAATCAATAGATACTGCATGTAAATGTCTAAATTGACCATTGCCTTCTCCATACTCTCCAAACTGTTTAATGAAATTACCTTCGGGATCAAATTTTTGAATACGATAAGCATATTTTTCGCTAGTATAGATGTTATTATCAGAATCAAAGGCTACACCCCAAAGTCTGTTAAACTCTCCAGGACCATTTCCTTTTTTCCCAATAGTCATTAATAATTTGCCATTAGGATCGAATTTCATTAGTTTTCCAGGGCCCCAGTTAACTACCCATACGTTTCCTTCCTTGTCAACATTTACATCTTCCATTTTGTGGGAGAAAAGATTTTCGTCAGCTGGAGCACCCCAAGATAATAAGAAATTACCTTTACTATCAAACTTTTGTACATTCATTCTCTGTTCATCGGTCACATAGATATTTCCCTGCGAATCTACTGCTATGTTATGAGCATGAAGAAATTGACCATCACCATTACCCTTGGATCCAAAACCGCCAAGAAATTTACCGTTTAAATCATATTTTTGAACATAGTATTTCTGAATATCGCCGTTACTCATACCATAACTTGGCTCATCCATATTTTCAGACCCTTTTTTCTTTTTTTTAGAAGATTTTTTTTCTGAAGAATCATCATCTTCTTCATCATCTTCATTTGTATTTGCATTTTCCTCGTCATTAGTATTTGAGTATGAATCCTCATTGGTATTTGTTGAGGATCCTCTCTCCTGTTCATCGACATCAAAATAATCGTCTTCTTGAAACTCAAACACTTGAGCAGAAATAGGTGGATAATTCATGTTTAGATAACTAAAAACTAAGGTAAAAGTAATTAAAAATAAAAAAGTAAAGCCAGCCCTTTTTAATATCATCTTCTTATAACTATTATATACGTAAATATTAAGATTATAATAAAGTTATGTAGAATATCGTTATAGATAAACTTATCATATACAATATGAAATACAATATGAAATAAATTGTGTCCATTTAATTAGCGTAAATCTTCTATATTAAAATTTTCTTCTTTCTTTCTTTTAATAAATATTATTAATCAATTTAATGATATTCTATATAAAATTTAGATGAAATAAGAAAATTACTGACTTTTTTATATTTAGCAAGGAACTTAAATATGAAAATCTAGTCTAAGAAAAAGCAGAACAAGAAACAATGAGGATTGAGAAAAGGTATTCTTTTCGAAAAATGAAATTTATCTGCTTTCAGATATATTTAATTGATATGAGGAAGGT
Organism: Nitrososphaeraceae archaeon; assembly: GCA_036520175.1. Lineage (GTDB taxonomy): Archaea > Thermoproteota > Nitrososphaeria > Nitrososphaerales > Nitrososphaeraceae > TH1177. Next base: position 2,482 of record DATDKD010000011.1, read on the forward strand.
TTTTTCTTTAAAACAAAAGGAAAATACCCAAAAGATATTGTATGTTTTGACGAAGTCATAACGATAAAAACCAAATGACGCAGGTTGTATTTTAGAAGAAGGAGTTATTTCCTTGAGAAATTAGGAATTTATAACAATACTTTAATTTTATCTAGCAAAAATATAAAGATTAGAGCAGACAATTTTGAAGTATAATTTAATACAAGGAATTGAATGGTATTCTTAGAGATAATAAATGTTATGACAATATATTATGGTAAGACCTGATTGTATTATACAGACTATTATAAAGGAAAAGATATTAAAAAGTTAGGAAAAATCTTCTGATGCCACTAATTCGATTATGATATAAAATAGATTAGAATTTAATGGTAAGATTACTCCGTTAAATTGCAACTTTTTATCTATGAGGATATAAATCTTTAAGTAAAAATAACACAAATAACACGCTCCTCATCCTAGGAACTAAGAATAGTATTACAATTTTAACTAATTATTTAGACTCTTTTCCTAAGGAATTAGAAGAGACTAGATATATCGAGCGATAATCTCACATAGAGTATTAGGCTTAAATAGATCAGATAATAGGCATCATTAAATCTACCATTTAGTCTTGTTAAATCCCTACTAAAGTAATATAAAACCTTCCCTGAAAGATTTTCCTTTAAAAAATATCTATATAATAAGGAATCTAGATTTTGTTAACTAATTCTTTTTATAATGTGATAACCAAATTCTGTTTTTACAGGTTCAGAAATTTGACCTTTTTCTAATCTAAATGCAACATCTTCAAATTGCTTAACCATCATTCCTTTTCTAAAAAATCCTAAGTCACCTCCTCTTTTACCACTTGCTTTATCTATCGATAATTCTTTCGCTAAATTTGTAAAACTTTCACCATTTTTTAATCTATCAAGCACCATTAATGCTTCGCTATTTTTTTTTACAAGAATATGCAAACATTTAATTTTATTTGAGGACACACAGCATCTATTGTATCAACAATATTTAAAATTTAAATAAATATTCTTATTGTAATAATAAATTCTATATTTTTTTCTTAAACTATAAATAAAAATAAAAATTTAATTCCAATCAACTGATATTATGAAAATGTTTTCACAAAAGGAATCGAAGTTTATTCGAGATAATGAAATATGCAGAATTGCAACTGCTAAAAACAATATTCCTCATGTTATTCCAGTATGTTATATTTATGAGAAGGAAGTTATCTTTTTTGCTACAGACTATACAACCCAAACGTTTCATAATTTGAAGGAAAATAATCGAGTATCACTCATAATTGATATTTATGATAAAAAAGAAGGAAATAAGGGAATTTATATTAATGGAATAGCAAATATTATAGAGAGTGGTAAAGAATTTGTAAATCTTTTTAAGATCTTTTATAATAAATTTGAATGGGTTAAAAAAGATCCGTGGAGTGAAAAAGAGGCACCATTTATACAAATCTTCCCCACTAAAAATGTAAGCTGGGGAATATAACCATTTGTACTCTATAATTAGACAAAAAAGATCCATCATAATTAATCATATAAATATTGCAAACTTATTTTAGAAGAAAAGTAAATTCTCGTAAAATTAAATTAATTCTTATACATCCATATAACTTTGTTATCAAAAATTGTTTTTTTAATTCAATTGGTTTAAACGTATTATCTTTGTTAAACTTTTTCAAAAAGAGATTTAATTTTTTTAAAAAGTAGAATTGATATATATTTAGAATTTTGATTTTTAAAATAATGATAAAGATATGGAATATGCAACGTGCTAGCTAATACATCAATCACACTCTAAAATTATACTGTAATTTTTAATGGTTTTATAAAGTTATCATTTTTCTAATTTTTCGGCGCCGCAAAATTATTAGATTTATCATACTAGTTATTAACCAATGAAATTCTCAGATGAGAAAAAATTTTAAATAATTTCATCACTAATGTCTATGTGGGGAACATATTTGCAACCTCACCCTATGTGATCCATCCCAGCCAAGTCATCACAATGGGCTAGGCCAATGTAATGGCCTACCCATTTCAATTTTTATATCTAAAGATTAATTTTTTATATTTTAGGTGTTTTCTTGAACAAGTATATTTCCCCATTCCATAGTATAATTTTTACATAATAATGTAATAGATTGAAAGAAATACCAAATACTATCTAGAAATTGACAATCATAAGCGTGTTCTAGCAAAGATCCACTTTAGAATATGTATATCTTTTTTTCAATATTAATCTAATAAGTTCTGTGTCTTTAGTATATTAAATGTCCATTACAGCACTAGTATAATGCCATTTCCCTTTTTATTTATGAAAATATTTCGCTATTGTTTAGGAGTGAAACATCATTCTTTTTTGAATTTTCATTTGATTCATTTTATTAGAATCAACAAAAGAACGTATAGAACAATAAAATGGCGGCGATAATGGATTAATTAAATACGGGAATTAGAGACAGTTTTTTATCTAAAGGATTAGATGATTATTTTTTAAATCTTAATTGTTAGAATCGTATCGCTTACCGTTTATATCAATAATAGAGAAAACCATAATTCTTTCAATATTCCTTAGAAGAATAATAAAAGTTCAAACTTTAAATACGGAAACCTGTAAATTTTTAGCAAGTATGGAACTGAATAAAAAATTTTACCCACCATATCATATGGTTATGGTAGGATTTTTTTTATCAATAGCATTTTTAAGTTTAATATTGTTAACAATTGATTGTAATATTCTTAAAGATTCATATGGACAAATGCTAGGAGGACACGGCCATAATCTTCCACCTTCAATTGTAGGAGATAGAGAAATCATTCTGAATTTCAATAACCCAAAAATAGAATCAGCAGCAGAAAAGGGCGTAATTAATTTTGCATTGGTTGATAATAAGACAGGAAATAATATTCCCCATGTAACATATATTGTAGGTATTTATAATCAAGATAATAAAAATATGTTCACTGCAAATCTTCATGGACACAATGGAGAAATTAAATTAGAATTTCATAATAAAGCAATTGAAGGATATAATATAAATGCAAATTATGATTCGCTTTCAGCCAGTTATGTATCTGATTTTGGAAGTCCTATAAAAATTGATGGATCAGTTTTTAGTAATCCAGGAAAATATCGAGTGGTTACGGAGATAACTGGCATAGATTTTGATAATACTTTTTTACCAGAACCTTTAAAATATGAATATAATATTGACGTAAGTTAAACCAAATATATCTATAATAATTTATAGAAGCATTTTAAGGTAATACAAACAAATATTGTAATCATAGTATAATGCTAGAACTTTTTTAACTGTGTGATATTTAATAACATGAATGAAATTTAAAGATCAAATAATCGCCATAACCGGTGCTTCTTCTGGGATAGGAGAACAAGCCGCAGTTGATTTTTCATATAATGGAGCAAAGACTGTTATCTTAATTTCAAGAAATATGATGAAATTGAATCAAGTAAAAAAGAAATTAAACCCAGACTGCAACGTAGAGATATATACATGCGATATTTCGAACAAAAAAATGGTTTATGATATAGGTCAAAATATTATGGAAAAAATGGGAACCATTGATATTTTAGTTAATAATGCAGGAATTGGAATTTATGGAAAGGTGATTGACCAGACAATAGAAGACATTGAAAAAGTTACATCAACGAATTATTTGGGAATGATTTACTTTACTAAATTATTTTTACCTTCCATGATTAAAAATAAGCGAGGTCATATAGTAAATGTTGCTTCATTAGCAGCTAGTTTTGGAATTCCATGTATGGCTGCATATTGTGGATCGAAATTTGCAATGTTAGGATTTTCGGAATCTTTGTCCTATGAATTAAAAAATACAAATGTAGGGGTTACAGTGGTTAGCCCAATTGCTGTAAAAACTAATTTCTTTGATAATGAATCGTTTAAAGGTAAAATGCCTCATAAGTTAGGATATGTACTTGAACCTAAAACTGTTTCCAAAGCTATACTTAAAGCTGCATATTCTAAAAGAATTGAAATCGTCGTTCCATTTTTTGTTAGATCTGCGGTATGGTTAAAACATACTTTTCCCTATTTAATCAATCCAATAGTAAGTTCTTCATTTAAAGATCAAAATTATAAGTAAATATTTTATACAAGTATATAAAAGACATTTTTATTAAACAAAGAATTCCATATATTTTACTTTATTCGACCTTCTTTTCTAAGATCTGATATTATTCGGATAAGTGTATCATAATCAATATTAATTTCATTTAAAATAACACTATGATCAGTTTTTTTATTTTTCTTTATAAATTTCTCAACTAGAATTTTTTTTTTTTGATAGTTTCTATCAATCATACTAAAAATAAATATAGAGATGATCTTATAAATCTAAAAGATAAGACTAGATAAGCAATTTATTATGTTTGGTATATTTTATTAATGTGAAGAAGTATAGGTGCCCTAATTGTACCTCGTTAAATTCATTAAAAGTAAACAGAATTTTTGATGGCAGATTATTATTTACATGTGAAAAATGCCAAGTATGTTCAGTTTTACCATTTTATAACAACTTAGACGAAACTTATTTAGAGTTTTTAGACAAGTTTGATAAGGGTTATGTAACTGTTTTCAAGGACTTAAAAATAGTACTTGAAAAGGAAAAATTAGTACGGTCTACAAAAGAAATTAAAAAAATGCTTGAAAAAAGTAAAATTAATAACAATCTTATCAATGAGATATTGTTTTCAGATTTGGATTATGTGGTTGAGGTTATAAAATTGAAAGAATCTAAAATACCTGTAGGAAAAGAAATAGATGAATTACCTCTAGATGACATTATAATAAGCCAATTAAAGTCAAGAAATATCTCATCATTGTATCGATTTCAAGAAGAAGCTATTGTCAACATTCTTAGAGGTAATAATACAGTAATTATTGCACCTACCGCCTCTGGAAAAACAGAAGCCTTCTGCATTCCAATTTTACAAAAAATATATGACTTAAAGAATCAACTAAATAGCAATATTGTTAAATTCTCCTATAATCAGAATAAGTTTGATGCCAGACAAATAAAAGCTGTTTTTATGTATCCGACAAAAGCATTAGCAAGAGATCAACTATCAAAAATAATGGAATATTCAAATAATTTGGATATTGTAGTAAAAATTTTTGACGGAGATTTAAATGCAAATGAAAAGCAAAATTTCTACGAATTTCCTCCAGATATAGTATTAACAAATTTTGATTCCATACATTACCATCTTTTAAATAATACAAAACTTATAAAATTGTTGAACACTTTGGAATTTTTAGTTGTAGATGAAGTTCATTCATATACTGGGATTTTTGGATCTAATGTCCATTACATTATTAAAAGATTAGAAAGAATCATAAATAATAAAAAATTACAATTAATTGCTTGTTCTGCTACATTACCAAATGTTAAAGAATTTTGTGATTTATTATTTTCTCGTGATATGGAAATAGTGAATGGTATAGGAAAAAAAGGTGATACAAATTTCGCTATTTTATATCCTTCTCTACGGTCAAATAAATCATTGGTTATTGAACTTATAAAAAAGATTACCCAGAACCACAAAACTCTCGTTTTTAGTAATTCTCATTTATCTGCAGAATTGATAGCATATACTTCATCAAAACAAGGAATAAAAATTGGTATCCATAGAGCTGGTCTTCTACCCAAAAACAGAAAAATGGTAGAAAATTCTTTTAAGAATGGAATGATAGATGTTATTTCTTCTACTCCGACTTTAGAGTTGGGAATAGATATTGGAGATGTAGATGCAGTAATATCTAATCTTGTGCCTATAAATAGACTATTACAAAGGTTAGGAAGAGCAGCAAGGAAAGGCCAAGAAGGATATGCTTTCTTGACATTGGGAAATGATCCGATAAGCCAATATTATAAAAATCATCCTGCAGACTATTTTGTTGACGAAGAAATACCATACATAGATCCTTTTAATCCCATAATAATGGAAAACCAAGTTCTGGCTATGTGTATAGATAGACCTATATCAAAACTTGAATCAAAGGATTATTTAGAAACCCTTAGCAAATTGGAAAGGAAGGAATTAGTAATATTTAGTAATGGAAAATATATACCAAATAGCGAAAAACACAATGTACTAAAAAATTATAGTATAAGAGGAATTGGAAATGATGTAGATATTATTTTAAATGGTAAAATTGTTGGAAATAGAAACTTACCACAGGCGTTAGAGGAATTACATGATGATGCAATTTACTTTCTTTCTGGAAGAAGATACAAAGTTAAAAAATTAATAATTGACGAAAAGACAGAAAGAAATTTTGCTGATATAGATAAAATACCACTTAACTATCCATACTATACAAAATCTATAATGGAAGAGTATCCAGAAGTAATAGAAATTTTTGAAGAAAAAGAAATTTTTGGAATTAAGTTAAAGTATTGTTCTTTAAATATATATAAAAAAGTATTAGGATATTCAAATATTGAGATTGGAAAGGAGATTAATCAAGGGAAAAAAGTTTTTTTTAATGATCCTATAACCTACACTTATACTACAAAAGGATTTATATTTCGTGTGCCAAGTCCAATAGAAATTTTGAAAATGGCTTCAGAGAAAGAAAAAGTGGAAGCGAGTGGATATCATGCCACTGAACATGTGCTTATTGAAGGAAGTAGTATGTTAACAGGAGGAGCTTCGCAGGACATTGGAGGAATTTCATTAGGTGATACGGGAATGATAGTAATTCATGATGGGAGCATAGGTGGTAATGGTGCAAGTAAAAGTCTCTTTGATAAATTTGAGTTAGCTATTACTAGGGCTCATTCTATTCTTATAGAGTGTCCATGTGAAAATGATGATGGATGTCCTCGTTGTACATATTCCTATAGATGTGGTAATAACAATGAATATTTACACAAGAAGGCGGCTATAGAAGTACTTACTCGCATCATTAACAGAGAAAGAACAATATTACTAGATTTTAACAGTTTTCAACAGACTTTGATATAAGATAAGAAAGGATTCTACTCAGAGGGACTAATAATGTTTCAATTTTACTCTTTTAATATTTAAATTATTAAGTATTAAAATTGAGCTTATTATCTAATGTATTTTTAGACGATTCAGAGATTATACCTTGAAGAGATTCTTTTGTACTATCAGTTATATTTTTTAGAACGGGTGTAATACCAATTTTGTCTACACCCTTTAATACCCCAGTAAAAAAAGTTTCCCATCCTAGACCAATAACAGCTAGAAATAGTACTATTGCAATAAACCATAAAATTATACTCATACTATTATTTAGTACATTTATTAAGTATATTAATAATTAGTCAGATTTGTTAAGTTTAAAATTACCTATTCTATATTATAGTAAAAGATTCACTATATTAATTAGTACTAATTATCATATGAATATGTATAAGAAAAATGAACGTGCAAAAAATCTCAGCGATAACCTTAAAAGTTAAAAATATGAGAAATGAATGGCAATTCTATTCAAAAATTCCAGGATTAAGCCTATGTTATGGAGGACCTGTTAGTTCATTTACATCTTTTGAAATAACGGATGATGACAGCAATTCAAAGTCCTACATTAATCTAGAATTTACAAAGGGATTAAAATGTGATACAAATTTTGGAAGAATTATTATTTATTCAAAAAACGTCGATAATCTCTATAACTATTTCAAACACGATCAAGATATAAGTCGTTTAATTACCATTAAAAATAAACCAGTAGACGGACTCTGGGGAGAGAGATATTTTCACATTTTAGACCCTGAAGAATATGAATTATCCTTTGCTCAAGTTATAAGTTAAAATTACATAATTATATTTCATTTTGGTGGACTCAAAAGTTTTTTACTATTATAAGTCGACATTAGTAACTTATATTACCTTGATAAGAATAGCTTTTGAAATTGATATTAGATCATCTTCAGCTCCTAACATCAAAATATAATTACCCATAGCAACATCATTAGAAAGAGTAAATACAAAAGATATTTCTTTTGATTCATCCTTTTTCAAGTTTATTGAGTTTTCGCTAAAAATTCCATAAGATGTTCCCAACTCACCACTTGGAGTTAATGTAGATGATGATATAGGATGAAGCAACGAATCAGTATGAGTATTAATCTCGAATTTAATTTCTTTGCTTTCACCTGGAGTAAGTGTTATTTCCTTGTCCATTGTATTAATTGAAAAAGGTAATGGGATACTAGTATTAACATAACCTATCTTATTTTCACTCCATTCAGTGAACCATATTGATTTATTGTAAGTTTCATCTGTAAGTTGCAATACATTTCCAATACCGCAACTATTTTCGGCTACGTCGGGTTTACATTGTCCAAATTGTTTATTCTGTGAAGGGATCCAATATTCAACTAGTTCGAGTTTATCTGGAAAGAATTTCCCAATTTTGTTACCGGTATGTTCGTTAAATATGATAGAGTTATTTTGTCCTTTTTTCATCCAATAAGGTAAAGTATATGCTTGACCATTAATTTTCTCACCAGCGAAAATTTTTGGCGATGCAGTAGAGGTTATAAACTTTGTTAAGGAATTATTAATAGGGTTTAGTTTAACAAATATACTAGTGCCGTGGTCACTTACCCAAATACTACCTTTTTCATCAATAGTTATACCAACAGGAGAAGGAAGATCTCCAAGATCATATTTTTTAAATGACTTATTTGTAATATCATAATTATAAATTTGGCCTTTATATCCAAAAGCAAGGACTGACACCCATACGTTATTATTTTTTTTATCTACTGCAATTGAACCAGTACTGACAAGTGACGGATCGAAATCTTTAAAATCTTCAATAGGAAGTGGAATAGGCACAATTCCATTTGATGTCCCAGTTTTCATTAAATTTAAATTTCCGTTCCATAATGATTGTGATCTAATTCCTGCAAAGAAAATATTTCCATTGTTATCAAAATCAATTGAAACAGGATAGATAGTTCCAAAAGACAAGTTGGTTTCGGGGATTTTAAAATGTTCAAATTCCTTTTTTTGTTTGCTAAATTTCCAAATTAAATTTTGTTTTTCATCAGTGAACCATAAATTTTCATTTGAAGGATCAAGTTTAAGATCCCAAACTTGCGAAGAATCAATAGGCTTATCGCGGGACAGCCAGAGTGGTATATCATACTTAGTAAAAGTTTGCCTTTCAGGTTGATATAAAATAAGCGATCCCTGTTTTGTAGAAATATACCATATTCCTTTAACGCTGTCATCATATATGATTGCCAAGGGCATTTCGCATTCATTATTCAATTTTATTTCTTTGACATATTGATTGGAATTTGGCTTAGAGTTGATCCCACAAAATTGACTTTTAAATTTTTCAATAGCCTGTTGTTTGGAATACTCCATTTGATCTCCAAAGACTGGAGTTAATATATCATAAAACATAAATTCATTTATTAAAAAACTTGAAAAATTAGAATTTAGGTTAGATGAAGAAATAAAAATAGTTAAGATCAAAAGAGAAGAAAAAAGAAAGGCATTATTATATCTATTATCTTTACAAAACATATTCATCTAATAATATAGATTATTAGTCCTTTATATCTCATTAAGAACTGCATTTGATAATACAAATATTAGAATTAAAAAATAGTAAAAAGTAGTTTTAACTGGAAAGCAATCTATTCAGTGTTTGTTCAAAAATTTCATAAGGTAATGCTCCTGGAATTATGGATTCAATATTATTGTCTTTGATCAGTATAAATGATGGAGTTCCAGATAATCCCATTGATCTAGCAATATTATCATTATTTTGAACAAGCCTAGAATATTTATTGGATTCTATGCAGTTAGAAAATTGTTCCATATTGGATATCTGAACGTTTTTAGCAAATTGTTTTAGACTATCATTTGTTATCCATCCCGTTCCTTCTCCTTTCCAATTATCGTACAATTCGGCATGATAATCCCAATACTTGCCTTGCTCGCCAGCACAATATGATGCTTCCGCTCCCATACTAGAACCTTTATCTGTTGGAATATCATTTACAATATAGTCTTTAAATATAAAATTAATTTTTTGTGAATCCACAAAGTTCTTAATAATTTGTTCGCGAGTTTCATTATGGAATTTTGCACAAAATGTACATTGATAATCTCCAAATTCAACCATTGTAATATTAGAAGAGTTTCCTAATATTGGCACAAAGTCAGCAACAGGTTTTAACAAATTAGAAGAAAATTGATTTAACAACTCTTGCTCATTATAATAATTGAAAGATGTAAGCATTCTTTCATAAATTGGCAAATTACGATAATAATCGGTATAATTTGAAGTTGATGAAATTATATACAGATTTGCTCCTCTAATTATCCCAACATCTATGTTTTCAATCTTATTTTTATTTTCATCGAGATAGGAATAGACAAGTTTGTGATTAGGATCTTTGATATTCGAGATGGGGCTTGATTCAATTAATTCAAAATTATCCAATGTCCTAACAAATTCGTCTAGTGTAGAATCTACTACGGATTTTATTGATAGAGAATCAGTTGGAATAGAAGATACATTTATTATTATTTTATCAATTGAGTCACGTTCTGGAGCAAATGTTACAGAATTCGTATTTTCTGTAAATATCCAGTTCTCTGGATAATCTATTTTTAGAAAATTGTTTTGATAAGTAGCAAAATTTGGATTTACATCAGTGATTGAGGGTATTTTCCATTCTGCGCTAACATAGTATAGATATACATTCATGAGAAATGTACTTAGAATGATGGCTGATACAAGTTTATAATTTAACAATACCACATCAAATATCCTACCATATATTAAATTATGAAATAGTTTTTGTTAAGTTTTTTGTCATTAAATCTTTATTAAAAAACTTACATAAACATATCAATGAAGAATATATACATACTAAATATTATTTACTAAATTTTAATTGATGAGATAGATAATACATTAAGTAGTATCACACCAAAAATAAAAGAATAATCTCAAATGATCACCAAGTAGTTTTAAATGGACAAAATTTTTCTTTTTATATTACCTTTGATAACTGTATTCCTTTTTTTCTAGATATATTATTTAATATAATAACATTACGTGCCTTCCAGATTAATATGTAATAAATTTAGTTATATACAAAAAATATTATAACAAATCTTTTTTTTCCTAACAACAAAGTAATCATTAGGTTTTGAAACTCATATATTTGAGTCTATATCTTATAATTGTAAAAAAACTTACTGTATACAATTATTTATTATATGTATATAAATATCTCAACGAGAATACAAAAATACATATCCTAAACTTCCTCTCATATTATAAATACCATCACATCCTTCTACCAGTCCAAGGTTTCTTTTTTCTTAATCAAAGTCGTCACCATCATTCGTTCCTGCAAATAGTTTTTAATTTCTTTTTCCATTTTTAATTTATTATTACATTCTTTTGCATTTAACTTTGTCATTACCATCTAAGCCATTTATCTTTTCACTCTTTAATGCCCTTTCTATTGACACATTTACTTTGGATTGGAGAGCATTGTAATTGTAAAATCTTAGACTCTATGATTTTTTGAAATATTTTTTTCTTTTTCTAAATTGGTATGAAGAAACAATGAATAAATTATAATTGATTTTCGTAGACATTATTTTTAATCTGGGGAGAGTCTCAATAATGAAATGGCATGATCATCAATCATGTTTCCTACACCAAGATCTGTTTCTTTAATTACTATATCGATATTTTTTATTTCTATAGGAGTCAAATTATAAAGAGAGGATAAGATTTTTTGGATCTTAAAATCTTGTGGAACAATCGAGTTCAGATCGGTACTGGATAATACTTCTAAATCCTTATTGAGAAATGTTTCAGGAATTTTTCCTGTTGAATCATTCATTATTTGGAACACAAATTTCTCTACTAAAGTTTGTTGTGGAAGAGAGTCAAGTGCATTAGCGCTATAAAATACCTGTATACTAACTGGTTCATTTGTAAATCTTTCCTTAGTTCCCGAAGATAAATTATTTTCTTCAATTTGGATTATTACAAATCCTTCTAATAAGTCGGTATCTTGAGGATTTAAATGTGCTAACTGTTTTATATCTTTGCATACCACTCCAATTGATTGTTTTGGATTAACGGTATTTAGCATGGAATTGCTCGAATTACTATTATTAAATACGGCATTCCAAATTAATGTAATTGGATAATTTTGTTTATTATAAATGCTGATATCAGTATCATAGTGTCCAGGTCGTAACGGGCCTTCATCTCCTCTGATAGAACCACATACAAATTTAGCATTATATGTGAAAGACTTAGATGTATAAATCTCAGGTTTTTCAGATGTAGAATTAAAATTATTTACAAATAAAACTGAAGAAATTGGGTTTTCATCATTAATTTCAGCTACCTTTGAAATTGTATTGGGCAAATAATTATTATTACTGGCTTTTTGTGTAATAGTATAATTACTATTTGAAATACCTTTAATAGAAATAACTCCTATGGTTTTATTTGAATCCACCAATTCATTATCAGATACTTCTAGACTTGAAAATTTGAGATATGGATCAGGAATAATGAGAAATTTGCCATCAGATATAAAAGAACCATTAATAGAAATTAATTCTATATTTAACGACTTCGAACTATTTGTTAATGCATAAATTAATTCGAATTTTATATGTTCCATATAAAGAAAAGTTAAGATGATGGTAATAAATAAAAAACATAACATTAAAATTTTCATTAATACTATAATTAGAAAATATATAATTTATACTTATCAAGATCAAAAAATTTTAAATAAAATATAAAAGCGTATTGCCGATTCACGTAGAGATGTTAAAGTGTTATTTTATATAATGATAA
>DATDKD010000012.1:0-30445 GCA_036520175.1 Nitrososphaeraceae archaeon
TTGGTTTAAGTCTAGTAGTGCTACATAGAGGAAATGTAGCAATGAGTAAAAATTCTGAAGTTGCCAAAATCTTTCGAGAAATCGCATTTATTTTGCAGACAATGGAAGAGAAGAAAAGCGAACCTAACACAATCTTTAAAATCAGATCATATAATAGGGCTGCAGATGAAATACAAAATTTATCTTCCGATATAGGTGACATATACAAAAAAGAACAACTAAAAGGATTGTTAAAAATACCCTCAATTGGAAAGGCTATTGCTACAAAACTTGAAGAATATATTACAACGGGAAAGATACATTATTACGATGAACTAAAAGAGAAGTTGCCCGTAGATGTCAGTCAATTTTTCGGTTTGGAAGGTATTGGCCCAAAAACAATAAAGACGCTTTATGGTAATCTAGGAATCAAAAATATCTTTGATTTGGAAAAGGCTGCGTTAGAAGGCAAAATTAGAAGTATTCCTGGATTTTCTCAAAAGAAGGAAGAATTAATTCTAAAGAAGATTCAGTTTTTTAGAAAAGGTGGAGGACGACGACTAATTGGTGAGGCCTATCCTTTGGTAAGGCGAATAGAGGAACGGCTTTCAGGAAATACTGGAGTAAAACAAGCAGTAGCTGTCGGGTCATTTAGACGAATGAAGGAAACTATAGGAGATATTGATTTTTTGGTGTCAGTTATGTCCGAAAAAGATGGAGATAATATAATTGATTATTTCGTAAATATGCCTGAAGTTAATGAGATAAGCGGAAGAGGATTATCTAAAGCATTTGTCAAACTAAATAATGGGATTGATGCAGATTTACTTGTTGTACCTGAAGAGAGTTTTGGTGCAGCGATGCAATATTTTACCGGTAGTAAAGAACATGGAGTAGCTATGAGAAAAATAGCCATATCTAAAGGTCTTCGTCTCAATGAATGGGGAGTTTTTGACAGACAGAACCATAGAGTAGCTGGAGCTACTGAAGAAGAAGTATACCGAGTATTAGGCCTACATTGGATTCCTCCAGAGATGCGAGAAAATAGAGGAGAAATAAATCTAGCAAAAATGGGGAAGAATGGAATGGAAAAAGAAGAAGTAAGGCTCAGCCAATTAATAGCATATGATGATTTGAAAGGAGACTTACAAGTTCATAGCAATAACACTGATGGCACAATGTCCATAGAAGAAATGGCATTAAATGCAAGAGACAAATTTGGATTGAGTTACATTGCAATCTCAGATCATACGAAAAGCTTGAGGCTTGCTAATGGACTAGATGAAAAACAATTGTTAGATCAAGCAAACACAATTGCAGAGCTTAACGACAAAATTAATGTGAATAATAATAACAAGCATTTTCGTATATTATCTTCTGCAGAAGTAAATATTCTAAAGGATGGATCACTTGATATTTCCAATAACGTCTTGGACAAACTAGACATAGTAGGTGCTGCTATTCATTCTCATTTTTCTTTACCAATAGAGTTACAGACAGCTAGACTCATAAGTGCAGCTCAAAATCCTAGTATTGATATTATATTTCATCCTACAGGCAGAATTATTAATCGAAGAGAAGGATATCCTGTTAACATATCCAAATTGATTGAAGTAGCAAATGAATCCAATACAATCCTTGAAATTGATGCTCATTATGATCGGTTAGATTTAAAAGATGAATTCATACGAATGGCTGTTGAAAATAACGTTAAATTGGTAATTGATTCTGATGCTCATCATCCTTTACATTATGCTTTTCTAATATTTGGTATAGGACAAGCCAGAAGAGGATGGGCTAACAAGTCTGATATACTTAATACCCTCTCATCTAAAGGATTACTTGATAGCCTCAAGTAGCAGACCGAGCATTTATCCTTTACCGGTGAACAAAATAGAAACAGATACTATAATATTTAACGTTAATACCTACAATATCATCTATCATTCATTTTCATTAGCTTTTATAATGGAAAATCGTCGGACATATCTCATGCCCAATATTATTCGGTTTTGGATTATTTCATATTGGTTCTGTATTTTATATGATAAAAGTAATTAACAGGAGTTTAACAGAGATAAACAAAACATTTTCCTATAAATACTAAATATTTGAAAGGCTAAGAAAGATTTCTTTATAGTAGATGAACTAACAAAACAAATTTTTTAACAAGTTTATATTATTGATAATTGTTGGATAGAGAAGAAATTCTTAGAAGTTTATTTACTAACGCCATTGAAGATACGATAGAAACTCTACCTTATACAATTCAAGTATTTCAAGATCCATTATACGATTTAAAGAAAACAGTAACTAACGATTTGGATTTTCTTTTAGGAGCATTCTTTGCACAAGTACTTTTGTTTTATTCTGTTTATTGTTCAAACAATAAAGATATCAAACCAACAATTGAAGAATCACAGCAATTTCATTATGAATTATTTTCGAAAGCAGAAGAATACAAAAATATAATTAGAGAATTAATGATAAGGGATAATACTTAAAGTTTTCAATTAGATTTTAAAGGAAAGGTAAAAGATAGTAATGGTTTTTGTATTATCCATAAGTTACTTAATAATCAATATAATCTCTTGACAGAAATAAATGTAATTTATTATCCATAATTCACTAAATCAGACAGATTTGTGGAGAAAATACAAGAGTAAGAATCTTTAACCTTTTTTTTGATTGCTTTAATCATTTGATGATAAAACCAGTCTTCTTTTTATACGTATCATCATAGTAAGATGTAAGTTCAAGTATGAATTTATCTTCTAAGAGTTTTTAATCTGAAGCTAGAATTTATTTATTCATCTTCCTATGATGCATATTCGTTTCCATCTTTACTATTATCATCCGTGTATTCATATCTGTATTGGTCGTCATAGTTGTTGTTGATGATGTATCGTTTCTAATCTTCACTGACGTAATCATAGTAGTTATTATGTAGTTGTATTACTGCTCATAATTACCATATCCATCATCATATTTAGGATATTGAGGAGGATAGTTATTATCAGGATAGTTATTATCAGGATACTTATTGGCCTGGGGGAAGAAAATACTTTTAATATTTTGTGGACAACCAAAACTTCCAGTCCAACCAGACTTAGGACTATCAAATTTAGTCAGATCTTCTCCTGGGATGCTACAGAATTTTGTTATATTTTCTAATGGGACTGTAGTAACATTATAGTAATCTATTGTACCTCTTATTGTATATCCATATATGCCAGGATCAATAACCTGTCTATTATAGAAGGTACCCGGTTGACCAAATACAGCAGTAACAGGTACATTTAGTTCAATAACATCTGCATCTTCAAGATTTTCTGCACGTTTGAAACTTTCTATATTTTTGAAATAGTATTTATCTGCAAAAAGTGTGGCATTAGGAATTGGTAATGTAGTTGCAGCGTCTGATAAATCAACTTCTAGATTATGTTTTCCATCATGAATACCTGGAAGTTTACCATAAGCGGGTTCATTTGTATGCCCCAAAACAACTTGAATATCATTTGCATGCTCATCCTCAGGATCTATGATAAGACTTGCATGTGGAAATGCCATGGCATCATAAATAGAATAAGAACTCGCTGAAATGATGGCGATTCCAGCAAGGATTATTAATATTGCCAGTGATGATTGGAATAATTTCTTCATATGAGAACATTTAATTACAAAAATAAAAATACATCGGTACATTCGTCGAATGTATCATATTTCTTTTATATTCTATTATCATTTTTAAAATCATGTTACCACAAAAATCTACAATATTAGCAGTTATGATGATGGCAACACTATTAAGTTTAGGATCATTATCACTGATGCCTTTAGATGTATATGCAAGCCATAGCTATGAAGCAGGAGTTCAAGGAGACAACATACCAGATAATACACATATTGATTTAAGCCAATTGATTTTACCATCGGCAGGAGTCTTTCCACTATATGATTCTAGCCCCAATTTTGTTTCAGGACATTTTCTATATAAAGGTCCATGTGACCCAGATACTAAAGTACCAGTCGTTTCAGTAATTGCAGGTCATATCGATGAATCTGCTAATCTAACACATGTTGACTTTGTTCCATTATATTATGTTGGTCATGCTTCTCCTCTAGAAGGCATCTGTGTATATCATGCACATATTCCTGACCCTCTGGAAGGAGGTTCCCCAAGAGTGACAGATATTGACTTGGTAAATTTCTCTCCTGAGCCCGTTGTATTCAATCCTGGAGATGCAGTAGATGTGAACATTCAGCGAACTCTAGGTAATATAGGTAACTATTATGCTGATGATGTAAAATTGCCACTTGAGTTAGCAGGAGGAAATAATAAAGTTCTTGATTTGAATGAACACGACAATGGTAATGGCAACGACAATGACGACGATGAAGTAGAAGAAGAATAAGATGAAATATGAATAAAGATAATGAAACTCAAAATTCTTTTTTGTACTTTTAAATTTTTTTAGTAGATATTGGAGACAACTCAGACAAATTTTTCCAAAAAATTTTGTAATTATATTTATGCTTATATAGTAAAGAATA
Organism: Nitrososphaeraceae archaeon; assembly: GCA_036520175.1. Lineage (GTDB taxonomy): Archaea > Thermoproteota > Nitrososphaeria > Nitrososphaerales > Nitrososphaeraceae > TH1177. The sequence continues at coordinate 4,534 of DATDKD010000012.1, forward strand.
TTATACATTCATAGAATATACACAAGTTATTAATATTCGATTAACAAATGGAAATAGACAAAAGTATACATTATCAGATTGTTTAGTAGTATTTTGGCTTTTTTTGCCTGTCATCTGATTCAATCAAAACAAATAATTCAATCTTTTCTGGGCAGGATTCGAACAGTTTTCATCATGATAGAAATTTTAAATTGCTAATTCATTTTTATTTTTAGTTCCTATATCATAGGCTTGAATAACGTCTGAAACAAAAATTTTTCCGTCTGAGACAGAACCTGTAGATAGTTCATTTAATAGTTGTTCTATAATTTTTTCTACTAGAGAATCAGGGACAAGAACTTCAATTTTGGTTCTTGTGCCATATTTTGGAGTATACATCATAACTCCTCTTCCGACAGGGATTGGTTTCCATTTTGTTTTACCTCTGCCACTAATGTGATAAAAACTCATTCCACCAACATCAAACTGTTCTAATATATTATTAGTTTTATCAAGACGTTCATGTGGTATTATTATTTCAATTCTCTTCATCATATCTTATAAGATTAGTTTTTATATAAATATTGAGCCAAATAAAATTGATATTACATACACTTAATCATGATAATTGTTTCTATATGATGTTATAATTTCTCATTATTTGTGTATAGTTCCTTTTTCCAATTTCTAATGTAACACCCTTATTCATAAATTAAGTTATTTAGAAGGTGTTAAATAATTAATAAAATTCATATATTTAAATAAAATCTTCTGTATATCATAGTTTATTATTACTCACACATAGGGTGAGTTAAATATAAATATTCTCTTTTTTAAACATCTGTTATTAGGTAACAATTTAAAATTGGTATGAAATATTTTTCTTAATTTAAAAATAGACATGTAAATATAGAAACAACGTTAACACGAAGAACAAAATCATTAGTTAAAACTATGGAAAACATTATAAAAAAATAACTAATATTTTTACCAAAACTTCATCATCTATTTATACCACTACCTTTAACTCTTGCATCAATAGTATATGTTACGGTAAATGGTTCACCATTTGTTTTATGAAAAACTAGTGCATTTCCTACAAAATTAAATGAACCAGAACTTATTCCAATACCATTTATTTCTATAGGTACATCAATTATATCTCTCAGCTGAGTAATAGCAATACTCTTATTACCTGGCAATACTGCATGATAGGGTTCACCATGTAATGAATCTGGCTTCTGTTCTGGAGCATAAGTATGAAGAATTTCTGCCTCTATTGGTTTACTTGCAGTAAATGTTACCGTTCCTGACCAAACCTTTCCATCATCTCTTAAAGGAAGAGCAAATACTACTTCATGAGATGGTTGTCCAGGATGCCTTACAGGAGCCGGTTGGGACATAACTGTCTTTTGTTCTATAAAAGAGTAACTACCATTATCAAGAATAGAAGATGAATATAATATAGAGGAATTATTATTGTTGTTTATATCTGCAAATGCAAAAACAATTGAGCTGAAATCACTACATACTATAGATATCCAAGTCCCAACCATAAAAAATATAATTGCAGGAAGTAAAAACAACACTTTTGAAATATCCATATGAAGTTTATCTTTATTAAATAAATTGAACATATTAAACCTCTAATATGGATTTGATTAAATGTTTTAATTAAGTGTTTTGAAATGCAAAACAATTTTCTTTTTAAAGGACATGATAAGTTCTATATATCTTTAAATAAAAATAAAAACATGAATATGATAAAATTTATTATAATTCTAAGTTCATTTATGACAATTTTAATTCTTGTAAATTTGAATAATGTTGTTTCATTTAGTGAAGACTTCTTTAAACAAACTACTAAAACAAATAATACTAATTTTGATATTTCTACATTAATTTTTGAGCCTGGTTCTAGTCCTTTTAATCTTACATATGCAGATTGGACTGTAAAATGGTGGCAATGGGCTTATTCAATTCCACAAACTATTCATCCTGCATACGATGATACTGGAAAATTCTGTAAAGAGAATCAGAAAGAACCTGTCTGGTTTTTCCCAGGTACATATCAACACTCAGTTATCCGCTATTGTGAAATCCCTTACGGTGTAGGGATACTATTTCCTGTATTAAATTCTGAATGTTCATTTGCTGAATATCCAAAAATGAAAACAAAAGAGGAATTAAGTAATTGTGCTAAAAAAATTCAAGATAAAACAGTTCCAGGGTTTGCAACACTTAACGGTGTAAATATACCAAATCTAGAAAATTACCGTATTCAATCAGATATTTTTAATTTTGCATTACCTGAAAATAACATTTTAGATTTACCAACTAAAACCTCGCAAGCAGTTTCTGACGGAAATTGGGTATTTTTAAAACCTTTACCTCCTGGCGATTATGAACTTAAATTTAAGGGAAACATTAAGACTACAAATAATGAAACAAATGGTAGTATAAACAAAGACGAATTTGCAGGCCCTATAGGTTGGAACTACAGTACTACATACATACTAACTGTAAAATAATTTAAATTACAATTTTTTTATATAAGTATTATAATAACACATAGTGATTTTTATTTTAGCCTTTATATTAGTAATAGGACAAATAATTAACAGAAAGAAAAACCTAGCTATAAATCTCTTTATTCTTCGACCATTTTTATAAATGGTGAAATAGAAGAATATTTTTACATATGTATTCATCATCAATATCTTCTTTTGCAATTTGTAACTGTTTGTTATTTTTTTCTATAATAAAATAAAAGAATATTTGCAACATAATACAATTATATATTCTCTACTAATTTCATATCACATTATAGCATATTAATTGTAAGCAGAATTGATACAGTATTGATAGGAATAATCAATATTAATGATAAAGATTGAGAATCCTGTCAGCTATATAAGGAGAGAAAAAAACATTCTTTCTCATAGAATAATTAAAAAATAATGAGCAAACTTCATTTAATGTGTTACATCAAGTATTCCAAATGTTATGGTGTCTAACAGAATCAGATTGTGTAGGTAATGATATGTCCAATATTTCTAGTATGTATTTAGGGATTATCGGAGGAGCAATTATTGGTGCTATAATCAGTTGGTGGATATATAATAGACAAAAGAAAATTTCAGAGAAACAAGATGGCCTACTAACACATATAGAAGAATTAGAAGAAAAACATGAAAAAATTTTGAAAATGATACAAGTATTTGAACGGAATAATGAAAAACTATTAAAAAATATTTTTGCATTAGAGAGAAAGACAGATGCATTATTACAAAGTAAAAAAGACACATAAATATTTGACATCTTGTTCTGTTAGAAATCCTTAAATTAAGTTCCTCAACCAATAGTATTAAAATTAGATAAAGATTTCCACAGATACCATGTGGCAATACTTCTATAAGGTCTCCACGGTTTAGCTATTTCCATCATTGTATTTGGTTTTGGAAGTTCTGATAAAGAATATACCTTCTGTATAGCTTTTCTTACTCCTAAATCTGTAACCGGTAATATATCTTGTCTTCCAAGAGAAAATATCAAAAACATTTCTGAGGTCCACCTACCAATTCCTTTTACATTTACCAATTTATTGATAATTTCTTCGTCATTCATCTTTGGTAATTCTTCTAGATTTATTCGACCATCATAGACATGTGATGCCAGATTCTTTAAGTAATCTATTTTTCTATTAGATAAACCAACTTTTTTTAAATTATCATTAGGCGAATTTAAAATTCTAGCGGGTGTTATTTGCTTATTATTGTAGTAATTAATAAACCTATTATAAATTGCGTTTGCAGCTCTTCCTGCTAGTTGTTGATAAATAATTGATTCTACAAGAGATTGAAAAGGATCGTTTCGAATGTTTATAGAATATTTACCAACTATTTTGATTATTTTTTCTAGATTGCTATCTACTTTACAAAGGTATTGTATAGCATCACTATTATATGATTCCATGGCATTACAATAGGTTTAATACTATTCCCATTAATGAAAGATTCGTAGTAAAGCAATTTATTTAATGAAAGGGATACTCTATTTCAGTATAATCATTATTGACTATTAGAAAAATATTTTTTGATGCTATATTTGGTTAGGCTAATGACTAGTGGAATTGCATAAAAGAATTATAATATAAGACATTTTAAAAATAACATTAATTTAAGATGACAATTATTAAATAAATATATTTAATGGATAGAATAACTTTTCTAGTTTATATAAAAATAAAGATATTTTATATCCATGGGATTATTACTAATTTTTAGTAACATTTCAAATACTATATCTTAACATTTGTATTCTCATTATATTTATTTTCTAGAAATTGCTTTCTCATCAATAATGTTTTAAGCTTATGAATGCCATATCCGGTATTGGATGATATAGCTATTACGTCGCTATTTATTTCTAATTTCTCTACAATTTCATTAATCATTCTTGTATCAATTTTATCGACTTTAGTTAATACTGTAAATAATTTGGATTTATTAACATTTAATTCTTCTAAAATGTCCATACAATTTGAATATTTTATTCTAATATCTTCGATTTTCTCTGATGAATCTATTAAAAGTAATATCATATCAGCACCAAGCGATTCTTCTAAAGTCGATTTAAATGCATCAATCATGTAAGTTGGGAGTCTACTGATAAAACCTACTGTATCTACAATTAATATTCCTCCTTCTCCTTCCTTATTTTTGTTATTATGAGGAACTTTAAATGATCTTGTAGTAGTCGAAAGAGTAGTGAATAAATTTGATGATGTCTCTTTATATTCATTTGTAAGAAGATTAAACAGGGTTGTTTTTCCTGAACTAGTATAGCCTACTAAAGAAACAACAGGTATTCCTGTTTTCTGTCTTTGGTGTTGATAGATATTGCGTTTTATTTTAGCATCATTTATCTTTTCTTTAATAAACGACATTTGTCGTTTGAGATCACGAAACTGTACATCTACTATATATTCTCCCATACCTCCTTTTCCTGCTCTTTCATTACTATTACTTAACAATTTTGCATTTTCACGTACCCGCGGCATCTCATATTCAATCTCAGCTAATTGGATCTGTAATTTTGCTTCAACTGTAGTAGCTCTTGTATAAAAGATATCTAAAATTAGTCTTTCACGATCTTTAACAGGTATTCCTATCAATTTCTCAAGGTTATAGATCTGTTTTGAGCTCAAATGTTCATCAACAATTATTTCTTCTATTTCATTAGTTTCTTTTACAAATTTTCCTATTTCTTCTGCTTTGCCTGAACCCATTCCATATTTAGAATGATTAAGATATTTTTGGGTAAAAACTTTGGCAATTTCATATTCTGGAATAGACAGTATAAGCTGTTTACCCTCATTTATGATAAAATCATCAGGGTACGTTACTAATATTACTTTAGATAATTTCAATCTTCGACCAATCCATATAATCTTCTATACTATATTCATTTTGGTGTCCTCTCGAACAACTGTGTATCATGTTATTTTTAGTAATCGACGATTTAAATTCCTCATCATTAGTACTTTCTTCAACAATATAGATTCCTGGGAAAACTTCACCGCAGGTTTTACATTTTAACATCAGCATTGGCATATCTTATTATCCCTATTCTATATGAGATGAAGTTGTTATTATACTAGCTTATTTATTCATTATTAACATTAAAAATAATAATTAATTCCTATTATTGTTGAAAGCCTCTATTGTATAAGTATTATTAACATTAATCTCATCATATTCCAGATCTTCTAAATCTTAGATTAAAGAATAAAAGATACTAAAATAAACGGTATAATAATATTAGATAAAAAATTTTATCTGATATTATTATATAATTTATTGTTCATACTCCTTTAATGATTTCAACAATATTATTAATAATTACATTTGCTACAACAATAAGTACGATACTAGTGAGTAGTCCTATAATTAATACATTTGCTCAGAATGATGATGCTTCTAATCCAATGACATCAGATACAAATGATAATAACATGTCAATGACAAATGAAAATAGGGATACCACTAGTGATAACTTAACGGGGGCAAATGAACAACCAGGCTCAGAAGGTACGTTAGGTAAAATAAAAGACACATTAGGTGGTATACTTGGCAACGGAGGGAATGATCAATCAACAACGGGAGAAAACTCTGAACAGAACTCAGAAGGTACGTTAGGAAAAATAAAAGACAAATTAGGTGGTATACTAGGTAATTGAGGAATAGATAATATATAAAATGATAATAAAGAAGTACATATTCTTCTTTGTTATTATTAATTCAAAGTTATAACTTCCATAGTAAAAATAATTAATTAAAATAACAAAATTTAGATAAATAAATAAATAAATTTCAAAAAAGGTATTTTTGATTGTAATAAATATGCATTTTCCGATAAATTATTTATAGAATAACTTTTAAATTAAGCCCTAAGCTATGAGAGCTAACTACATAGTTTTATTCATAATCTTCTTTATAAAGAGTTATAATATATTAGATGCTTATATATACTAAAAACAAAAATCCATATACTTGTTGCATTTAAAAATTTTATTGAGAAAGGTTATAATTTTTGGAACAGGTAACTTTGCAGAAATTATATATATATATCTAAAGCAGTCTTCAGAATTTGAAGTTGTAGCTTTTACAGTTAATCAATGGGCTTTAAAAGACAATAACATATTTTGTAACTTACCTGTAGTTCCATTTGAAACAGTTCAAGATCTTTATCCATGTACTAAATTTGAGATGTTTATAGCAATAGGATATACTAATATGAATAAGAAAAGAGCAAAGATATTTGATGAAGCAAAAACAAAGGGGTATAAATTGATAAGTTATGTACATCCTACTACTTCCATTAGTGAAGAATTTCATATGGGTGAGAATTGTTTTATCTTTGAAAAAAATGTAATTCAACCTTTTGTGACTCTAGGAAATAATATAATAATTTGGACAGGTAATGTAATAAGTCATCATACGACGATAAAAGATCATTGTTTTATTGTTTCACATTCAGCAATAGCAGGAAATGTGACTATCAATTCGTTTTGTTTTATAGGAATGAATGCCACTATAAGAAACGGTATAAAAATTGCTCAAGAGACTGTAATTGGAGCAGGAGCCATTATACTAAATGATACAGAGGAAAAGGGAGTCTATACCAATAAGTCTACCATTAAATTAAATATAACAAGTGATAAGTTAAAATCATTATAGTTTCCTTAAAGTAGCTGATATGATATTATATATTTTTTTATCTCATGATGTTGATTGGAGAAAACAAGGACCAGAAAAAGAACATATTTTTGCTAGGAAAGATAGATTTGAAAATTCAGTATTTGAGAGAGTTAATCAAGAAAATTTATATTATAATTTTGGAGAAATAATGGATTTGGAAGAGAAATTTGGTATTAGATCTACATTTTTTTTCAGAACATATTATGAAAATGGAAATTATTTAGATTATGAAGAAGAAATTACATCTCTACTGAATGGAAAGTGGGAAATAGGTTTACATACTGATGGTAATTCCATTAGGAATTTAGACTTGCTTCAAAAAGAGAAAACTAACTTAGAAATTCTTACTAAAAAACCAATATTTGGAAATAGAGTTCATTATCTTAATTTTGATAACAAATTACTATCAAAACTCTATCAAATTGGATTTACTTATGATTCAACTATGAAAAAATACAAGAATCATATTAGTATTGATGATATGAATTATATAAAAATTGATGGTATAATAGAATTCCCCATAACTCTAATGGACACATACCTATTTTCATATTTAGGAGTAACAGAAGAAAATATCCTAGACATTTTTCAAGAAACTATATCTACCGTAACATCCAAAAATGAATCTGATAATATCAAAATTATAACTCTACTTTGGCATGACAATGTTTTAAAAATGAAAGGAGGAAGAATGTATAAAAATATACTTGAATATTTGACATCAACAAACAATATCAAAATTATGCGAGGTATTGATCTCGTTAATATCATCAATAAATTTGATAAAGGTTAAAATAAACAAAATCTGCAGTACTCTAATCAATCCAATTTAGGTAACCTAAAAATTCAGACAACTATTCAAAAATATTCAAGCAATTTAATTTGGGTAGAACATAAAAATTGATGATGATAATATTTATAATGGGTTTACTGATGTCGTATATGAAATATAATTATTGTTGAATAGAATATCTCAATATGTATATATATAATTAACAAGCAAATAAAGTGATCTAATCCTGAATGAGACGTATTTTTTCCATAATAAAATAGAAATACTTCAAGGTTCAGGAGATATTTTAGAAAGAATAAATAGAATATTAAATAATGCGAAAAGTATTGTAAATGCTTGTTTAAATCCATTTTTTCTACAAAGTTATGTAAATAATTTCAAAATACGGAATAACTATATAAATGCTCAAAGTAAGCGTGTAAAACTTAGATGTATTACGGAATTCAGTGAAGATAATATCGAACAGTGTAGGCAGCTGATGTCGATCGCAGAAGTTAGACATTTACCAAAAGTTAGCGGTATTCTACTAGTAACTGATAAGGAATTTTTCAGTGACATAGACCCATTACCATTTTCTAGTTCTTCTCAACTATTGTATAGTTGTATGGAAGAAGTAGTAAAAAAACAACTTGACACATTTGAAAGTATATGGAATGAAGCTGTTTCCGGAGAAAAGAAAATAGCAGAACTAGAAAAAGGTACTGTTTCAAAAGTTACAGAAGAATTAACCGATGAAAATGAAATTAAGTTTAGAATGAGAGAAAGAATTCCACAAATGGAAGATGAAAAAGCTCAAATAGAAACAAGAATTATTGAAACTCGTACACAATTCCATAATTTTATTATAAGTAGTTTGAAAGATACAATTGAACGGGATTGGTATTTTCAAGAAGAAATATTAAGAAGAATTTATGAAAATTATTTTGAGTTATTTAAAGAGAATATAAAAAAAACATTATTATTAAAAAATATGAATCAAAACAGCAAATCAAAATCTTCTTTAAATAAAAAAGATAACATTATTGGTTTAAGATGTATAATGAAAATAACTCGAGAAAATATGGAATTGGTAGCAAAATTTCTTGACATAGAAGGTGTTTACATCAGACATACCAGTAATCCTTTACCCATCAATTTTGAAGTATCAGATACAAAATTCAACCTTTCTATGCGTACATCTAATAAAATAGATACTTCTTATGTACTTTCTATCCCCGATCTATCGCTTATAAAATATTATAAATCTATATTTGAAGACTTATGGAATGAGGGTTTGGATGCTAGAATAAAAATAAAGGATATGAGATCAAATCTAAATGCAGAAGAAGGATTTACAGAATTAATTGAAAATCCTTATAAAACTCAAGAACTTTTGATCCACCATATACAAAAAGCAGCTAAAGAAATCTTAATTATCCTTCCATCAATAAATGCTTTCTTCAGATATAGGAAAATAGGAATATTTAATATTTTAGAAAAAAAATTGTTAAATATTAATATTAATAATAATTCTCATCATGATGAAGAAAACAGTAACAAATTATTAGTGAAAATATTAACCCCTACTAACAATAAATTAGAGAAAAATATAACAAATATTTACAATAGAATAAAAAAAACAAACAAAAAAAAGGAAAATATTGAATTTAGAAGAGTAGAATCATTATCCGAAATTAATACTGCATGTATAATCATAGACAAAAAAGATTTATTGGTTATCGAATTAAAAGATGATTCCAAAGATAATTTTTTGGAAGCAATTGGATCATCAATATATTCTAATACTCCAACTACTGTTTTGTCCTATATTTCAATTTTTGATACTCTTTGGACCCAAACAGAATTATATGAAAGTATTAGAATCGCAAATGATGAACTGCAGAATACCACAGAAGAATTGAGAGAATCGTTACAAATATTAGCAAATGTAAATCAAGAACTTACAGTAACGAATGAAATATTAAATAAACACGATAGAATGCAAAAAGAATTCATAAACGTCGCAGCCCATGAATTAAGAACTCCTACTCAGTCTATTATCGGATATTGTGAAATGATAGATGCTTTTCCTGAAAATACACAAAAATATTTAGAACCGGTAAAAAGGAATGCTGAAAAATTGTATAGATTAACAGAAGATATCTTGGATGTATCAAGAATTGAAAGTGGTACTTTAAAACTTGAAAAAACCAAATTTGATTTAAGAGAAATAATAGTAAATTTAATTGAAGATCTAACAGCAAAGATGAAAAAAGAAGAGAATGTAATAAAATCAAACAAAGAAAATACTGATAAAAAAACCAATATTCAATTAATATATCCAGAATTATCTGCACAGCCGTTATTTGTTTACGCAGATAAAAATAGAATTCAGCAAGTACTTTCTAATTTGTTAAGCAATGCTTTAAAATTTACTGAAGATGGAGTAATTACAATTAATACAGAAACATTCATGGATACAATTAATAATAATGCAAATAATGTAGAAAAAGAATTTGTGTCTATCAAAATAAAAGATACAGGAAAAGGAATAGACCCTGAGGTATTGCCACGACTATTTGAGAAATTTGCAACAAAATCTGATAAAGGAACAGGTTTGGGATTGTACATTTCAAAAAATATCATAGATGCTCATGGAGGAAAGATATGGGGAAAGGATAACAATAAATATGGAAAGAATGGTGCAGAATTCGGTTTTACTTTACCTTTATACAATATATAAAATTTAAATTCTTATATGTTTCTGTGAATGACTATCTTCCCACATAAATAATGAAATACCTATTGTATAATTCATAATGAATATTGTTGTGTTCCTCTTCAATTATTTAATATTAAATTAAAAAAATGATAGTGATAGAACCATCCCTGAAATAGACTGACTCAATAATCATATCGTATAGCTATAGCCTCATCTGTTATACTGGTTGCACCTATTGATGTCATGGCTTTTTATTTGTTAATTATGTTCTGAGAATATAAAGATAATAGGAAATTAAATTATAATATGACTTTTTGAAGAATTAGTATATATTAGATACAACTACCATTATTATTTTCTATCAAAATTTAAATCTCTAACAAAATTTTAAAAGATGATAGTCATAAAATCAAACCTAATCATTAATTCTTCGTATAGATACTATTTGAATCATATCAATTTTAAAAATAAGAAAGTTATTACTGAACATAAAATTATAACAATAATAGCCCATCCTAAAATATTAGATAATAGTCCATTAACTCTATTACCAAGTATCTTCTTGTCATTAGCGATTTTCATTATTATTACAAGTATTGGAACTAGAATAATACCATTAATGGTTGCAGCATATAATAACATCTGGATTGGACTTATTGGATTAATGTAGTTAATTATCAAACCAATTATTAAACAAATAATTATTATTAGATAAAATGGTATTGCTTGACTAAATTTTTTGCTTAAACCTTCTTTCCATCCAAATAATTCTGAGAGTGCATATCCACAGGTTCCTGCAAAAACAGGTATTGCTAATAATCCAGTTCCAATTATACCAATTACAAAAATTATTTTTGATATTTCACCAGAATGAGGAAATGTCTTAACTAATGGTTCTAATGCTTGTGCTGCTTGGTCTGCTGTCTCTATTTCATATATTTCATTGAAATGTAAACTTCCTGCAGTTGTTACCATAATTGACCACATAACAAATACTGCAAACGCCATACCAATCGCTACATCAATTTTTACCAACCTGATTTCCATCCTCGATATCTTTGGTTTTCCTAATCCCATTTCCTTTAGTTTATTTTTTGCAATATTTTCTTCTGCTTCTTCTGATGTTTGCCAAAATAACATATAAGGTGATAAGGCATTACCAAAAATAGCCACAATCATCATCATAAACTCTGGTGTTAGTTCGATATGAGGAATGATGGTGAATAATAATATCTCATTCCAGTTTCCTCCTACAATTATTGCTGTTATAAAATAGACAAATAAAGTTAATGTGAGATATCTAAGTATTCTTGCATATTTTTTATAAGAAATGAGAATTATGCTTAATAAAATAATAATTGAGAAAAATATTGAGAATCCAATTAATGGAATTTGTGGAAATATAAGTTCAATAGAAGCGGACATTGCTCCAATATCTGCACTAATATTTATTACATTTCCAACAATAAGTAGAACAACTATTGGGAAAGCAACTATTTTTGAGTACTTTTTACATATTACTGATGTCAATCCCCTTCCTGTTACAATACCAATTCTAGCACAGGTTCCAACCATTACTGTAATAAATGGATAAAGAAAGACTACTAACCAAAGAAGACTAAATCCAAATTTTGCTCCTGCTTGAGAATAATTCGTTATAGCAGAAGGGTCATTATCTGCCGCCCCTGTAATAAGGCTTGGTCGTAGTGATTTGAGAACTGATAACAATGATAACTTAGATTTTTTATTATGATTTAATTGTGGTTTAGACTTTTTGGGTTTATCCACTATTATATCTATATATTATTTCACATGTTTATCTTTTATCAAAATGAGAAAGAATATTGTATTCTTGATTGACATAAAATGTATTAAAGAAACAGTGTTAAGATAAAAAATAATAATAAAAATAAAAAGTTAAAAGGATAGAATCCAAGAATGATTTATTGGATTAGATAGAAAAAGAATGTTCCCGATAAAAAGAATAGAAAAAATACATCAAGAACTCCATTATTATTATTTACAAGTTATTGCTTTTCAAAATGAAGATTCACAATACCAAGATATTGTAACTAAATTCTCAAAGAATCTATCAGAATTAGATGATATTATTGAAGACATGAGAAAGTATAATAATAAAAATAATCCAGTAATTAATATAAATAAAAAACAATAATCAATTTACTTTCTATTAAAAATTTTTAGCTCTTGAAGATTAAAACACTTATTCATTCATATTATAACAAAATCATTTAATTTAAGAATGAAATGAATAAGAATAAATGTAAAGGGTAGACAGAATATTTTTGTGGACCTCAATTTCTCTAAGGATATGTTTGGCATTATAGATAAGACTAAACATAAATCTGAAATTATTAATGCCGCAAGTAGCCTCCTTCTAGAAACTATTACATATAATAGTACATCGTATCAAAATCGCATATTTCAGAATACGATTTATTACTTAATAGTATCTAAGATAGCAATTTTAAATGATGACCATGATATATATCATTCTAGTTTGCTTAACATAGAAAAAAAGAATTTATCAAATATATTCCTAAAAATATATTTATTTATTATCTTCTTAAAGGTATACTACCAAAGAGACACAACTGTCTTATAATGAAAATTATAATTATAAAATTTAATTAATATGTCTGAAATAACTTCACTTTTTATCGCAATTGTAATACTATTTTTTCCTGATCTACTTAATAAAAAATATATATTTAATTACTTTTGGGACGTATTATCAAAATCTTATAAAACTGATGTTGAACCTGTTAAGGATTTTTTTATAGATATAGAGTCAAACAAACTTGATAAAGTATCTAAAAAAGAGGCAATAACTACTTATTTTGGATATGGATTTTCTGTTCTGGGTTTGTTTATTACAATAATAATTACTTCATTTTCGATTATAGGTATAATATTATCAAATGTTGGCAATTTTTCTCTTATTACTGTTAATTTAATAATATTTATTATTTTGATAATATTGGTATTTGAGATTCAACATCTTGTTTCTCATAACAAAGCAGATAAAGAAAAGTTACACGTATATAATTCAAAATTAATACTTAAACTAAAAATAATAATTATAGTAATTAATTTGTGTCTTACTCTTTTTAGTTTTTCATTAATCCCTAATTCGTAGTTAGAATATTAAAAAAGAATATAAAATCCAAGATCAAAGATTTATTCTCTTAACTTATGAACGTCTTCTCTTTTCGATTTATATATTATTAAAATAAAAAGGAATTTTTAAATATATGATATTTATATTAGATTTGATTTCGAATTTTTTAAAGTATTATCATATTCTTTTCTCACCTATCATTAAACAATTAATTAATTAAATAAATAATGTAATACTCTTTCGTAATTGTAAATAGTATATAAATAACAAGTTGAAAATAAAAAAAGTAGTAAGTCCTAAATCATTGCATTACGTAGAAGACTTATGTCCAATACAAAATCTATGTTTAACCCACATGATACAATTGTAAGCAAAAGAGCTTCTGGAATTTTACTTATTTTTGGAATTTCGGTTTTAATTATTGGATTAGGTACTACACTTTATACAATGAATAATAATTTTGTAATTTATTTATCAGCAATTGGAGTAATACTAGCAATTTTTTCCTTCTTTTACATAATAAAACAATATGAAAGGTCGATTATCTTGCGACTTGGGAAATATCATAAACGAATAGGACCAGGAATTAACTATAGGATCCCTTTTATCGATAATGTCTTGGTAATTGATATAAGAGAAAGAGTAAGAGAATTTAAAGCAGAAAGAATGTTGACAAAAGATAACGTCCCAGTAACAATAGATGCGATTTTGCGCTATAAGATAATTGACGACAGGGCAAAGGACGCTATTTTAAATGTAGAAAATTTTAATGAAATGATTCAACAAGTTTCACAGACAACATTAAGGAATAATATTGGATCATCTGTATTCCAGGATATATTATCTAGAAGAGAAGAAATTAACCAACACATTAGATCAATTATCTCTAATGAAGCAAGTAATTGGGGAATAGAAGTTGTAGGGGTTGAAATTCGTCAAGTAATTATACCACAAGAATTAGAAGCGGCTATGTCAAAACAAGCCCAAGCAGAACGAGAAAAAAATGCTAGAATTACTTATAGTGAATCAGAAGTTCTTGTAGCAAATAAATTTTATGAAGCATCCAAAGTATATACAAATAATCCTGTTGCATATGCATTAAGACAATCAAATATGTTGTTTGAATCTATAAAAGTTCAAGGTAATACAATAGTAATGGTTCCTTCTGAAACTTTGAATTCCATGGGTTTTGGCAATTTGGCAATGACTGTAGCATACCTTGAAAATACTAAAAAAGCAGCAGCATCTACAATGGAACAAAAAGAAAATAAAACTTGACAAGCCTTAAAATTGTCAAATATCTATATTACAGACAGTACAAAATACATTACAGAACTGATTTTGATTGCAATCAAAGTCAAATTTAAAATATATCAATAATAAATTATGAGAAATAACTGTTTTTAAGAGTTTTTAGAAACTTCCAAAACCATAATTCAGTGTATATAACTTCTAAATCTCATTTGTTAATCATCATTTTTAAATAATCAAAGTCATCTATTCACATACTTATGTTTGAACACAAAAATTGGTTTAGAGAATTAATTGTAATAGTTTTAATAGCTCTTTTATCTATTATTATATGTTCTACATTTGCTCCATTCCCATTTTCTATTCCCGTTTCCATTGGTCTTATAATATTTGTAGTATGGATAATTAGAAAAAATTCTTTACAGGAACCAGATAATTTATAAAATTTAATATCTTTTATAATTAGCTATTAATAATGTTGTTGCTCATTAAACCATATATTTTTATTTTTTGTCATTTAGTAAGTGATCAACAATAAAAACAAGTGATTTCATCAATTTTATAGTTAAAAATGAATAACGAAATTGATGTAAAAGAAGTTACTTTTAACAATATAATTCAGTGGTTATCTGATATTGGTTTTATAATAGAAAAAAAGGAGATAAATAAAAATCTTGAATCAAAAAAACAATTTGAATTAATTGTATCTACAGGAATAGGATATCGTTATCCTTTTCGTATCACTTTTACTAACTTACTAAAGGATATATTCGTAATTAGTACAAATATTTCACTTACTGAAGAAGATGCAAAATCAATACAATCTATGAAGAAAAGAGATCGTGAACAAATCTTTATGGATTTAAGAAAGTTAATTTTTCCCTTACATGTAAATATAGAAACTCCGTTTCCGAGAATATTTCTATATAAAGAAATTACCATTGATTCTGTTTCTAATAATAAACAGTTTCTAATTGATGAGGTATATAATTTTAGAAATGCTATGGAATTAGTAAAAATAAGATTTGATGAATTATATTATTCCTTTTATCCGGAAGGATCAAGGACAGATTATTCAAATTAACTTGTGTGAAGTATTAATAATAAGTTTTACATTAATAGTTTTATCACAATGGGTATTTTTATCCCTCCAACGCAATTAACTTTTTTTATCTTATTCGTCTATAGTTTAAATCAATTATATCTTGCAATTCTAATAGCCGTCTTTCTCTTAGACTATAGGTATGACGGAGAAATTCTATTATGTAACATGTCTATTATATAATTAATTTCTAAAGTTTATAAATGGTAGTTCTATTTTACTTAATTGTTATATTTATTTATCATTCAATAGCAAAACTATGCTATCTGATAATTATAAAACAAACGGGGATTAAGACTTAAAAATGAAAAATAAGATTCGTATAATAAACAACTTAGTTAATCATCAAATATTCAATTATATCATAACGGTTGTTATACTACTACAAGCCATAGTATTGGCATTTGAAACTTTTCCAGAATTTAAAAATTATATTTCCTTATTTGAGTACATTAATGTATTTGTCTTATCTATTTTCATTATTGAAGCAATATTAAAAATGATTGCCCTTTATCCACATTCATACAATTATTTTAAGAATGGGTGGAATATTTTAGATTTCATTATAATTGTTCTTTCACTGCTACCTCTTACAGGCGGTTTTACTACAGTTGCTAGATTAATCAGGCTATTACGAGTTACACGTCTAACAAATAGATCGAAAGAGATGTCGGTAATGGTTATGACAATTATCAAATCCTTACCAAGTATGATTAATATTTTTTTACTTCTGTCTCTTCTCTTTTTTATTTATGGTATTGCAGGGTATCATCTATTCAATACCATAGATTCAGAACATTGGGGAACATTACCCAAGTCCCTAATAACATTATTCAAGATTCTAACTTTAGAGGGATGGGTTGAGATAATGGCACCAGTAACAGATGTTAATCCATTAAATGGAATTTTCTTTGTAAGTTTTATTATAATAGGAACATTTATTGTTATTAACATATTTGTTGCTATTATTGTAAAGAAATCGGAAGAAGCATACAAACACATACAACAGGAATTTTCACATTCTGTGACGCAGAATGAAATATTAGAAGAGTTAAAAGAAATTAAAAGAATGATGGAAAATCTTGAAAAAAGAATACCTAAGGACAAAGAAGAAAATATTATTTGATAATATAATAATCAATATTATTCTAGTAAAATATTTAGAATTTACTGTTATTAGTTCAAATAACTAAAGGTAAACCATAAGTTAATCCAATGAAAAATAATTTAAATCATAGTGAGAAATTATTTGAGTCAAATACCAAAAATAAAATTTGAAGACGAAATCGATTTTTAAATTACTTTTCCATTTATTATTGAATAATATTATAAAAAATAATAATAATAATATCTGATTAATTAAATGGTGACTAATTTGTATATATTTGTATGGAATTAATTATGTTAACCAATATTTTTAGATTTATTAATTTATAGATTTGCTTGTACTATTCAAATCATTACATAAATGATTTATCTAATTAAAAATGTTAAATCTATCTATTACAAATAGTGAAATAAAGCTAATGCTATAATAAATCCAAAAGAGGAAGATAACCCAATATGTAATTCTACTCGTTTATATGCTTGGGGTATAAGTTCTTCTGTAATAAAAGCCATAAGTGCACCAGCAGCGAAACTTATAATCATAGATAACTGTTCAGGATTTAATGGTTTCTCCAAATACCATCCTAATGGACCACCAATAGTAACTATAACAAAAACATATAACCATTGGTTAAAAATTTTTAAGTTATGTTTTGAGTCATCAACCATTCGTTTTGCTCCTTCCATAGTTGCTGTTAAATTACCTAGAAATAGCGCCAAAACTGCAGACATTAATCCCTGAAGATTTAAAGCTATGATGACACCAATAAATATGGTTTCTGGAAAGCTATCTAGAAATGTTCCTATTATAACCGTTTTAGATGAACTAGTATTATTGTTTTTGGTTTTAGATTTATACCTTGTCTGAAGTATCCTGTTGATCACACTGAAAACAACCGCACCAACTCCAAAACCAATTACCATAGTAATAAAAGAGCCTTCTCTTATTGCTTCATCAATTAATGAAAAAGCTATTGTTGCAAAAAAAATTCCAGCCGAAAATGCAGCTAAATCTGCTCTAATTCTTTCTGGATAATGAATAAAAATGGAAAGAATTGCACCAATGAGAAAGGCGCTAGAAACTATTATAGACAGTACTAGGGTATTGAAAATTTCAAGAGCATCAATATTCATATACATACTATTTAAAATTACATTACCAATTTGAACTAATAAAATAAAAAGCATTCACTAAATTTAAAATAACTAGTTTTAAAAGCAAATGAGAAAAGAAATAAGAAAAACCTTGCTTATTTTTCTAATCTGTTATCTAAAACTCTTGTTCCTTTTCATTAGATCTTTCCTTTATAGTGTTTATTGCTTATTCACATACTATTTTTCCTTTTTGTTTATCTCCATTAAACAGCATTCATTAGATATATATTCAATAACCTAATCTTTCTAATCTCTAACTGTCTGCTAGTTGCAAATTCTTTGTATCATTTTGAAATATCTATATATTTGAACGCAATATGGTTAAAAAGCTGATGATTTTTTGGTTGAGTTTTGAAGAAAGTATCTTTGATGCTATAGATATACTCTGTCTTGCAGATTCTGTTAGGTTCCTAATCTTTGAGCAAAAATTCTATAAGATCTTCTATAAGATCTTCTATAAGAGTGTAATAGCTACAACAATTCTATTATTATAATACTTTAAAATTTGCATCAACAAGTATATCTATAATAATATAAAAGATATAAAGACAAATTACAGATCATTAAATTTTTCTTTACTTTACTCACGATCAGAATCGCCTATTTTAGTAGCTTCTTTTTTGATTCTTTCTTAATTTTCTCAGGTACCTGTGTAAGTGTTTCTCCAATATCCTTTTTTTATCATTATTATTTTCTTTTTTTTATCTCATCATTATTTTCATATGTCATCTTAATACTATATTATCAATAACATTTAAAAGAGTATTATCTAAAATTGAATATGCTTATTAAAGTAAATATTACTTATTTTCATTTGATTAAATATTTTTATCACAAAATAAACATAGATTTCTCTAATTATAGTAATGGCCTTTGTTATTCTGTAATATTTTCTTTTCTACCATTAGCATAATCAACCGTTACTTTTTCTTTGACTATATCTAAATCAATTTTCTTAACTTCCGTTAGCTTTCTTTTAGTTATTATTATTTCTCCAACTTTTACCTTTCTTTTAGTTATTATTATTTCTTCAGCATATAAGGGAATTACTTTTTGTGTATTGTCATTCTGTATTGTATTAGTATTTTTGTCATTGGTAAAATTAGCCTTTTCGTCATCGAATAAAGACACTTTTTCACCATTTACTTTATGTATTTCTTTTTCATTTTTTGTATGATGATATTTATCCAGTAACTTCTGCTGTTCCTGTTGGTCTATTTCTTCATTTGCCTCATTTTCAATCTTGTTTTCATTGGTACTTCCTTCAACATATCCAAAATCTAATATTTTGTCCTTGATCTGAGTAAAAATATTTTCCTTTGAATATGCATCAAGCTCTTTATCATTAACAAATAATTTTTCATAGGATACGGGTACTTGAATCTTTTCATTATGAGCTATCCATTTTTTTTCTATTTTAATATCTTCTAATACTGTATTTTTAGAAATTGTGTATTTTTCCTCTAGAACCGGAATAACAAATTCTTGTTGATTGTGTACTTTATTTGCTTCTTGTACGTTAGTTGCTGTTGCTGCAAATGAATTAATATTATGTTGTTTTATCTTAACCTTATCAAAGTAGTCAGATGTCTTTTCTTTTACCGATTCAAATAAATGATCTACTTTAGTAGAAAATGATCTTTCTTGATGTATTACAGATGGTTTAATTGTCATTCTTGAATCTTTTGACTTTTTTGGTGAAATTCTCATAGGATTTTTATTATTTTTATTTGTTTCATTATCGTCAACATTTTTTATTCTGTTTTCAGACATAGAAGAATTATTCTTTTTATTAATATTTGGTAGTCCCATTACTAATTATGTACATAATATCACTTAAGTATGTTCTAACTTTAAGATAAAATTGAAATATATTTTATAAATTCATATAATAGCAATATGATTTAGTAAATATAATAAAATAAGTGGCAGAAATAACTAGTATATCAATTGATATATTAGATGTTGAATTTAGATAATTATGGAGTCTGATTCAAAAGATATACCTTGGAATGAAATCATAAAAAAAGAAGCAGTAGGAATTAATAATGACGATTTAGGTAAAGTACAAGAAGTTAGTTCAGTTTCCATTTTAACAAAAAAAGGTTTTCTTAATACAGAATTTTTTGATATTCCTAAGAATTTAGTAGAACGTTATGATGGCGATAAAGTTTATTTCACAATAAATGAAGAACAAGCAAGAAGTTTCTCTAAAAGAAATTCATCAATAACAACAGAAAAAGAAAAAGAAGATTATTCTATTAACCACTCAAAAATCACAGTAGAGGACGAAAATAATGATCTTTCTTCTCCTTCTCCTTCTTCTTCTATAGATAGCAAAAATAATGATATCGTTATCCCTCTTATGTCAGAAGAACTAGTTGTTACAAAAAAAGAAGTAATAGATGAAGTAACTATTACTAAAGAACCAACAAAGGAAACTAAAACAGAACAAGTTCAACTAATGCATGAAGAAATAAATATAGAAAGAAGGCCAGTTAACAATTTAACAGATAATGCTAATACTAGTACAACAAAAGAAGATATACCTCAGATAGAATCAAAAACTGAGATAAAAATACCATTAAAGAGAGAAGAAATAGAAGTAACAAAAAAACCTTACGTTAAAGAGGAAATAGTAATAAAGCGAAAACCAGTAAGTGAAACACGTCGAATAAGTGAGGAAATAATAACAGAGCAGATAGTTGAACCAGAAAATATATAAGAATAACTATTTACAACATTTATCTTAAACTATAGAGGTACAATAATATAATAAGTTATTATATTAATCACTATTTATGTATTTGATAAATCTACCTTTAAGAAAAAAAATTTATACATCCATAAATTTAATATAATAAACAAAAGAGAAGAAACTTATTTTAGTAGAGCAAAACAATGGAGATGTTTATTATCGGAAGATGGAATTGATAAATCAATAAAAATCAAGCTATCAAGATGGGGATTAGATATTTTTTATTTCCTTTCCTTCTTTCTTTTTTGGATATAAATTATATTATTCTAATTGTCACTTTCATCATTGTCAATATTTTGAAATTCAAACGAACTTATTGTATTATTAGCTGTATTGAGATAAATTGGAAACTCTATAGGTATAGCTTCATAACGTAATGAATATGCTTTACCTACATGATCTTTTAAATCATCACTATCCTCATCATCATTAATAACTGTCCATATTTCCATGACTTGAATTTTTTTATCATTAATTTTATCTGCATATGTATAAGTTAGTTTATAAGCAGGATTATTATCAATCGTTACACTTGGATTAGATTCGATAATTTTAAAGTCTGTTAATTCTAATTTATAGGAGGAAATCTTGGAATTAGTAAACTCTTCTAATGTCATTCCTGCTGGTAAATTATGAACATATATATCAAAACTCTTTTCAGCATTTTCACATAATGTTGTAGTAGTAGTATTGGCATTCATTTGATTTGATGGTGTTGATTTTAATGTAGCAGGATTTGGACAAAGTAGTACTATATTATTAATACCAACACTCTCATCATTTTTTATACTTTTTTCAAATTCATCAATTACCCAATTAGAAGGATAATCTATGCTTAATCCAAATACAGAGCTTTCATATTCTTTAATATTTTCTACTGAATTAGTTTGAGCTAAAATTAATTGAAATGTATTAGGCAGAAAATTACTTAATAATAATGGAACTAATAGTATAAGAATGAAGCATTTTTTATTGGATTTGAGTAAAAAAGTATTTACTTGTTGTTTCATTAACTTTAGTTAAGGAACAATAGTTGTTATAGATCTAACTTTAATTTTTTCTCTCAATTAGTATGTATTATTTTACAAAGAGTTAAACATAATGACTTTTGGTATTTCTATAATATTAAATATTTAACTAAGCAGTTATTTGCGGTGTTTAAAACAGAAGAAATATTGCAATTTGTGTATTAAAATCACCTGGTTCGATATCACCTTCCCTAATATTCCCACTTTGAGGGTATTCAATTTTAACATTATAATCCTTATTTTCCAATTCCATTATTTTTTCTTGAGAAAAAGCAAGTGGAATCAGTGGAGAAACCATATTATCGGACTCGATATGAATAGTAAAAAAGAAATCTTCATTTGTTGATGTATTAGAGATGAGTATTTAATTAGCGATTATTTAATAATTTATTATTTTGTTAACTTTTTGATATCGTATTTTAATTGGATTTATAAGAATATCAAGAGCTTTTAATAATTCGATAATTCTAAGAGATAAGTCTTCCACTAATTGTTAGTAATAAGAGATTGGCAGATTATTAAAGTCAATCTAAAACGTCATTTACCTTCTTTTCTGGAAGGTAGTATTATCAAAATTAATTATAACATACTATTCCGGTTTGTCTTATTGCATGATGAAGTCGTAGCTGGTTTGGGGTTCATAGTAGTTAATAAATCCTATTTGAAATTTGAAGGATAGAAGGATCATAAATATCTAAAAAAATATATACCTTATCTAAAATAAGATCAAAAAGAAAAAGTTGAGTTATTAAAATTTAATTACATTTGTATTTCTAATTTGTAAATTATGTACGTATTATAATAATAAAAACCATACATGAAAAAAATTGTAGGTCTCATTTAAATTTCATTTACTGATTGCTACCAAAAAGAGTATAATATTATTCCAATAAATATAATCGGTTAAACAAAAAGAAATCTAATGAACTTTCAAATTATAAAATAAACTCTGATTAGTTTTTTTCTAATATCATATAGGTGTATTCTTCTGTATCAGTAGGATCTATACGTAATATTAAAGAAGAATTACATTTTACACATTTTGTGTTAAGATATCCCTCTTGGCATTTGAATAAATTTTCTTCATCTTCTACAGATACATCATGTCCACTAAGTGTACAATTAATCTGTTTTAATGACGAAATTAAAAAATATCCCATATTATTATTACGATAAGCCCTATAATTAACCTTGTCCTGTAAATTTATATAGTAATAAAATACTACTTATAAGTACTAGAAGAAAAAAATATTAGCTATCTTGTCTAATTATATTAGTTATATTTTTTCTTATTTTTATCTTGTTTTTACTTATTCTTATCTAATAACAGAAATAAGTGAAGATTATGATTTCTTTTTCAGATTAATATTGTTTATAAGGTCAAATAATAATAATAATGGTAATTGCATAAAAAATTTTAAAAAAACTATTTAGTTCTATTTCAAATCAAAATTGTTTTGTATTTCGCTAACCTAAATAGATCTATATATGCAAATTTATTTGCAATAATCGGAGTTTAAATCAGAAAGCCTAACACAAATGAATGTGTTAATGAGTGAAAACGGAGGAAAATCTTCTTTCAACAATATAAATAATATAATCTTGGACACAATAGCAATGGAAAGGAATTCGATTAATTAAATGGAATAATAATGATTCTTCGCAAGGGATACTTATATTGTCAGATGATAATTAAAAAATTTCTATATTCTCTTTCTATTTGTCATAGTTGCATAGATGTCATAGTATAACTCGAATACAAAAATATAAAAAAAGAAAGATGCAAAAATATGAAAATAATAAATTCACCATTAAATATTAAATGATAAATCTTCCAATAGTTATACTTAAGATTCAGATTCATATGAAGCTTGAATAGGCATAAATAAAGTTAGTTGTTATTAAATATTACAAATTTGGTAATATATTATTCATTGAATAAATAGTATATTTTTGAATCAAGTAGTTGAAGTAGTGGTATTATTAATTTTTAAATCTATAATACCTGGTATATCTAAAATATCTATTTCATTTGCCATTTCTTTAGCTTCTTCTGTTTCATCATTCTTACTATCCATACAAAGCTCATAAAATTTACACCAAGGACATTTTCGATTTCTGATTTTTTCTGAAAGTCTGGGTAATATAGTAACATCTTCATTTTCTAGAGCTTTCAGAAAAAGATTCTTTCTTCTAACCATTTCATTTTTTAAAATTTCTCTGGTAATATCATTAACGGGTAGAAATATTTCCCAACTTTCTATTTCAGGAGATTTTGAATTAAAAGGTCTAAAGAAATAATCTCCATGAGAATCACTTTTAATCCATTTTAATTCTTTAGTATTATATTTTATAGAAATAATACCTTTTTCTATTCCTGTTATTACAAGATAGTATAGTAATTGCCTGAGATATGATTTAAATTTATCATCAGTAACATTCAATCTTTGTGTACTCATGGTATCCTTTAATTCAACAATAATATCACTATTCATTATGTCAGGACGTCCAGTCAATCCATCCATTTCTAATTCTGCTTGTGATACTCCAAGATCTGCAAGACTAGTAATAACTAATTCACTTGCTTCTCCTCTTACAAAGTGCTGAACAGTTTCATTTGATATAAGGTCTAATTCAGGTAATTTACGGGAGTAATACTGTTTTCTTATACAGGAAGAAGGAATAATATCAGATACATGTACTTTATTATCTAATCTTCTTCTTTGCTCATATCTTTCTTTAAGTTTATTTTGTAATAATGTAGTAAATTCATCATTTTTGCTTATTATTATTACCATTTCCTTTCCTTTCCTTTTATATTTATAGAAATACTAGAATATAAATATATTTTATGTGTCTAGTATAAATTTATTAAATCATAGAAAAAAAATAAATGATAATATTTTTTATTTCCTAATACAAATCACTAATGCGCTATAACTAGTTTCTCTATTAAGATTGTGTATAAATCCATATGAACTATACTTAACATCTTTAAGTTCTAATTCTGGATTTTCTGTTAAAAAAGTAGTTATTTTTTCTCCAAGACTTTCAGGTGAGTCACTTTCAAATCCTCTAATATATGAAGTTAACTGATCTGTATTATCTGGACTCATTTGAATATTAAATAGGAATTCTTCACTTATAAATTAACTATAAAATATCTCTAAAGATA
Source organism: Nitrososphaeraceae archaeon (assembly GCA_036520175.1). Taxonomy (GTDB): domain Archaea; phylum Thermoproteota; class Nitrososphaeria; order Nitrososphaerales; family Nitrososphaeraceae; genus TH1177. The sequence goes on from DATDKD010000012.1 coordinate 29,987, forward strand.
TCACAGCATCTATGAATTTAGATTAGCAGAAGACAATAAAAGAAATTAATTAAAATTTATTTAATTTTTATCTTAATTTTATTTAGGTTGCATAGTTTTGCTTTAAACTCATAGCAAATTTCTTTAGAGATCATAGTAAAGAAAATATAGAGTCTATAAATAAATGATTATAGAATATATTTATAAACCTTGTATTCTATAATCGTTATATCTATTGAGATGGAAAAATAGAATTTTAATGATCATTTTAACTCAATTTATTAATCTACTAATCAGGAAAGTCTTTAGACGAAATACTTATAGAAGGTAGAGACAGATAGAAAGGATTTAGAAGAAAATGATAATATACTAAACTTGTTAGTCAAATTATAATTATTGAAGAATAATCTATATTACTCATTATAGACTTGAAGTTATTTCTTTAATCATATTGCAACAATTTCTAATTTATTAAATAGA
>DATDKD010000013.1:0-2278 GCA_036520175.1 Nitrososphaeraceae archaeon
CCGAGCATAATTGTAAGAAATGCGGCTGGCAGTATTACAAATAAGTTAGTGTATTTCAATGTAACTTTGTTAAATCCTTTTTTTATATAAAAATTTTTGTTAGTAAATTTCCTATAAAAAAAATATAGAAAATTGTTTGTATATTTTTTTGATTATAACTCTGTCCTATTAAATTATTATATTGACAAATATGAGGTTTTTGGAAATAAATATAATCGCTGAGTTACTTCCGAACTTTCTGTCTGAAAATGTATCTTGACACACTATGCCATATATTATTATGAATAAGACATTTAATAATATACGGCGCGGATTAAATTCTGCTTTTGTTAATAGAATATAATTTATTATAATTGTAAGATCAAAATTCTCATACTTCTCTTTGTTAATTATACAACTTTAACGGTTTGAATTAAATTTAATTTTCAAGACAATTATTGTGGTACTTCAGGATATGTTTTGGGAATTTTTCCAAAACTAAGGATATTGTACAGAGTATGGTTTGTTAGCATAAGGAACTTTTGCTAAAAATAGTTTGAATAACCCTAGTAGACTCATCATGGATTGGACTGGCATCCTGCCCGCTGTAATATTCTAAATAAGATGTACGTATTAGAAAGGTAATGAAATTATTAATCGCTATAAGGCTATTGCAAATAATCTATATACTCATTACAATGTCTTAGTTTAGAGAGGTCAAAAAATATATTAATAATTTTAATTTCTAAAAAATTAAAAAAATTACTTTGCTAAATCTTGTAATCCTTTACCAATAGTTTTAGCTAGACCCTTGGCACCTTCAGTAAGATTTGAACCTAAATTCTTTGCACCTTCACTAATATTGGACCCTACGTCACTTGCATTTCCTTCAATCGCTTCACCAGTTTGATTGGCACCTTGTTGCATGCTGTTCCCGGTATTATTAGCAGATTGACCTACACTCTGAACATTTTGGTTTGTTGAATCAGTTGCATTGTACATGGATTGGTTCATACTTTCTGCTTGTGCTAATGCGGATCCAGTGAATGCTGAGAAAGAGAGGACCGATACAAGGAAAATTGTTGTTGCTACTATTGTAACTGTTGGAATCAAATGATTGTATAACATTGGTAATTCATTTATATGTAATTTTTATATTAAAATTTTTTAAAACATCTATATATATAAATAATCTGAAAAATATTCTATTCTAGCCAATTTAGAGTATTTAGAATCTCGTTTATAATTTTTGATATGGATTTATTTATAATTATTTTTAAACTATCATTCATTTCTTTCGCTCGACGTTATAGATTTCCAAAAAAAATCGATACAATGCTAAGTCATAATAAGAGGTAATTATAGTAGCTTTATTAACTTTGAATGCTATTTATTCATTTTTCCCAAATTTGGAGTTCACAGTTAAAATGACTTTAATTATGTAATCATATTAGGTGTATAGAGTCATATTAGGTGTATAGAGTTAAAGATGGGTTAACTAATCAAAAAATTTTAGTAACAAGGTATTAAAAAAATTTAGTGATGGTTATCGTCGATTTTTTTATTGGTATGTTATTTTTATTGCAGTTTAGGATGCAATGACCGATGAATTTCAAGAACAAGAGAAGAATATTGTGTAATCTGTTCTTTTTTTAGGATAATAGGATTGTAGTTATATAAATGGTTAGAAGATTATTCTCAAATATCCAATTGGATGATAAACTCGAACAGCTATATTGTCGCCTAATACAAATGGGGATATAATTACTTTTTCGGTTATAAAACTATTCAAGTCATAAAAATATTGTGTGTAACGCATCTTGCTGGTTACTTTAAATTATTTGTTTCCTTATTATTTGCATTATTATAATAGATCATTTTACCTTGTCCAAGTAAGTTGACTCATAAATTACTTACAGTATGTGGCTTAATATTATAAAAATATTGAAAGTCAAGGATATTTCGATTTGTAAAGTATTGGATCAGGGAAGAGTAATTGTTAGTAGGAGCAAAATAAAGTGCTATTGTTATAGTAATATGGATAATAATTAGAATTTACTGGTTTATATGACAAATTGTTAACGTTATAAAAAAAAAGTTATTGTCCAAATGGAATGGGCAATTTGGCCCCCACTACCACATCAGAGGGTTTTGGGTCAGGGTCATCAACAGGTTCAGCAGTAACAAAGAATACCGTATATGTGTACGGATTAACCATTGTTTGATTTAACGCCAGAGTGTTTTCATTTTCCTTGAATTTTCCTACACTTAAAGAATAACCTGATGCGTCTCCTTTGTC
>DATDKD010000014.1:0-12992 GCA_036520175.1 Nitrososphaeraceae archaeon
GGAGGAAATGAAGCTGGTCAGCACTCAATGACCATATAAAACTAATTTGAGAATGTATTCTAATTCTATTATTTTTTCGTTAGACTGTTTATTTCGTAATCTTTAGCTATTTAAGAATTTCATTAAAAATATAGAAATTCCAGATTTTTTTAATTAAAATAAATATTACTTAAATAATATTGTGTTATTCGATAGAAATATAACATAAATTTTTAATTTTTAATTTCATAGTATCAAAAATGCAAGTTGAGATAAGATTATTTATATGACCTATTATAGGTTATATATAATTTTGTGAATAAAGATTTATTAAGAATGAGAACAATATGATATTATGTGTGGAATAGGCGGACTAATCAGTAAAGATTCTACTGACATTCTATCTCTTACTAAAACAATGATGATATCCATGAACAAAAGGGGTCCAGATGGTACTGGATTATTCATTGATAAGAAACTTTATCAGTATGAATCACCAGAAAAAATAAATTGTAATAACTCTAATACTAAACTAACTTTAGGTCACATACGCCTCGCTATAGTGGGAGATAAAACTCACATTCAACCATTTCAGAGTTGCGATGGTAAATTGGTCATGGAACACAATGGCGAGATTTACAATTATAAAAAGCTTAAAAAAAGATTACAAAATGATCACACTTTTATATCAAATACCGATAGTGAAGTCGTAATACATTTACTCGAACACTATTATAAAGAAAATGGATTTTCTAATCTTTTAGATGCAATAAAGAAAACTATAGCTGATCTCGATGGAATATATGCTATTGCTATAAAAGCTCAAGATGAAGATAAAATTTATCTGGTTCGGGACAGATTGGGTATAAGACCATTGTATTATGGTCAGAATAATAATATTATAGGTTTTGCTTCCGAGCGAAAAGGTCTTTGGCAAATAGGTATTAGAGAGCCTACTTTCTCATTGTTGCCTGGACATTGTGTAATTCTATCGGATAAGATTTCTTCACCTATCAAAATAGCAGAACCACCTGTTAACTACTCTAATAAACCTAGTATTACTAAGCTTGATGATGCGCTTTCTGCTTATAAGAAAGCCTTGTACAATTCAATAAAAAAGAGGTCACAAGATCTTTCTCGAATTGGGATAATATTTTCGGGTGGAATAGATAGCGTGTTAGTCGCTAAAATTACTAAAGAAGTTGTTCCTAATGTTACTTGTTACACTAGTGGCATAGCGGGTTCAGATGATATAAAATTTTCAAAGGTTATTGCAGAACAGTTAGATTTGGATCTCAAAATAAATGAATTGACTATAAAAGATATCGAAAACATGTTGCCAAACATCCTAAACATAATTGAGACTACCAATAGTACACAAGCAGAAGTTTCTATTCCTATTTATGGTGCATTAAAATTAGCTGCAAAAGATGGCCTTCGAGTAGTCTTTACAGGACAAGGCGCAGATGAATTATTTGCGGGATATCCATGGTATGTTCAAATTTTTGCAAAATATGGAACTGAAAAGCTGAAAGAATACATGATACAAGATTTGCTTTTACTCTATAAAGAAACACTCGAAAGGGAAGATAAATTAGCTATGTCAAACAGTATAGAGATGAGAGAACCATTTTTAGATTCAGATATAGTCCGAATCGCTACTAGTATTGATCTAAATCTAAATTTAGCTGGTAAAAATGATATTTTTGGAAAACGAGTTCATAGGGAATTAGCTATTCAAGTAGGAATACCAAAACATATTGCCTATAGAGAGAAACAGGCGGCTCAGCATGGAGCAGGAATACATGGTATATTATCGAAGATAGCTGAAAAAAATGGATTTAATAAAAAAATGATTACAAAAGAGTATATAGAAAATATTTCAACAAGAGAAAAACTCGGAAGCTCAGAGAGATATGGTTATCTTTTTGATAATAAAATCTCTTGGAATTCCGCTCCTTGGGTTCAGTTATACCTTGATAAACTAACCAACTTAAATCAAATTGCATGCGAAATAAAAAGGTAAAACAACCAAAATCATTTCTTAGTAGAATTAAATATTTCATATAACTTACATCTAGACAGAATAAGTGAATATGAAAACCAATAGTACCACGTTTCATCCTGCCCTATTAGTAATAGATGTACAAAATGGATTCATGAGTAATGGTGGTTCCTACCACCATTTAGGTATGAAAATATCAAACTATCAACAAATTATACCTAAATTAAAAGAATTAATATCTATATGTAGAAAACATAATGTTCCTGTTTTTTATACACAAGCGGTTAGAGAGTTATCGGGAATTGACCTTCTTACTAGAACTCACAGAATTCTCCCAAAAGCAAGAGAAGAGAGAATTAAAAAGCGACCTATATGTGTAAGAGGAACGTGGGATGCAAAAATAGTTGATGGTATTAAACCTACTAATAAAGATCATATAGTTATTAAAAGAAGAGATTCTGCTTTTCAAGACACTGAAACAGAAGTATGGTTAAACAGTTTAAAGGTAAATACTCTAATCTTTTGTGGGATAGATACTTCTATTTGCGTCGAAACCTCACTTAGGGATGGGTTTAATAGAGGTTATGATGTTATTCTAATTTCTGATGCTACTGCCTCATCAAATGTTAGACATTACAAAACTACTATAGAACATGTTAAAGAATATTATGGATTAGTAATGAAGGCTAAGGAAATGGAAAAATTAATGGAAGCCAATAAGAATGGCAGTTATTTAGATAAAATTAAAGTGATAAGAGAGAAAGGGAATTTACTTGATCCAGATCATAATTGAACCTTATTTGACTACGTTTAATATATGAAATAAATTAAATCCCTCGACATAATTATACTATACTACTATTATCTTTTAATTAATCAATATTCACCCAATTACATTTTGTTGAGGGGTTTATATATTATCATTTTTTCTACTACAAATTCATCTTTTCAATATTTATATCCTTATGTAGTTCGTTTAATTTCAAAAATATTTTAGAGTTCGAATTACTATTGTTCAGACTATAATTGGGTGTAAACTGTAGATTATTGTTGATATTTAAAACAAGTAAAGAAAAAAGTTATCTGCAGTAAGAATATTTTAATAGATATTTTAATTGATTGTTAAGATATATCTATACATTGTTAAGTATTATATCATTTTAGAGTAACAAATAATCCTCTCATATTATCAATCATAACAAGAGAAAGAACTGGTCTTTAATTACGTTACTCCTTATCTCTATAATTTTTATCCTTCAATCTTCGTTTATGACTAAGTAGAAAAACAAATTTGATATGTATTAAAATTAATTTAATAAAATAAAAAAATATGAGTTCTAATGTGATAGTTTGACCATAAAAAATTAGTGTTGATGGCCGCAGCCACAACCTCCACTATTTCCTGCTCCTTGACTCTCTTTTTCTAAACATGATGGACATTTTGCCATACCAGTTTCAGACATAAATGTTGTTCCACATGAACTGCATTTTAATTTTTGAATTCCTTCCATGACATAACTTATTATGTATCCTTATTAAAACTTTGACTATTCAGTATTTTCAAAAGAGACTTATGATAATAAATTTTGCTGTTAACTAAATTATATATCTCTATTTGTATAAGTTTACTTCCTTATTTTTATAAACAAATCTTGATTAAAATAATCATACCTATAGGGAAAATATGAAAGAATTGGCTCCGAGTCAACGTTCATCAGTGTGTCATTATTAGATAATAGATAATTATATCACGTAATAGAAAGAAAATGATAAATTAAGAATTAATCCAGCTTTTGTGAGAAGGGTAAAAAGATATTATCTTTCTAAAACTATCAAAATTATTTAAAGTCACGCTATACATACGAGGTGTGAACAACTAATTAATAGCAAATAACTTAAAATAATTTTATATATTATATATTATCTATTTGAATATTAATAAAAAAGGTATTCGAGTTTTAGCTATTGCTGAGAGCTTTAGAAAACAAACATCAAATTCTATTTTAACAGGTGTTATAATGAGAAAGGATTTGGTTATTGATGGCATAGTCTTTGGTAAAGCAACAATTGGAGGCAACGATGCAACTCAAAATATAATCGGAATGTATAATAATTTAGAAAGAAATGATATTGGAGTTATTTTATTGGACGGCATGATTATAAGCATGTTTAATATCATCGATGGAGAAAAAATACACCAAAGCACTGGGATTCCTGTTATTATAATTACGTTTAGAAATTCTCAAGGAATAGATAATATTATTAAAAATCGTTTTCCTGACAGTTATGAAGCTAGATTATCACTCATAAAAAAACTTGGAACGAGAGATACAATAATACTAAAGACTAATAAATTTCTTTTAATAAGAACATGGGGCATAAAATTGGATGATGCAGAAAAACTTTTAAATTCCTTTTTACTTCAGGGCTCTATTCCCGAGCCAATTAAATTAGCAAAAATTATTTCACGGGCCTATTTAAACACGCTTTACTAAATTAAATGAACTTATTACCACTAACAATCCGAATTTATATAGCTTCAATAAATAACTTTAGTTTAAATCTTATATATTATATTAATATTTTCTGAGACATGATTCTTCATAGTAATGAATGAACATATATTTAGTTCCATTATATTCGCTCAATTAAATTATCTGGGTCTTCTAATTATTTTGGTTAAATTGATAAATTCGCTAATTATCTTACAGCTGTTGAAGAGATAATCTGCTATACAGAATTTGAATGTAATAATATTACTGCCCTTTACTTTTCAAATGAGATCTAACGCGAGAAACAGAGCTTAACAAATAATAGAGCTTTACAAATAAAATAAAATAAAGTATAGTGTATTTTCACGTTTTAGCTCTCTATAAGGATTATATAATTTATTGTACCTTCTAACATATGAGTGAACACCAAACAGGTTTAAACAATACGACATATGATATTTTATCAGCTCTAGGAAAAGACGCTGATTTTCTCTATGATACGATTGATAAGTATATTGACGATGCCAAAAAGTCAAATAAGAATGAATTAGTAGACTTGTGGAATAGAATTAAACAAGATAGACTAAAACATATTGATGAGCTTAAAGAAGCATTAGAACGAGAAATCCATCAATAACTTTTTTGAATCGTAATTTTTTTACTTTGATAATTAAAATATCGTTCGTCACGTTATATAAGACATTTTTCACCTTATTCTGTGTATTGTAAGTCAGATGGATTGATTTTTGAATGAGCATTCTGTCTGTACAAAACTTGTATGCTCCTCTCAATAATCCATATAAGATAAATAATAATTGTTATGCTGAGATAGTTAGCAAATAAACAGCGAGGGCAATTATAAGATTCTCATGTTAAATAAACCTCTTAAATACTCAGTAATGAGCTAAATTGATTTGATGTGTCATAAGATACAAAATAGGTTTGACGAGGTTAATTTTTAATGTCAAAACATCTCAGAGTTTTCTTATATTAGTGGAGGTTCTCTTAAAAAAGAAAAACAGAAGGAAAAATTAGGGTTAATTTTTTCGTTTTCTTAGTTCGATAGTATTATTTGGGATGTGAGGGAAAATCATTTTTACATCTAAAAATCTTTTTCTTAAGGTTACCACACTCATTTCTCCAGCAATTGCAACTTGTGATTGACTGATGTTTTCTCCCTGTTCCAGACATGCAGCATAAAGAACAGCAATTGATAACGCAGTTGGATCCTTTCCAGAAGAAAAGGGATGTTCTTTTATGTCTGACATCATTTCTATTGCTCTATGAAGTGTTTTTTTACTTATACCACCCTTATTTGCAATTTTACTAAGATACGTAGTCGAATCTATCGGTTGAAGTCTAATTTTCAAGTTTCGTAATAGTAATCTATAGCATTTACCTGCAAAAACTTTATCTGCATTCGCAATCTCGGCAATTTCATCCAAAGTTCTTGGAATATTCATTTCCCTGCAGGCAACATATACACACGCAACTACGAATTCTTTAATTGAACGGCCTTTTGTAATTCTTTTTTCTACCACTTTACGATAATAATAGGCTGACTTTTCTATCAGTGTGTCACTTAAGGAGAGTTTATCCTTTATCCTTAATAATACACCAAAGGCATTTTTTAGGTTCCTATGATAGCTCCGATTGTTACTAGAGATTTTATTCCAATGACGAATAGTTCGGACCTTAGCCAATTGACTTGTAGTTAACTGACTCCCGAACGCATCTACATTCGATGAAGAGATAGTTGTTGAAAGCCCTTTATCATAATGGGCTAAGGAGAGGGGCATCCCTACACTCAAGTTATTTTCAATATTTTTCATAGGTTCGGACTCAATGCCTGAGGAATCTAATCGGTCTTCTACTATCATTCCACATGTAGTACAAATCATTTCACCATTTGATGAATCAAATATAATCTGCTCATTGTGACAATTTGGACAATCATCTTCACGTTTTTTGTTAATGTCGGTGTGTATTACTTCTGGCGTTGTACTCATGTTCCTTGAGCATTGTACAAGTCTTATAAGCACTATGTTTACAACTTCTCATGTTTAATTTTTTTAATACAAAAAAACACAGCAGAACACAACATAACACAATTATAGAACATATGATTACAAATTATAATGCCAAATTCAACTCGTTCATTTCGAGTGGAACAATACGTCTCTAACATATTAGATGAAGAAGCAGAACGTATGGGTATTTCAGTAAATGCATTAGTCAATATTATCCTCAAACATTACTCTGATTTCACTCGTTTTCTATCAAAAATTGACTTAGTGATACTAAATAGAGAAATTTTAACAAAATTTTTAGAAATTATGGAGGATCAAGAAATTTTTAAGATTGGGCTAGAATTGGGAGAAACAATTCCTAAAGACACAATTTTATTCTGGAAAAAAGAGTTAGCCCAACAAAATGTTTTTGAATATTTAGAAAAAATTATTTGTAGATATGGATTGTTAGGTACATATGATGAAATAAACCAAGATGGATGGAAAATCATCGTTATTAGGCATAGACTAGGAAAAAAAGGTTCCATATTTTTCCATGGATATATAAAATCAATCTTCAATATTGTTGGTTTAGATAATACTATAGAATTAACAGAGTCATCTGTAAAAGCAAAAATAGTCATATAAAAGTTAATAATGTAATAGAGTTAAAGAAAAGATAAGAGATATTACTCTTCTTATATGATTTAATCCATTTAATAGATCTAATTTTATATAACAAGTGATTGCATCTAGACACTGCACAGAGTTCTTCATAGATAGATAAAAATTGCTACAATAAGATAAGAGAATAGAAATAACACTAAACCATGGTTGATCTCAAAATTTAAATTTTAAGGTAGGTTTGATATTTGCTTGATATAATGATAAATATTTTATCCTTTTAATATCTATTAGTAGGTGAAGATCGAAGTCCTTAAAGTAAGAACAAGGATTTGATATTTCATGAAATAATTTAATTTTATAATAAATATTTTTTGACTTTAGATTTCTAAATTATATTACCAATTAAAAACTTGGTATAAATATAATTATTTTAGAAATTTGTAAACCTTTTCCAATTACCATTTTTGATTAATTCATTAAAAAAGGAGATTTTTTTCACATTACTATGTAAAACATCTTCATTCTGAATAGAATATATTACCAAATCATCGACCAAGTGAGCAATAAGAGTGAGATCGTTTTTAAAATCTATATATATTTCTAAATTTTCACCCAATTCATCGGTACCATATTCTGTATTTCTTTCCATACTCCTCCATATTCAATAAAATTTTTATCACTTGTATGTCACTGGAAGAATTACATTAACATGAAATGAGTAATCTGAAAATTTTCTAGCGAAACTAAATTTTGTTCCACAATAATACATCGGTATAAAGACAAAAGCGTATTGGATTGCCGGAGATTGATCTTGTCACTTGTATATTTTATGTGAAATCAGATAAATACTAGGGGAAAATATTAATTTTAGCTATTATTTAATTTATAATGTTAAAAGGAAGATAAAACATCAATTATGCTAGATTAAATAAGCAATAAATTAAATTCAATTTTAAAAGCATTCCCAAGACGATAAAGAAAATTCAAATTCACGATAGAGAAGCATTTTTATATTAAAAATCTGAGAAAACAGTCAGGTCTAATTTTTAAAGAGCGTAGTATTAGTAATTGCGCTATTTGTTTAGCAGGCTTTTAATAGTATATTCTAGCACCTGCAACTTGATAGGTTTAAGTAAAAGGATGATATTCTTGTTGGTAAAGAACTCATCATTTGATAATTCATCTCTAACCGTTTCATATGCTGTTACGATTATTATCGGAGCACTAGGATATTTTTTGAGTATTTGCCTAGCTGCTTCTAATCCGCTGAGTTTTCCTGGAAGATTATAGTCCAGTATAATCATATTAGGAAAAAAATTTTCATAATCATTTAAGGCTTCATTAGCAGTAGTAGATGTGGCTTGCACAGAAAAGCCTTTATTATTTAGATAGTCCTTGTAGAGAAGAAGGATATCAATTTCATCTTCTATTATCATAACTTTTTTTTTGTCTGTATTTTTTTTTTTATCTTTATTTTTTCTCATCTCATATAACTACATAAATATTATTTTCGTCTTCACAAATAAATCTTTTAATCATTTATACACTATATTATTTGAAAAGATATTGGAAGCTTAATCTAGATTTATTAACTATCTTTTAATGTATACAGTAAATTAGAAACTGACCTTTTTCAAAAATTCTTATCATAGCAATACTAGAAAGGTTGGAAAAATCCTAAAACTATTATTATAGTCCACTAGTAAACATTCAAAACCTCTTAAAGTTAGATTAAATATGTTGCTAAATTGTTAATGATGATTATAGGTCTTGAAGTTACTGATTCCGATCCTTCTCCTAATACTTAACATCAACCTTTGGGGTGGCCTTCCCCTGAACTACAAAACAAAGAAGATAAATTCCTGCAAATAGTTTTTGGCTAACTTACAACTTCTAAATATGTGGGTTTTCCTTGTCAAATCGAAAAAGGTATTCATTTTTTGATAAGTTTTAATTGTTAAACTATTTTATCATAATAAATAATTATTCTTAAGATACTTACCGGATACTCCTAAATCTTATTCCTAACTTTTTTAAGTTTTATATTTGATAGTTACAATTGAAAGCTGAAATAGACACTCAACTTCTTAAGACACTATTAACATCTACAACTTTTGATAATATCAAGGGGTGCAATTAAACATCAGCATTATATGTAAAATATTTGTAGAGTTTACTATTTTCCATCAAAAACTTGAAAAGTAAGGAATACTAAGCCTTAACTATTTTCACCAATTCGTTGTATTAACTGTTGTTATTTGTCCTCTTATTTCGCCATTGGGATATTGCTCAGTGTGAATATTAACATATGTCTTCGTATTATTAAACAACTGCACCAGTTCATTGATAGTTTTTCCTTTCAGTGGCCCCACTAGCTCTGAAGGAGTGACTTGCCCTTCCACTAAAGTCCCATTGTGTACGTCCACGGGGGATAAGGATTTCAATAGTGAAACTATAATTTCGCCGTTTTGTCCAAATTCACCTAAATGGATTTGAGCAGACTTGATATTTTCCAAATTTGTAACATTTACTTTAAAATCCAGATGATTGTTTAGTAATTCAAATAATGCTATGCCTGTACTATTAGTATTAACAGGCGGAACCTCTTCCATTCCTGTCAACGGAGTAAAATATTTCTTATCTTCTGAGAACGCAGTGTTGAAAGTATAGAAAGGAATAATTATTAATATACTCAATAATAGTAAAATATAGCAACTTTTCATCATGTTTCATTGTTGAACATATTATATAATCATTATAGCAAAAAAAGTCTCTTCTTATTTAGTTCGATTTCTAAATATTTTATATGTCCATGTTTAGGTGGTATAATGTAATTATACTTTTCGAAAACTTAAATTATGGTATATATTTCGTTAATCCATAATTACTAATTTATATGGATGTACACAAAGTAAAAAATTAGTTATTAAATTTTGTTTTTATTTCATTAACAATTTCGTTAGTCGACAAAATTAAATCACCTATCGCATCTCCTTTATTATCTCGAAGTACAACAATTTCCCCTGGTCCAAAATGACAATTTTTTATTTCAATTGGTATCTCCCTATTGATAATATACGCGAGGAACTCAAACAGATTAGGATAAGTTTTGTTGTCTTTATACGTAAACCCTACTTTTCCATTACTAATTAGGCAATTCTCTGCTATAGGAAATGCAAAACGATTATTATTATTACATATTAAATTAATTATTTTTTTTTCAATTTGAGAATCTTTAGACTTTTTCCAATTTTTGGAAAGTTTTTCTAAGAGGTCCAAATCCATAGTAAAAATAGATGTGTTTCCACTTATTAAAATTGTTCTTTAGATATTCTATAATAATTTATAAAAACAGAGATATGCTTCAATCAAAATTCGCATGTTAAAACTCGTAGCGAAAAATGCGTTGATATCATGTACGGTTTAAAAATTTTCACTGAGAAACTTCAATTGCTTAAGCAGGAATTGTTTCTGATGCTATCATTTAATGTTAATATAAGAAAACGTAAGTTACATCTTTCTACTATATAATAATTATCTATGTTTGTTTAAAACAATGATGAGAATATTAAATATTGAGGTTTAAACTTTATATTTTATTGAACAGTTTGTTAAAAACAAATCCAGATACTTTGATAATAATAAATCCCAAAGCCTCTAGTGGAAAATATGAAAATGATATAGAAGCATTATGTAATGCGTTAAGAAATCAGATAGGTAAGAATATTAAAATCAAAATTACTAAGAAACCTGGTGATGCTACTCGATTAACGAGAAAATATATTAAAAAGAATTATCAGAAAATTATAGCAATTGGAGGAGATGGGACTCTTAATGAAGTTGCTAATGGTTTTTTTGAACCTCCACCTAAATATATTACCACTCCAGAGAAACTTCATGATTTAATTTTAATTTCTTCACACGTAGTATTCTGCATAATCCCTGGAGGAACAAGAAATATTTTAGCAAAATCTCTAAACATTCCAACCGATCCCATGGAGGTTTGCAATAATATAAAGATGTTAAAACCTAAAAAAATAGATATAATTTCGGTTGTTTCTCAAAATTCTAAAAAGAGGTTCAAAATTAGGGTTTGCTTAAATGCAGCAGAAATTGGAATAGGTGCAGAAATAATTGATAGAGCAAAAATCATTAGAGACAAAATAAATAGTAGGATCGTTTCAACTGCCCTTGGGATAATTTCTACAGTACCCTCCTATCAAAGTAATGAATGTGAAATAGTTTTAGATAATGGAAGAAAAAAGATTACCACCAATATGACAATGGCTATAGTTGCTAATGGAAGTTACATAGCGGGAGGATTTCAGCCTGCATATAATGCAAAAATAAATGATGGTTTTCTAGATTTAGTTATAGTTAATGATTCAGGTAGTTTAAAATTTTTGACGAGTTTAATTGATATAAAAATGGAGGACCATTCCGACAAGACACATATAATATATGAGCAGGCAAAAAATATAGCAATGAGCTCTTTAGATAGAGAAGTTACAGTAACCAGCGATGGTGAACCTATAGGAATTCTTCCAGCAACTTTTCGAATTCATAAACAAATTTTAAATATTATGACATAATTGCTATCGCAATGACTATTCCAAATACTATTTTAAAAAACCCTTATCAAAATAAAAACATTATAATATGATGTCATTATATCAATGAGCCTAGTTAAAATATAAATATTTAACTTTCTATGTTAAGTGATGACACTAATAGGAAATCTTTTTAGATGGATTCATGGTAAAGTCAGTAATAAACCTACAAATTTTTCTTGGGTAATTGACAATAAACTTGCTGGTAGTGGAACTCCTATGACGTCAGAACAATATAGATGGCTGATAAAAAATAATATTAAGTCTATTGTAACTGTAAGAGAATTTCCTCTCCCCCAAAAATGGCTCATTGATAACGAAAAAGAGACTATTATCAACGACGATTACAAATTTGTATATGTAAAAGATTATGGAGTTCCCTCCCTAGAAGTATTGGATAATATTGTGGATTATATAAATATCAAAATTACTACAGAAAAGAAACCATTAGTTGTTCATTGTGCAGCTGGCAAAGGAAGAACTGGGACAATTTTAGCAGCATACCTTTTAAAACAAGATAACATATCTTCTGAAGACGCCATAAAGAAAATAAGGAGCCTTCGTCCTGGGTCCATACAATCCAAGATTCAAGAAGAGATTCTCCATGAATATGAAACCTTTCTTAAAGGTATATAGTGGTTATATTTACCATTAATTTACATAAGCTTAGTTCCTTGGGTGCATTGTTATCACATGAACAGTTTCCATATTTTAATTCATTTATTTGGATCATCTTTCTAATTTCTAAATAACCACCTAATAATATAGGGGATGAGTTTAGATTTTACTTTCTTTAATTATTACCTCATTAATTGACAGAATCCATTCAACAAAGTCAATAAACTAAACTAGACGTGGTAATTTCATTAAGGAATAATGGTAATTAACAAATTTAAGCCAAACTTAGATCAAAATGCCTTCTCAAGTTGAGGATTTTGAATCATTATATTTATAATACATAGCAATAAAAATTCCTTGATCATCTCGCCACTATTTATTTTAGTGTTTATAATTTCTTGACTTTCGGGATAGCAATTATAATAGGTTACAATAAAGTTTATAGAATAGAACACTTAAATTATTTATATGTTACCGTTTTAGATAACAAACTGTACTTCAGAAGTGACTCAAAAAATTTGGTAATTTATTTATCCTAGCGAAAGCTTCTTTTCAATTTCTTTGTATACATTTCTAATTGTAACCTCAGATACTCCTGCTGCATCTGCAATTACTGCTTGTGTAATACTTCTTTTTCTGATATTCTCGTCAC
>DATDKD010000015.1:0-4904 GCA_036520175.1 Nitrososphaeraceae archaeon
CCCATTCCACTCGGAGGCATTCCCATCATTTGTTGTGCATATACCATTATACTGTTATTATTCAAGAGAAATTGAGAATTATAGACAGTAGTTGCTATTGCAAGGACCAATAAAACATTTAGTCCTAAAAGAATAGATCTAATAATAGATTTCAAAGTAATAAACAAAGAATCTACGTTATATATAATAATTTAGATTTTGTTAGTGGTTTGTAAGTAAAAATAATAGTTAGTCTATCTTTACCGACTAATTTTTTTATACAACCTACACTTATCTTATATGATTAAGCAGTCAGCAATGAATGTTTTTCAACTTTGTGTGGTATGGAAGAAGTTGTAATAGTAGAGTATTACTATACTGTTTTAACCGGTTCTAATTCAAATATAGCATATGAATTTCCTCCTTCTTCTACAATTTGCTTAGCATATTCTTTTAATTTAAAAGTTGTAATAACAATATGTACAATCCTGTTATTTTTATCTGAATAATCATCTATTAATATTGTATTTGTTGGAATTTTCATACCATTCAGTGTACCTATAAATGACGAAACTGTAGATAAGGGGGTGTAAGATTTTGGGACTATGATCTCTTCGTGTAAAGTAAGAATCTGGTTTACATAATTTAAATCCCATTTAAATGGCATTTTAAATGAAATTTTAGAATTTTTTTCATTAAAAGAAAAATCTTGGATCTCATCGTAAAAGGTTTTAACTTGTAAAGTAAGATTACCCTTATCATTATTGTTATTGCTTCTACTATCTGCAGATTCTTTTATTACAAAAGGAAAAGTTTTTCCTATACTTATAAATAAATTAATTTTTTGATCAGAGTCTATTTTTATTCCTTTACTTGTTTTTTCAAGAATAACTGCTATATCATATAGTCCACCGTCAGAGAGAAGTTTACTTTTAATTGTAACTGGATTTGTTAAGCTTACTTGCACCAGATCGTTTTTTGATATATGTTGTTGTGGTTCTTCTTTACTTGTTATTTCATGTGTTATGGAATCCTTCACAGGAATAAGGTTTGCTGAAACTATTCCGTCTAATGAATGAAATGGTTGGTCTAATATAGTTTGATTCTTAAAGGTTACAATTATTCTAAGATTAATATCACTTATAGTTTCATTAGTTTTTTTATCAAAAATGCGAATTGTTAACGTAGGTTGCTGGTCACCCTCATTTAAGAACGATGGTTTTATTAGACCTTCTATTGCAATTTGTCTTCCAGAAATATCAATAGGAAAAGATTCATCTTTACTCAAACCGTGTCCATATGCTTTGGCTGGAAAAAAATCAAGCAAATTATTATTATTAGCTATCCATAAAAATAACCATACGAGCAAGGTTGAAGTAAATATAATATAATTAATTGTCATATGGAAAAAATTTATAACAACGCAAAATAAAATGTTACGGAAATATTGTTTTACATTTGATGATGCTCTATCATCTCAATAATAGTTGTTAAAGATTTTATTAAGTTTATAGGTAGAAAAAAAAAGGTTAAGATATTAATTACAAAAAGGAGAAAATTTAAAAGGGTTTAGAAATACATTAAAATAAAAATTTGTAGTTGTTTATATCAATGATAAAAAATTCTATATAATCGGTATTAAGCATAATATCCTTTAACTAATACTAATACATAAAGTTCTATCTATGCATTGTCTAGATATATATTCAAGTTTAATGTAATATGTTACTATATTCAGACAATACTATTTGTCTAATACCTTATCTGTATTTATTAGTAATAGCCATATTAGCCATCTTTACATGTATACTCAACAATTTATTAGATAAAATTGTTGATAAAAGCTGCGACCAATTACATACTTTTATTATAAAACAATAACGTCATATTTGTTTGGTATTTGTTTATCTACTACTAAACCTCCAAATAAGAAATGGAGAAAATTCAATGATAAATAATCTATCAACAAATATTAATCAAAATTTGAAAATTAAAAGTAAACTCAAATTTACTCTAAAAACATCTAAACAGATAAAACTTCCAAAAATTCTCTATATACAAATCACTTTGTTTCTAATAGAGTATACATAAAAAAATGAGGAATTGTTAGTTATTTTCCTCTTCGGCTTGATCGTCTCCGCCATCGTTATCTCCGCCATCGTTATCTCCGCCATCATCTTGTTGTGAAACCTTTAACTGTGGATTGGCTAGTTGGGCTTTGAAAACCTCATTCTCTGCCTTTAGAACGTCAGTTTCAACTTTGGTAAGATCATCTAATGCTTTATTAACATCATTTTTAGAAACTGAATCTTTAATTTTTTGGATATTGTCTACAAACTTTGGCTTAGGCTCTAATACCAATAATTGGTTCTCTAAATCTGTAACTGTGGTTAACGCTTCTTCTGTATCATTATTAGCGAGTGCATTCTTTGCATCCATTAAATTATCTTTGATCTCTGGAATATCTAAGGCCATAAATGCTTGAGTTTCTTTACTCACTGTTTGGTTAGCACTTTGAGCAGTTTGGTTCTGTGCTGCCTGTGCTGTTTGGTTAGCACTTTGAGCAGTTTGGTTCTGTGCTGTCTGTGCTGTTTGATTAGCACTTTGAGCAGTTTGGTTCTGTGCTGCCTGTGCTGTTTGATTAGCACTTTGAGCAGTTTGATTAGCACTTTGAGCAGTTTGGTTCTGTGCTGCCTGTGCTGCCTGTGCTGTTTGGTTTTGTACTGATGAAGTGGTAGTAGTGTTTGTCATATTGGTTTGTGCTTGTACAGTTTCGAGCAAGGATGGGATGGAAATTAATCCAATTGCAAGAATTGAATAAATAAATAGTTTTTGAATGTTCAATTTAATAAATGAAATACATTATTATTTATAAAACTTGTTATTTTTTATATAAATAAGTAGATTAATAAAGTTAAGGATAAAAGTAATATCATGTTTTGACTGAATATTAGAATTAGCATTCAAATTTATAAAACTTTATTGAATTCTTCCAAATTAGTTAATCTTTTGCTATTTTATCATTTATTATAATTTTTGGAAATATTGAAAAATTGAATATTGATATTGTTTGGAGAAAAAGGTATACTTTCTCCAGAACATGGGGATCTGCAATAATTGAGGTTTCCTCATAGTTTTGCTATTGACAGGGATTGGAAATATTTGTGTTATAGAAATCAAATTACAGAGATGTATTATTTTCAGTACATCATGATTAATTACATTTTATATAGTTAAAATAGTATTACGTAAATCAATCTATTATTTAAAAAGATTTAAATATGTGTCAACAACTGGGTTGTTATTTAGATGATAAACAAAGGTTACATTAAATACATATGTCTTTTTATTATTATATCCTTTGCAGCAGCTAATATCTTGTTTGTTTCTTCTTCTTCTTCTTCTTCTTCTTCTTTTTATGAATTAGCCTTTGCTAAAAAAAGTGATAAAGATGGGAAAGGTGATGATAAAGGTGATAAAGATGGTAAAGATCAACTAATAGTTAAAGCACGTATCCATCTGGCAAATATAGACATGGATAAAACTAAATTTTTGAGAGTAACAGCTTTTATCAATGGTGATGACTTTAAACAAGACATACCCATTTCATCAATTGATAAAACTAAGAAAACGATTACTGTAGATTTGAAAACAGACGTAGATAATGATATAGTGAGTGCTCATTCGCCTGATGAATTTTTTGTATGTGCTTATCAAGTTGGAAATGTACTAAATGATTCTAATTCCTTTCCAAAATTTGATTGCAATGAAAGTGATCTAGTAAATATTGATAAACCAACGGTAATCAACTTATTTCGATCTGGCTCTCTTGTATATACTACAAGCAAAGCAATTTATGAAGCAAGTTTAAATCAACCCAATCTACCAGACAGTGATACAATAAAAATAAAAATTCTTGCTCCTCTTGCAGATAAAAAAGACACTAAAAAGTTAGTAATTGGTGCCATGATAAAAGGTCAAATACAATCAGAAGTTATAGAAGATGTTCAAGCAGAACTTGACAAAAGTAAGGATAGTACAATAAAAAGAATATTTACCTTTGACCGAAAGACGGATATCGGTTTAATACAAATTGGAGACAGATACCATGCATGTGTTGCTAGTGAAGATTTGAGACCACCAGAAGGTTCTGAATGTGAAAAAAGGATTGTAAAAAATCTTGCTAAGGTTAGTGGATTGTATGCAAGATAATGATAGAATAAACAATACCTCTTTTATGATCTACTTATTTATAATATTAAATGATATCAATAAAGATAAAATATCATAAATAATTCATTTATTTATCTAGCGTATAACACATTATCTCTTCCAAATTTTTTAACAGTCCGTTTTTCACATTCTGTACCTTCAGGAGGATTCAAGTCATTACTAGAAACACATGCATGAAATCTATCACCAATTTGAATTTTCCCTATATTAGTATCTCTATCAAAGGTAAATGTTCTGCTTATTGTATATCCACCTGTCTTGCTTAATTCTTCTTGAACGTTATCAATAACTGCTGATTTAATTTGGCCTTTTACCATTACAGCTATTTTTAATTTTTGTGTATTTTTTCTATCTTCAAGAGGAGCAAGAATTTTTATTTTTACTTTTTCTTTTTCCTCTTCTTTATCTCGTACTTGTTGTTGATTTGGATTAGCATTATCATTATTTGTAGAGAGCAATTGAGAATATTTGTTACTACTATTGTTAAAAATATTTTGACTTTCGGAATAAACAAGTGAATTAGGTGAAAATAAACGGGATATAGTAGGTTTATCGGGTGCCAAGAGATCACCTTCATCACAATCAAAATAAATCAAAGAATTATACTCTTTTTGCAAATCTTTGATATGATAAGCACATACAAAAAATTCATCACGATCACCTGCATTTACAATATCTGTTTCCTTATCTAC
>DATDKD010000016.1:0-3251 GCA_036520175.1 Nitrososphaeraceae archaeon
CAGCAACTAATGCTACTGAAGGTACACAAACTGCAGCAACTAATGCTACTGAAGGTACACAAACTGCAGCAACTAATGCTACTGAAGGTACACAAACTGCAGCAACTAATGCTACTGAAGGTCCAATTGAAACAGGGAAAAATTTCGTAGATCAGATATGGGGACAAATAACAAATCTCTTTAAATAATTTTTTGTGGTATTAATTTAGCCTATATCCTTGAACCAAAATATAAACATTGCAAAAGAATTTCATGAAATTACAAAACATTCTCCTGTAACTATCTATTTTAATCGTCATTATCTGGATTGGGAAAATAAACCGTTTCCATTTAAAATATATTTAAATAAACCAAAAGCAGATTTACCATCTACTTTTCCCTATCCTATTGAAGATTCGATTGAATGTTTGAGAAAACAAATGAATTTGAATCCATCTGAGCAGAAACAAATAGATCTAAAAATCTTATCCCAGATACTCTTTTTTTCTGCAGGAATTACACGGAAAATGAACTTAAATGATACTGTATACTATATGCGGGCAGCCTCAGCCACTGGTGCTTTATACCCAATTGAAATTTATTTAGTTTGTCAAAAGATACAAAACCTCGATGCAGGCGTATATCACTTTTGTCCAGCAAATTTTACATTAACTCAGTTAAGAAAAGGAGATTTTAGATCAATGCTATTTACAGCTACCGGAAATAATAATAAAATAATTCAAGCTCCAATTACGTTAATTTTTACTTCCATAGCTTGGAGAAATTCATGGAAATATCAAGCACGTTCATATAGACACTGGTTTTGGGATGCAGGTGTAATTCTCGCCAACTTTTTGGCTTTATGTAACAATAATCTTTTATCTTCCGAAATTATTCTAGGTTATCAAGATGAACTGATTAATAATTTACTAGGAGTACAGAATCAAAAAGAAGCTGCTATAGCATTAGCTTCAATTGAAAGTTATTACAATTATACTAACCCTGAACAATCTAATTCTACTCAACTTTCACCTATAAATTGTGAAACTAAACCGCTTTCAAAATATGAAGAAACGGTTTATCCTGATATATGGAAAATTCATAACTCTTCTAATCTCAATAGCCCCATAGAAATAACAAACTGGACCTCAATGAAAAATAAGGAATATATGAATTTAAACAAAATAAGAAAAATATCTTATGGTAAAATTAATACTATTAACAAGTACAATATTGGGAATGTAATTTTACAACGTGGATCAACAAGAAGATTTTCAAAAAAGCCTATAACCCTAATGCAACTACAAAATATTTTATATCTTTCTAGTATCAGTATACCTTTTGATTTTATTACCCATGAACAAAGTATGATTGATATTTACTTTATAGCAAATTCTGTTACAAATTTACATTCTGGTATATATTATTATAATAAATTAGAAAATAATATACAAGAGCTCGAAAAAGGTGATTTTAGAGAAAAATCTGGACATTTGTGTCTAGATCAAAAGTTATTTAGTGATGCAAGTGTGGTATTTTTTCTCTTAGCAAATATGGATACGATATTGAAATATTTGGGAAATAGAGGTTATCGAGCTGTCCAACTCGAAGGTGGGATATGTGCTGGAAAAATATATCTTGCTTCATATTCTCAAGGATTGGGAGCTTCTGGTTCAACCTTTTATGATGATGAAGTAACAGAAACTTTTCTTCCTCACTCAAATGAAAAAAGTACAATAATAGCTATAGGTATAGGTATTCCGGCATATGTAGCTAAATCTGGAAAGATCTATACTAACGTATTAAACAAAGAAAACTATTCTAAAAAAATTTAATTATTAACAATAGTAATAAAAAAGAATAACAATAATGACTAAGTTAAAATTTGGATTGACAATCCCACAAGGCTGGTGGTCAGATCTACCGACAAATGATCCTATAAAACAATATGAATTTTCCAAAAAAATTTCAAGATCAGCAGATAGACTAAATTTCTATGGTTTATACGCCTATGATCATTTTATTCCACATCATGAATATAATATAAATAATAGTTTTTTTGAATGTTTTACACTATTATCTTCAATTTCTTCTATCACCAAAAAAATTAGATTGGGACAAATTGTTACATGCAATTCTTACCGTAATCCTGCATTATTAGCAAAGGTCCTTTCAACCCTAGATGTTATTTCTAAAGGACGAGTTGAATTAGGAATAGGAGCAGGATGGTATCAAAATGAATATTACTCATATGGATATAACTTTCCTTCCAACGTAGAAAGAATTAAACAATTAGATGAATCCATATCCATAATAAAGGCAATGTGGCAAGATGAAAAAGCTTCATTTCATGGTAGTTATTTTTCAATTAATGAAGCCATTTGCAGACCGAATCCTATACAAAAACCTCATCCTCCAATCATTGTAGGGGGAACAGGAGAAAAATACCTTTTAAAAATAGTAGCAAAACATGCTGACACATATAATAATCCATTTGGTAGTCCAGCAGATATAAGAAAAAAACTTGCAGCTTTAAAAGAACATTGTCATGATTTGAGAAAAAGTTATAATGATATAGAGCTTTCTGTATTACTTCCATGTATTATTAAAGAATCAGAAAAAGACGTTATTGTAGAAATAAATAAATGGAAGAAAAAGAATGAAAATATTTCTGCTTTTTTGGAAAGAAAAAGCGGAGGTTATACAATTGGAACGCCGGAAAAGATTTTGGCAGGAATTCAACAATATATTAATCTAGGGATAACACACTTTATTCTAAATTTTATAGGTTTAGAAGAAGACACACTTCATTTATTTGATTCCCGAGTTATTAAGAAACTTTGATAATCATCAATGATTATCATCAATGATTAATTCACATTTGCTCTAAATCTCCTATAATAGTAATGGATATTATGTAATATTCATTAAATAGTTGTATCTTATTATAATATTTAGATGTATAACAATACTTTTTACAAGTACATCTTTATATTTTACTTTGCAGAATTAAGATTACAGATATGGCTCAGATGCCCGCATTAATACCAAAAGAAGTCGAAATTCAAAGACTAAAAAAGATCTACATAATGGTAATTATGCTAGGTTCTATTGCTGCATCAGTAGAAGTCGACAACTTTGTTGATGGATCATTGCATCAAACAGCTATACGTGATTCTGCATTTACACCAGCTCATTGGTGGTTATACAGTCACTTCATTGCACTACCATTAGGATGGGGATTTGTTGCAATGTATGACAGAAGAGTTCCA
>DATDKD010000017.1:0-4104 GCA_036520175.1 Nitrososphaeraceae archaeon
AGGAGAGGATTCTGATTTAGTATTTCTAAAATCCATAATGACATCTCCAATAATAACATTACCTAGTTCATCTACTGTAAGACAAGCAATTAAAGTAATGCGTGCTCACAAAATAAAACATCTGCCTGTTACTGATAGTACAAATAATGATGATGAAGAAAAAAAAATTATTGGTGCAGTAACACAGGAATATCTTGCAGAAGTAATTCGTATAGCAGTTGTTGAGAAAACCTTTAGAAGTTATAGGAAAATTATAAGAGAACATTACAAACCAATTTTTGCAAATCTAGCCATTATATTGCAATTTACAGGATTACTAATGGTTGTACCTGCATTACTAGGTACCGTGTTAGGTGAATGGCAATCTTCAATTGGGATTTACTTGGCATTTGTAGGAATGTCTTTAACAGGATATATTATGAATACATTAGGAGAAAAAAGCCCACTAAATCTAAAACAATCATCTATTGTTGTTGTATTGAGTTTTGTATTGTTAAGTCTATTTGGAAGTTTACCGTATTTGTATATCAATCCATTTTGGGAAGGAATTGATCCATTCGCTCTTTTTGCAAGTTCTTTCTTAGAAAGTACGTCAGGTTTTACAACTACCGGTCTTTCTACAATAACTCATCCTGAAAATTTGCCTGATAGTTTTTCATTTTACAGGTCTTATACAGAATGGGTAGGTGGATTAAGTTTTGTATATTTAGTTATGGCTTTGTATTATCCAGAAACAAAATTGGCAGGAATGAAATATTTTCTAGGTAGTGGGATATTAAGATTCAAACAATTGCTTTCTACTATTAGTATTATCTTTGTAGTATATACAACAATCTTTGTTCTATTAATCTTCACTTTTGGACATATAAATATTCTAGATTCAATATCATTATCATTTACTACACTCGCTACCGGTGGATTTGTACCTACTTCTACTATCCTTAATTCAGAAAATTCAATTACATTAGCTATAATTATGGGTGGAATGATAATTGCGGCCTTACCTTTTGCATTTCATTTTGGTATTTTCAGTAAAAACGTAGAGGCTACAAAGGAAGTTAAAGAAATTCTAATATTTCTAATAATTTTGACTTTATTCATCTTTTTATTTATGCTTATAGAACCTTCATTTTCAGAAAATGATTGGCTTTCTTCTGTGTTTCATGTGATTAGTGCTTCCACAACTACCGGCTTTCAATATCTTAATTTATCCCATCTCTCTATAAATGGTAAAATATTACTAATCATAGTTATGCTAATAGGAGGAACCGCATTTTCTACCGCTGGAGGTATAAAAATAGCAAGACTAATGCTAATTTTCCAAAAATTGGTTAACAATAAAAAATTTACATCCTCATTTCACAATAAAAATCTGTATAATAGTCAGCAACCTCCAGTAATTTCAGCAACAGCAATTCAGTTTCGTAAAAGAATTCAGCAAACTTTCAAATCATATTATCAAGGGAAAATATTAAAAAGTAGTAATAAACAAACAAGAAGTAATAATGTTCCTCTAGATAAGTCTAGATTTTATATCCTTTCAGATAAAGCATTTAAAGAGGCATTATTTGTTGTTGTTCTTTATATTTTGTTTACAATTGTAACTGCATTATGCATCTATTATTTAGGTGAAAATAAAATTATTTTTATTGATGCTGTATTTGAAGCGGCTACTACTATTTCCAATAATGGTTTAACTGTAGGAATAACTACTATGGATTTGAATCCAATATCTAAAATGATATTATCTTTTAATATGATAATGGGAAGGTTTGAAATAATTGCTATCTTATACATATTTATCTCAAAGTTGAGAAAATAGTTGTTGTTAAATGCAATATTAAGAAGTAATAGTTGGATTCATTTAAAACCTTAAATTAGAAACTAATTAATTATTAAAATGTTTTAGAATGAAACTTAGGATAAATTAGAAATAGTGAGAGAGAGAGTGTAATATTACGTTTCACTAGATGGATGGAGTCAATTAATGACTACGACTATAAATTTCAGTTAATGCAAAGAAATGATTTTTTGTTTGTTTCTTTGTTTGTTTGTCCTATATTATAATATTCTTTGCCAAGAATATTTTAACATATATCAAAAATTTTTATTTCTATATGAATCTAGAATGTCCCTTATTTGTCTAAAAATATTGATCCACATTGACCATGTTAATTTTCCTGTATTGGTATTTTGTCTACTAGGATGATATGAGGATATTAATATTTTATTACTATTACTTATTTGATAAATCAATCCATGTTTAAATTTTATACCTTTTATTTTATGAATCTTACAAAATTCATCAAAAGCTAATTTTCCTAGAGTTAAAAATATTTTACTAGTTTTACCTAATAGTTTTAATTCCTTAGTTAGATATTCATTACAATTACTAATTTCTACTAATAACGGTTTGTTTTTTGGTGGAGCACATTTTACTGTAGAGGTTATATAAACATTATTTAACAGTAATCCATCATTTGTATTATTACTAAAAGGTTGATTAGAAAAATTATATTCATATAAAGCCTTCACAAGCCAATCTCCAGAACTATCCCCCGTAAACATTCTTCCTGTTCTATTTCCTCCATGAGCAGCAGGAGCTAGACCAATTATGATCAAATTAGCATTTAGATCTCCAAATCCACATACAGGTTTGGACCAATATTCTATATTTTTGAATCTTTTAACTTTTTTAGTTCCCACATTTTTGATGTATTCTGATAATCTTATACATTTACTACATTTTATAATATTTTGATTTACAAGAATTAAATTTTCTAAATTAGAATCCTGAAACAATAGAAATACATTATATTTGTAAAATATAATGTTATGGTAGAAAGTTTCTACTATTCCTCTTTTGCCAAATTAAAAATATGTAGGGATATTTTTTTAGCTTTAATGGATTTACAAAATAAAAAACGCCTCAATAAATTAATGAAAGTTGAACAACGTTTTAAAAAATATAACAATTACAAATAACAATAATTACCATCTCTCAAAAGCCTTTTGAGTGTTTTCTTTAATCCTATTGATTTACAATCTCATTAACTCTTCCTACTATACCGCTTTCTAGAATAACCTTAATTCCATACGGATGAGTTGCTGAAGAGGTTAAGATTTTCTTTACTATTCCTTCGGTCAATTTCCCCGTCTTTTGATTTGCTTTTTCTATTATTTTAACGACAGTGCCTGGTTTTATATCCTTCCTCTTTATACTCTCCATTCTCTTTTAATAATTATAAATATTTTATATATATTGTTAACCAACAATGTTTCATAATTTTGACATTACTATTACTATAGAAATATAACTAATATACATAATTGAGTTACATGTCTATAGAACTGATATCACAAATTATAGAAAATGCCTTCAATGTAGACTTTAAAATGATGTTTGCAGTTATTTTCAGAACAGCAATTGTTACACTATTAATTGTATTTGTAATAAAATGGCTTGGAAACAAGGGTTTAGGTCAGTTAAGCACTATTGAATTAATAATAATCTTAGGGTTAGGAAATGCAGTTAGTGAGCCTATGTTAAATCCTAAAGAGACTTCTATACCTCAAGGATTTACGGTTATTATTATAGCAATAGCAATATTCAAAATGTATGACTATTTAACGACAAGATATAAGAAATTCAGTAAAATGATCGTCTCAAAACCAATTTTGTTAGTAAAAGATGGTAAAATTTTAGAAGACGCTATGATGAAGGCTAGAATTTCAGAAGATGAATTTGAATCCTATTTGAGGTTAAGTGGTACCGATGATATTTCTGATATTAAATTGTCCTATTTAGAAATTAACGGTCAAGTAAGTTTTATCAAAAAAAGGGGAACTAATGAAATCATTACCAAAGATAAACATTAAATATAGATTTCAAAATCTATATCATCTTTCTTAACTTGTTAAATAATATAACAGACTACATATAAAAATTAAAATAACCTAAATAAAATTACAAAAGATTATTATCGGACTAGCTTTAAAATTTAAAGCCTAGATGATCTTTCGTTGTTGTTCTTGCTGCTAGTATTTACGTCCGAATTATATTTATTGACTGATTGTTCTACTGATTTTATGTAATTTGTGTTT
>DATDKD010000018.1:0-4511 GCA_036520175.1 Nitrososphaeraceae archaeon
GCATGCTAATTTTAACAGATGCCCCTCGAACTTTGAAAGAGCCTGTTCTCTGTAGAGATTCGAGTTTGAGGAAAATATTGGTTCCAGTAAGATTTGAAAATGTATCAGATCTCTGTAATGGCGTTTTTCTAATAGTTGTTCCATTTAGTAATTCCCTAGCTCTAAATATATCCTCTATAGTTGGAAAGTCTTGTTTTTTATTTGCATCCCATATACTTTGGCCATTCATTAAGATCGGACAATGCAATCAACTTTATGCCTTAATTATAATTTTGTGGATAGTTTACTTAAATATCTTTATGATGATATTCTATTATATAGATTATACATGTATAAGCTGCTATCGCCTTGACGATATAACTACTATAACTACAAGTGACTAAAATCACATACAGAATTCATTCTTAACATGCTAACTAGCTATGATTTTAAGCACTTAATGGTCATTGACTCGAGTCATATATGATAGGTTTATGATCTATCGATGGTAGTAGTATTTGAAGTATTATAGATCCTTTGTAGATACTGCTTATGGTTTAGATCTAGACATATTACTATCTCTTTTGTTATAATAAATTATGAAGAATACAGCCATAGCAAAGACATTTCGTAAAATTGGATTTATCATAGAAATGAATGGAAATGATCTAAATGCAACTTTTAAAGCTAGAGCATATAAGCGAACGTCTGACGTCATCGCAAGTTTGTCTACAAACATTGAAGAAATATACAGAAAAGAAGGATTAGAGGGACTACAAAAGATACCATCAATTGGAAAAGCAATTGCCTTAAAAATTGAGGAATATGTATTGACAGGAAAAATTAAGTACTATGAAGAGCTAAAGGCAACAATTCCATTAAATATTGACGATTTTTATGATCTAGAAGGTCTTGGTCCCAAAACAATTAAAGTTCTTTATGATAAATTAAAAATCAAAGATTTATCAGGTTTAGAAAAAGCTGCATCAGAAGGAAGGCTTCGAAATATCCAAGGTTTTTCTCAAAACAAAGAAGAAACAATTCTAAAAAAGATTCAAATATTCAAGAAAGGTAGGGGTAGACATCTTATAGGAGAAGCTTATCCTATTGTAAAACAAATAGAAACTCATCTATCCAATCTTAAAGGAGTAAAAAGAGCTGTAGCGGCAGGTTCTTTTCGGAGAATGAAAGAAACAGTAGGAGATATTGATTACCTTGTAGTATCTAATAGTCCTGAAAAGGTAATGGATTACTTTGTTAAAATGCCCGAGGTTGATGAGGTACTTGGTAAAGGACCATGCAAAACATTTGTTCACCTGAATAATGGAATGGATGCAGATCTGTTTGTTGTTCCTGAAGAAAGTTTTGGTTCCTCTCTGCAATATTTTACCGGGAGCAAAGAACATGGTGTTGCAATGCGAAAGATAGCACTTGCAAAAGGTCTTCACTTAAATGAATGGGGAATCTTTGACAATGGTAAGAGAAGAGTTGCAGGTTCTACTGAAGAAGAAGTTTATCAAGCACTAGATTTAGATTGGATTCCTCCTGAGATGCGTGAGAATACTGGTGAAATTGAAATTGCAAAAAAAAGAGGCAGCCTTCCAAGTTTAATAAAATATGATAGCTTGAAGGGTGATTTGCAAGTTCATAGTAACAATACCGATGGAACAATGTCTATAGAAGACATGTCTTTAGCTGCAAAAGAAAAATTTGGACTTGAATATGTTGCTATCACAGACCATACAAAAAGCTTGAAATTAACTAATGGACTTGATGAAAAACAAATACTGGTTCAAGCTAATAAAATTGCAGAAATAAATGACAAGATAAAAATGAATCAGCCTATTCAGGATCAAAA
Source organism: Nitrososphaeraceae archaeon (assembly GCA_036520175.1). Classification (GTDB taxonomy): domain Archaea; phylum Thermoproteota; class Nitrososphaeria; order Nitrososphaerales; family Nitrososphaeraceae; genus TH1177. The sequence continues at coordinate 1,838 of DATDKD010000018.1, forward strand.
AAATCATCAAATATTATTGAATAATTTTCGAATATTGTCCTCTGCCGAAGTAAATATAATGAAGGATGGATCGCTTGATATTGCGAATAATGTGTTAGACAAACTTGACATAGTAGGAGCAGCAATCCATTCTAATTTCGCACAACCAATTGAAGTGCAAACTGAGAGACTAATAAAAGCTGCACAGAATCCTAGTATTGATATTATTTTTCATCCTACAGGTAGAAGAATAAGTAAAAGAGAAGGATATCCTGTTAATATACCAAAATTCATAAATGTAGCAAAAGATACAGACACTGTTCTAGAAATCGATGCTCATTATGACCGTCTTGACCTAAAAGATGATTATATAAGAATGGCAGTTGAAAATAATATCAAACTTGTAATTGATTCAGATGCTCATCATCCTGTCCATTTTGCATTTTTGAAATTTGGCATAGGTCAAGCCAGACGGGGTTGGGCAAAACAATCAGACGTGCTCAATACATTACCTGTTGATACATTACTTAAAAACTTGAAGTAACTGAATTGTTTATAATAGCTTGTGATAACGATTGAAGATTTTTTAGTATTGTTTTTATCTTAAGAAAGTCAATAGAGGCTAACATGTAATATTCTGATTGTATTTGAACTATGGGCGAAGAAAGAATGTGTCTTATGGAATGACGAATTATTTTGGTTGCTTATGATTCGGGGATAAAATAATTCTACATTATTGAAATCATCATTTTATAGCAAATGATGTAATAATATAGAATGTTTATGCACTTGTCTATGTTCAGTAGCAAATAGATTTGAATCCCAATATTGATAAAAGATATATTAAAAGAAAGACTAAGTCTGATATTGTGATTTATTTAGTCTAAAAGATTGCTTCTGACATAGAATTGCATTAGCACATGCAAGAAAAAAAATTCAAAAGTTCTGATAACAAAGCCAAGATTATATACGACTACAATACCAAAGTGAATAAAATTAATAGTAAGTATTCTAAAGGCGACTGATTATATTCAGTTTTAGAAGATCGATCGAATTACCTTTGCTATTTCATTTAGTAGAAATACAATATTTTATTTTCTATATTGTTTTCATTTATCAAAATTAATTATTTTGTGTATTTGTTTTATTAACTCGATATTTTCAATAGGTTTTCTAATAAATTGATTTTCATCTAATGTCGGGAATGTTTCCTTAAGCGATCTATAATTAATATCACCAGCCGTCAAAAAACAGACCTTGACTCTATTATCAATTTTTAAAATCTCCTTATATACTTCAAAGCCGTCTTTTTTTGGCATTTTAATATCGAGAATTATTAAGTCATACAAATCAGCTTTAAAATTCTCTAATGCTCGGAGGGGATCATTAAACGAATCAACAATGAAATTATTATCTTCTAGCACTATTCTTAGTGCTAAATTAACATCGGGTTCATCGTCTACTATTAAAATTCTTTTCTCTTCCATTACCTCTCTTTTTTCTACTAACAATACTGTAATACATAAATTTCACTTATTGCATATTTTACCTCCTTATAGTTAATTTTTGCTTAATTAACCCATATTTTCTTACTTTTCTCTATAACTTCCGAATCTAACCATACGTTGTGAAAATCTTGAGTGGTCCGCTTACCATGTTCTTTTTCAATAGTTTTAAGGAGTCTAGATATACTCTCTTCTTCGATGAGAGATTTTAATATTCTCTCTAATACGAATTCTTCCAATGCTATAGTTATATAGCTAAATTATTTAATAATTACTGCTCTTTTATCATATAATTGATATAAGTATATGTATGATATACGAGTTATAAGATTTGCTTTACGAAGAAAGTCAAAGAACTCATTTTAGAAATATGTAGCACTAGATAGCTCTATGATACTTTATCAGTCACAAATGTATAACGGAGTTAAAATTTCATTTTCATGGTTCTAAGCTATCTATCATTATATTTCTGATTAGTAATTACTTTAATTTCATTAAAACAATAGTGTACACCATGTTAGTGCAATAGATAATGAAATAGTGATATAATAATTAGTCGAACATCCTAATAGCAATATTTACTATCACTCCCTTTTTCGTGAGGGATTATATCATTGATTAATTTTCTGTTCGATCATGTCATAACAATTTTATTTTATTAGTTACGCTGAATTGACAGTCATTTTAGATGGTTTTTATTGCTTTTCTGTTCTTTTAGTATCTGTTTTTGATGAGATCGTTGTCTGACCATTAATTTAGAATTGTAAATTTTTTTCAAACTTTTCCTTTTGAATGCTTGAAATCTTATTCTCCTTAGAAATAGAATCTCTTTATATTATTTTCATTTGAACTTTTCTTAATTTATGCATAAGGAATTAGAATTGCAGAAGTACATGTTCATTGAAATAGGATCTCTTATTATTAGTGATAGACAGATAACAATTCTGCTGCATCTATTAAGCGGAATCTAAATCTTATTATATGTAAAACAGAAAGCCTTTTTTTTGCTAATGACAAATGCTAGTGAGTATATTTTTCTAAATGTGTCACTTTGCGCATATATGGCAAATAATACATAAAAAGTATTCTCTCACGCATCCACCGGAATGTCTGCAATTATGTAAGAAGACGCAAGTTATAATAAACGCTTAATAAGTGATGAGACTCTTGGAAATATTTCTATTGTTGAA
>DATDKD010000019.1:0-7882 GCA_036520175.1 Nitrososphaeraceae archaeon
GTCAACAAGTAGACCAACAAACTGTTGGTAATAAATTAAACCAAACTGAAGAACAACAACAATACACAGGTCAACAAGTAGACCAACAAATTGTTGGTAATGAAGTGAACCAAACTGAAGAACAACAAGACAATTAAAAAAATAGTTTCATCTTAAATGATAGAAGTAAAATGGAAGTAATACCGATAGCGGTTCTAAAATAAGAGTCTATTATTATAAGCTCTACTATCTTGTATATAGCTTTTATTGTTAGAAACTTATTTTAATATAAATAAAAAAGATATAGTTTTTTGAATTATCAAAATCCCTTAACTATTTAAAGTAATACAAAAAACGTAAACGACGTACTTAAAAATCAATATTTTTCTTCAAGAAAAATAAAATAAAAATAAAAATTAAGAGTTTTTAAAACACTCTCCTTTACAAGCTACAAATACTTTCTCAATATCTTTAACATTGTTGTTGTCTAATTTTGTGAATCCAGACTTAATGCTTTATAAAAAAATTATTGTTATACTAATCTCTATACCCAAAAGGCCAAAAGAGCATTTTTAAGAATAGTCGACCCACAAAAATATCTACCAAGAGTGACAGGAAATTCATTAAAAGAGTTAAAACTAAAAATTATATAAGTGTTTAACTTTTCTGTTAGATAAAGGTGCATAGAAATAATCTATTCTAAAATAAACAATTTTTTATTTTACTTTCACGTATATTATTTACTCAACCACAAAACATCTGCAGAAGCATTTAGTATAGTGGGTGTTAAAATATCTAGGCAAATCTGACACCCACTTTTCAACCGCCTACGATTTAATAGAACAATAAATTAGAATTAATTAAGATTAATACCTATAGCGGTTCTAAAATTAGAGTCTACTATAGAGATACTACTAACTTTTATAGCTTTTATTATTACCAAATTATCTAAAACTGATTTAACAATTAATGAACTTTTCTTAATGTATGAGAGATATAGTTGGCCTATCAAAAAGTAACAAAAAATGAGGTTCATTGAGGCTCATATAAGATACATGTCCTCTAGTTTGGTTTTTCAGTCCAAAGAACTCCAAACAGAACCTCTTGATATATATTTAGACAATATAGTTAATATCTTTATTTGTTCTTTGCCGTAATTAGGCACTAGAAGAACTTGTTATTTTATGAATATAATCGCTTGAAATTTATTGTAAGGTTTTTACAGTATTAGCTCTTATTTTTGAAGATCCTTTACATTCTCTTTTGTTTGATTTGGCTTTTGTCTTTTTTCTCATAAAATGAAATTGTCGGTTCACGAGATTTACTAATGCTATTAATGCTTTTCAGGTTATTATTTTGATATTTTTCTGAAGTACCAATTCTTTTCATAAACTCAACGGGCCCATCGGGAGTAATACCTATAGCGGTTCTAAAAAAGGGAATCCAATGTAGAGATACGCTATCTTGTATATAGTTTTTTGGCAACGTATTTCTTTATAACATCATACAACATTAGTATCTTAATCTTAATCTTAATCATAGAATCAGTAAATCGATTTTATTGATAAGATAATTCATATAATTAAATCAAAGATTTGCCATACAATTTGTCTAATAGGTATAGAAGTAAATATCCATTAGAATAAATCTATCTACATTCATTTGTTTTATTGTTGAGAAAAGTCAGCAAGACTAATTATGTTATTAAAGATATTGATATTGTTATTTATACAATTTATTTTGATTATAGTACTGCTATCTATAGATTTGTGATAGGTGTTTTAACACGTAATTATCATTTCCATATGATTTCTTGTTATGTGCACAATTCATCTTTTAATTGGATTTGTGTAGTACCGACCATAACTGATGGAGAAAATAGTGCAATTAGTCCTGCTAGTAAAAAATTACATATTCTTGTGTAATTTGTTGTTGTTCAATGATAGTAGAAATACTCCTGCTACTATTATGAGTAACAGGAGTAATTGCATTTTTATGTAATTTGTTGTTGTTCAACGGTGAGGTTACAAAATCCTCGCCTGTTATTGATGATAAAGTGTATTTAAGGATTTTTCATCCAATTAAGGAGTTCATGGTAAGGATTTCATTGGTAAATGAGCTTTTAGATTTAATTTATAAATTTTTCGGCGTCTAAAAATTTTCATCAAAAACCCTTAACAATACTTTAACTCTTACAGATACTAATGTGTTCAGATAAAGAAATTCTTGATTTCCAGGTTCATAGGAGTGGAACTTTCTCTCCCTTTCATTTTATTCAAAAGAATACTGAAAAGTTCCAAATTTTGAAATATATGTCCTAAGTATAAAGTCTTGGCAATTATTTTAAAAACATTTATGAAATATACAGATTCTATTTACTATTTTCATTTGATATATAGTAATCAAAAATGTCATAATAATAGAGCACCAAAACCATTGAACTTGTCATTATTCAAATAGTATTTTATTTATAATTTATAAAATCTATAAGATGCATATATTTTAAATAAAACCATTATATTTTAACTCCTACTTGTTAAAATCCATAGCCTTTGGATTAGTGAATTATAGATAAATTTGGATGAATCGGAGAAAATAATTGGTCCGTCGGGTTGCGAGGCATTTTTGCCTATATTTGTATCATTTATTTTTTATTTGAAATGCATAAATAATTGTCTCTAAAATGTACATTCCCACTATCACTTACATAAATATTACCTTTGGGATCAATTGTTATATCATGAGGTATTAGAAATTGATCATCTTTACATCCAAGTGACCCCCACATTGTTATAAAGTTACCATTACTGTCAAATTTCTGAATTCGTACGTTTCTAGTATCTACTACATAAATATATCCTGATTTATCTACTGCAATTCCGTGGTTTTCAATAAATTGTCCTTCGTTACTTCCCTTTGATCCCCACATTGTTATAAAGTTACCATTACTGTCAAATTTTTCAACTCTGGAATTTTCTCTGCCATCAGTCACATAAACATAATCGTTAGAGTCTAGTGTAATGTCATGAATATGAACGAATTGTCCTGCTTTTGATCCATACGACCCCCATTTTGTTATAAAGTTACCATTGTTATCAAATTTTTGAATGACTGGATTCTCTTGGTCACCTACATATACATTCCCAATAGAATCCACACCTATTCCCCATGGTTTCATAAATTGACCAGTTTTTGTACCTTTTGATCCCCACATTGTTATAAAGTTACCATTACTGTCAAACTTTTGGACATGCTGAGTAGCATAATCTACAATAAATAAATTATCATTTTTGTCTATTGCAATGCTTTCTGGTTGTAAAAATTCTGCTGGACCATTGCCTATACTGCCAAATTTTAACAAATAACGGCCATTATTATCAAACTTTTGAATATTGCATAATACAGCATCGCTTACATAAATATTCCCTTTAGAATCAGATCCAATTCCATGAGGATGTAAAAATTCCCCATCGCCTGTTCCTTTAATCCCCCAACTATAGATTAGCTTACCATTAGAATCAAATTTTTTGATGTGATGAAAATTTTCTATTGGTTTAGTATCATCCTTGTTATCATTCTTCTTATCCTTGCTATTAGAATTTGAAATTGCCTTATCTATTATTTTGGAATTTTTACAATTTTGGATTTTATTTATTTCATCTGGCAAATCTGCATATGCTGATAAATAAAATATATTATTTCCTATTATGTATATAATAATAAGAGACATTAGCAGGATTACGTTATTATTTAAAATTTTTTGGCTCATATCTATTAATAATAAGTTTTATTAATAATGACTCCATAATATGGAATGCAAAATAATCTCAAGATACAACTATGTTTCCATGCATTGTTTCTGGGTGATATTGACAATGATATTGGTATTTTCCTTTCTCGCTAAATGTAAAACGGAAATCGTCTGTTTTACCATTTGAAATTTCATCGGATTTTGTTAATTGCTTTCCACTTTCAGTTTGGATAATTAGTTGATGAGAGATGTTGTTGTCCATGCTTTCGACCTGAATAGTATAATCAGTACCTGATTTTAGATCAAGTTCTGGGTTGACTTGACCATTAACAGATGTCCACACAAAGTTGTTATTTCGCTCTGAAACCTTCAAGTCCACTATATTCTCATTTACAGTAGAATCCTGTAATTGTACGTTTTTTATATTTTTTTCTGATACATCAATTGCATTTCCATAACCAGAATGCAATATGATAGTAGATCCAATACCACTTAGAAGTACAAATAATATCAAATGGAAGTTTTTGTTCAAAGATCGGAATCCAATCGATTTTCTTCCTCCTTTTCTATTTCTATTTTTTTCCAATACTATATTATTATTTTCTAAGTTATTATATAAATAATAGTAAACGAAGTTAACAAATTGTATTGATGGTAACGAATTATTTATTTATTTTATATATATAAAATTTCTTTATCTATTCATTCTAAAAATGAAGAATGAATATAACAATTAAATATGTTATCATTTCTTTTTAGCTCTCTTATCTTTTTTATTAAATCAATTCCTGACATTTGAGGCATACCATAATCTGTTATAACTAAAGAACAGTCAACAAAATTTTTATTAAAATAGTCTAAGGCTTCAACAGGATTAACAAAAGAAACTATTGTATAGTTAATTGATTTTACATATCTATTAAAAGTGTATATAGTATCTTAATCATTAAGTAATAATATGTATTTGTTATTATTGTTGCTTAATTTTGGTATATCAATATAACTTCCTATCTTATTATTTTTTTATCTTATGGGTAGGTATATCAAATTAGTAATGAATATGTAATGATACTTGTTGTTAATTATATTATAATTGTTAGATAAAATAACTTTTGAATTAGCATAACAATCTAATTATTGTAAGAATTAGGATAACCATAATAAACTATCTTTATTATTCTAAAACAATGTCAAAAGGTATATAAAATATTAAAAAATACACCTGTACTCAATAATAATTAAAATGAAGGTAATTAAAAAAAGGCTGCTATTAAAGCACCGTACCGAACAATGGAACCTGTCATTTATGCTATTCAAATAGCATGTTATTTATAATATAGAAATTCTAAATTCCAATACAATCTCTTATTACTGTATATTTTCATGATATTGTCTGTGCTTGATTCAAAATAGATGGTAACAGTAGCAATTAGGTGAAAACATACAATAACAAATGGTAACAAGGATATCATTTATTAACTTGTTTTTTTAGGACCTAATATAGAAATTGTCTCAACCTTTTTTGAACAAATTTGAAAAAGAAAAAAGAGTAATAGAATTGCATTTAGAAGGAAAAACTATTCGCGATATTGCTAAAGAAATTCACATGGGTTTTTACGATATTGGAAGAAGAATTAAAACATATGAAAAAGAACAAGTGGCAATAGCATTAAAGGAAAAACCGAAAAGTGATTCATCTAACATAAAGGAAAAACCATCTAAAAGTAGTCGAGCTTTTAAGCTATTTCGTGAAGGTAAAAAACTTACTGATGTTGCAATTGATTTAGAGATTCCAGCTAGAAAAGCTGTTAAATTATGGTCTCAATTTCTGAAATTAGAAAGAATGTATCAATGCTATGAATTTTATAAGGATTATGAGCATGACATACCAAGATTATTAACAATAAATAATTTTATCAAAAATAATCATGTAAGTATACATAATATAGTAGATATTTTAAGAAAAGCTAAAAACATACATGACTTAGAACTAGGAATTTCAATCCTTAAATATGAAATAGTAAGATTGCAGAAAATCAAAGATAACCTGCAAGATTCACAAAATAATAAGACACTAAATATGCTATCAGAAATTAATTGGAATTATCCAAATATCATATTTAACTTTCATGATTAAAGAAGAAACAAATTGGTTAATAGACTTCATTTAAAATGAATTTAACAAGTTGTTGAATTTGCTTCTAAAGTATTTGTTCAATATATTAAACTACCAAATTTTGATACTTCCTTAATATTTTATTTCGTTTATGATGTTTATGTCTACAAAAAATGATTTATTTAACAACTTCAAACCGATAATAAGAAGAATTTACAAGGGTAAAACCTTTTTAATCGATCTACCCGGAAGTATCACGGATCAGCTAAACTTAAAAATATTGATTATATGACGTTATATGTGTCTAATGATGATAAGACTATTTTTGAGAAAGTAAATACTGGATTGGAGAATAAAGAAAATTGAACTACGAAATTAATGACAAAATATTTTCCAAATTAAATGAAATAGAAATTAGTAAATTTGCCAAAAAATAGATGAAAATCGACCAAACCAAATTTACAAAACATTCTCCGATGATAAAATATTATCCGAAGATTCAGCAATTACATATCTAACTAAATCCAATGGTTTAGACGAACAGACAATAATAAATGCAGGAAACACATTGATTAAAGATCGTAAATTGATCACTGCAACTGATAGACATAACAAGTTACATTTAAGAAAAAACCATATTAGTTATACATTTTCAAGGGTTTTTTTATCATTTTTAGAATCTTTTTTCTCTTTTTTCCCAAACAGTTTACTAAATACATTACAGAACATAGTAATATATATGCAAAAAGCGTATATAAGCTTAAGTATAGATATATTTGTAAATAAACTTCAATTTATTGTAAATATTACACATTTTCTTTTTTCTTTTTCATATGCCTTATTAATTTTATCTTTGGCCTTTTTTTCTGCCATGGTTTTGAGGGCTTGTACCATTCCCATTGATTCATATTCTTATCTTCTTTGGATTTGTCCTACTAGAATATCTAATTCGTGCATATATTCAAATTGAAATTCAAACTATAAAAATTACACATTATATAAAATTAAATATAATGACAAAAAATCAGAAAGTAAAATACTTTGATAATACAGATCAAGAGAAGAAAAATCGAACTTCAGAAAAACGAATTAATGAGTTTTTAAGCATAACATTCAATCAATCCAATTGGAATTGCAATGAGTGAATAGGGAGTTTTAGTATTATATGAAGATAAAATATAATTTTCTTCAGCTCCACGGAAAACACCTAATTAATGTAGTTCTGAATCATATCCTAGCAGGTATAATCATTTCATTTTTAACTTTCACACTAAATTAGTGGGTCCTAGAAAAGTACGGGCCCGTCGGGAGTAATACCGATAGCGGTTCTAAAAGAGGAGTCCAATGTAAAGATACTGATATCTTGAATTTAGCTTTTATTATATTCAAAAGACAATATTTAAAATAGATTATTATTAAAAGAATTTATGAAACAAACCTATTTTATCATAACATTAATTGCAGCTCTTACAAAGGAGTACTATCTCTAAATACAGAATCACTTTTGCTCAAGAAAAAAATAAAACATCAGAAATTGATGATTCTGGTTTAATTACAACAACAGAAATAGATGAAAGTTTAGAAAATAATACGTCTCAAATGGCTAACAATATATCTATAATTGAATAGATAAATCTATTTGCATTATATTGTTTGTGATATGACTAGATTAAAACAATTTCATATTGTATAACTAAAAATAACATCTGTTAAAAATTTTAATAATTAAGATCTTATTTGAGGTTAGGCTTATTTGCTGCAAAATCAGGTTAAATACTTCTTTCAAAAAGGATAATCTACTTTATAATACTCTTTTATGTAATAGTTTTCTTATACAATTATAACGTTGGAATGTGCAAAGGAGGGAGTAGTAACCCCGCTAGTGTTTTTTCCACAAAATTACTTTGCGTATCCTACTTTATCAGCTAATCCTACTACTTCTCTACCCTTATTTGTTAAAGAATTATAAATCCTCGGTTTCCCTCGCCCACGAGATTTTTCTTTTTTTACTTTTCTTTCAATCAAACCTAAATTTG
>DATDKD010000020.1:0-83706 GCA_036520175.1 Nitrososphaeraceae archaeon
AAGTGATTGTGTTATAATTATTATAAAAAAATTCATATAATAATATTTTTGTATTAATATAATGAAAAAATATCAATATTCCTTTTTTTCGTCATCTCTAATAATTTTTTTAATATTCATCAATCTTTATAATCATCACTCTATTTATCCAACAAGCCAAGTAATAGCAGATATAGAACCCAATTGTGGATTATTAAAAGACCATAGAATTAACATGACTGTAAATGGTTTTAATAAGAATGGTTATGTATACTGGGAATTCATTAATTCTAAAGGGATGATGGATTATTATGGATATTTTGATACTAATTCTACAGGAGGATTTAATGATTATACTATAGCAGACGGTCTTTTACCAAACGTCTATACACTTCGTTTCTTTGATGATAAAAACAATGATTATGTTAAAGATCCTAATGGTTTAGAGATCAATTTCACCTATGCTGTTCCTTGTAATGGATAAGTCTAGATAACTAAGATATTGTTATAGAGTTATTATTAAAGATGCTGTTAAGTTACTTTCACCTCCTTCTTTGATAACTAGCATTTTATTTCTAATTTTTGAATCATAGAAATATACAAATAAGTTTAACATATTGTATAATCTTATAGTTCCAATTTATTTTTAGTATGGGATAGTTATCAACTAAGCATTATGTTCTACCCCTAAAACTTTATTACTCTCTCAATTAAACTTTTTTCCGGAGTATAAAACACCCTATGTTTCGAAGATGCTCGTACATACCGTGTTAACATCTGTGTAAACCATATGGCTACACTATTTATCAATTAATGCTTTGAAAATCTCTTCTACAAACATATTTTTTATCTAACATATTAATACAGCGTACAGATCTCAAGAGTTTTCAATTAAAATCCATAATCAATAGTGCTTTTCTAATTTTAATAATAATTTCCATCATAACAAATATAGCGATTATTTACTTTTGTAGATGACATGAATCAAATCTTTGTATCAAAATTCCATACAGGAATATACCAGTCTTCAATTAATAGATAAAACGAGCTAACAATAAAGCCCTTTTTTTATCTCACAAAGCATGTCTTTTACATTCATATCGATTTCACTTGGATCTATTTTGGAATCCATACCTTTTTTCAGCTTGTTTAAGCCTGTAAGGTAATTCTTATCATTTTCTGATAAGTATGCTTGTGACTTATTTAAAAGAGATATAGATCTTTGAAAAAACTGTTGACCATCTTGATATTCTAGGAAATTAATGATATTTCCCTGACTCATTGATTCTGCATATTCCTCAGATGCAATAGTTATTAATTCTGCAGTAACATTGAGTATATGATCTCGGTTAGTTCTTTTTTCTAAAGATATAGATTGATCTAATGCATTGCTAAGCAATTTTTCTAATTCTCTTTTCTCTATAATAATTTTATTTAGATTATCCGATCTTACAGTTTGAACATATTTGTTTAGTTTGCTTGAGAAATCTTTTGCTAATGTTTCATTTGTCTGAATCAGTCTATTATTTATTACATCTACAATTTCTTCGATAGGATGTAATGCATGGGCAACAGCTAATACACTATTATTATTTTGAACATTTAGAATTGAAGCATCTAAATGTCCTATCATTTGTTCTATATAACCATGAAATTCATGATCGCTTATAGTGGATGGTTGCGCCTCTACAGAAAATAAATTGCTATCGAAATACAATGAAGAAAAAATGACAAAGTATATTGAGAGTGCAAATATTGTTGAAAGAACTTGCAAACTCATAATATGTATTTGCAAATTGTAAAATGGCTATTTTAGTGTATTCATATTTCTCATAAATGAAAAGCAGAGAAACCAAATTTTTTAACTTATCATAACTATCATTTAGTATACTCGAATAGTATTTAGATTTTAAGAAAACCTCACTTAATTCTCTCTGTTCTTTATAAATACTTTTATCATTTTCATTTGAATACTATTTAATAATATATTTACTGGAATAATAAAATGAAAACGAGAAATGAAATAAAATACACATCTAGAATGAAAATGTAAAAAGATCTTTTGTAGATTGAGGATATAGTAATTTTGGTATGGTATGAATGAATGATCAAGAAATCATGTATAGAATACTCAAGAGTATTTTTTATTATTATAACATATAAAGTCTACATATTTGAATTAGATATAATTTTAGTTCAAACATAGGAAAATATATTAAAGTTTCTTATTAAAGAACACATAGTTGAAAAAGAAAAAATTCATGGCTGCTATTGTACAGATGAAATCTTCAATTAACAAACAAGATAATTTACTAGAATCACTAAAATATATCAAAGAAGCAGCAGATAGACAGGCAGATTATATTTTTTTCCCAGAATTTCAGATGGCTTTTTCCTCAAATACTCAAACACTGGATGAACTCTATAATACTGCAGAACTGTTAGCAAATAGTAAATTTATAAAGAAATTATGTCAATACTCTAAAAAATATAAGATAGGACTAGTAGGTACATTCTTTGAAAAAAATCCTTATAAAACAGATAAAAAAGTTTTTGATACCGCTTTCAGTACTGATAAAAATGGAAAAATCGTCTCAGTTTATAGAAAATTGCATCTTTACGATGCCTTTGGTTTTAAAGAGTCTTTAAAGTATAATAGGGGAAATGAAATTCCAAAACTACTCATAACTACAATAGGTAAAATGGGCTTGATGATTTGTTATGATATAAGATTTCCAGAACTCCCTAGAATACTTACTGTTAATGGTGCAGATATAATAGTAATACCATCTGGATGGGTTCATGGGATAATGAAGGAGGAACATTGGATTACCATGCTTAAAGCAAGAGCTATAGAAAATGGAGTATATATAATAGCACCAAATCAAGTAGGAAATATATTTTGTGGAAGAAGTATGATAGTAGATCCTTTGGGGTCTATTCTTACTGATTTAGGCGATAAGACAGGAATCGAAATTGTAGAGATTCAAAGAGAAAGAATAGACGAGGTCAGGAAGACATTACCTTTATTAAAGAATCGAAGGACCGATATTTATAATATTAATATCTTAAATTAATCTTGTAGGGCAATTAATATTTGTACAAAAGTTTTTACTGTATCTTTTAGTTGGATAAAACACATTTAGTATTGGCCAATTGCAATCTTTACAGGTTTTATTTGTATTCTTTATGGAACCTTGTTGCGGAATTGGGGCAGATGCAGTGCAACCATCGGAAAAGTAACCAGAGCACGAAATAAATCGTTTTTTGGTTTTTTTAGATCTTATAATTTGAAACTTTCCTTTTTGACAAACAGGACAAGATCCTATCAATATCAAATTATTGCTCCTAATTGGTTGATATTCAATTGGCGAAATACATTCTATTTTTTGAATATGATACATAGAATCAATTAGATCACTAATTATACTATTTAGTATGAATATTCGATCTGTAATTCCTTTTTCAATATCTTCTAAATAATGTTCTAAAGCTCTGGTCAAATCTGTAGAAACTATCTTTGGAAGGTTTTTTTCCATAAAATCTATTAAAAATATTCCAAGATCATTAGATTTTATATTTTTATTATTATTTACAGTTACATAATTTCTTCGTATCAATAATTCTATAATATTCCCTCTTGTAGATTTTGTGCCTATTTCTTCTAATTCCATTTTAGATAATAAAGATGAATAATTGAAATAGACTGGAGGGTCAGTCAATCTCGAATCTTTAATAATATCTATGTTAGTCAATGTATCTCCTATTTTAAGATCTGAATAGTCAATAGAGTTCTCACTATAATTATAAAATGAATTATAAAATTCCATCCACCCTTTTAAAAGTATATTTTTTCCTTCGTTATTAAATAAAAATTTATCATCTATTAGAATATCAATTATAATTTTTTTAAAAATTGCAGTTTCACCAAATGTAGTAAAAAACCTTTTTACTATAAGATCATAAACTTTTAATTCGGCAGAATTTAGATTTATTGGTTTTATTCCAGTGGGATAGATAGCAGGATGAGCCGGATCATTTTTTATTCCATTATTTGGATAAAGCTTATTCTGATTTAACAATATAGTAACATATCTTTTGTATGCTTCTGAAATTTTTTCCAAATCATTTAATATTTTTCTATAGTTAATTGAAACTGGAAGAATTTGACTGTTAGTCCTTGGATAGGAAATCAATGCTTTTAGGTAAAGACTTTCAGCAATTGAAAGCGTATAGCTTGGAGAATATTTAAACAATCTAAATGATTCCTTTTGCAGGTCTCCTATGTTAAAGGGATGTAATGGTTTTAGATATTCTTTATAAATATTTATATTATTTACAATACCATTTTTACCATTACACTGATCTATAATATAATTTACTTGTTTTAATGTGTCTATTCGTTTTTTTTCAAAGAAAAAAACGAAAACTGCATCATCTTTTTTAAAATGAGCTTTTATGCTCCAAAAAGGAATTGGTATAAAGTAATTTATTTGCAGATCTCTATCTACTATAAATTTTAGAGTAGGAGTTTGAACTCTTCCCACAGTTAGATAAGAATATCTATTTTTTATTTTTATAGCATGTGAAATAGCCATAGAAAAATTTATTCCATATATATAATCTAATAAGTGTCTAAACATACCAGCATAAGCCATATTTCTATTAGATTTTTCTAATGTAATAAAAGATTTATTTATATCATCAGAAGTCAAAGTTGACAATTTTGCTCTATGAGAATTACCATAAGCTTTTTCGCATACCAATTCTAATATATTATATCCAATTAATTCACCTTCTTGATCATAATCGCATGCATGGATAAAATTATCAGTATCCTTAGCAAATCGACTTATTAACTCTATGAGGTTTTTTGAATTTTTATTGTGGGGATTGGAAATCGGTGCCCAATATATATCAAAAATAGGAAAGATTTTTCCTCTCTTATTAGTATCTTTTAGACCATACAGATGTCCTTTAGAGGATAGAATTACATAACGTGTGTTATCTTTAGTAAGTACATCAAAAACTGTATTACCTTTTATTTTTGTTTTTTTAATTTCAGATGTTCCTAAAGCAGTAGCAATTCTATTAGCAACATTTGGTTTTTCACATATTACAAGGGAATATTTTTTTTTATCTTTTGAAATGACATTCAAATTATGGATTTTGATATCTTTCATTCACTTTCTTATATTTAACTTTTATAATCAAAAACATAGTTCCAAATGCAATAAATGAGATTTCTTTTAGATGATTAAAATAAAATACATAGCAGAAAAGATATAAACAATATTTAATCCAATCAAATTATGCGTATAACAGTTTCAGCAATAAAAGCAGATATAGGTGCAATCGGTGGGCATACCAGACCTAGTGATGAATTACTTGATGTTGTTAAAAACTATATTGGGAAAATGGGAAACGAACTCATCATAGACCATTATATTGGATATAGCGGAGATGATATTCACATTATCATGACACATAAATTCGGAATGGATAATGAAAAAATTCATAAATTAGCATGGGATGCATTTAGTGAAGGAACTAAAACAGCTAAAAGCCAAGGCTTGTATGGAGCTGGACAAGATTTGTTAAAAGACTCCTTTTCTGGAAATGTTAGAGGAATGGGTCCTGGTGTTGCAGAAATAGAAATGGAAGAAAGACAAAGTGAAGTATTCTGTATTTTTGCTGCTGATAAAACAGAGCCTGGTGCATTTAATTTTCCATTTTGGAGAATGTTTGTAGATGCTGGAAGTAATACAGGGCTGTTAATAAATGAAAAATTGGCAAGTGGAGTAACCTTTAAGGTTATGGATGTCATGACGGGTAATGTTGCAGATTTAAAAATGTGGGAGGATAAACCAGAGTTAGAAGCTGCTTTAATGTTTCCTGGCAGATACGTTGTTCATTCAGTCTATTCATCAGAAGGGGATCAAATTCTTTCTGCATCAACTGATAGATTACATAACATCGCTGGAACCTATGTTGGTAAGGATGATCCAATAGCAATAGTTAGAACACAAAAGGATTTTCCAGCAACAGAAGAAGTCGGTAGTGCTTTTAATAATCCACATTATGTATCAGGTAATACAAGAGGTAGTCATCATTTGCCTTTGATGCCAGTAAAACTGAATTCACCAGCTAGCCTAAATTATTCAATACCAATTGTAGAATGCTTAGTATTTAGTATGCACGAAGGCAGACTAACGGGCCCCCTTGATGGATTTGGAACAGCCGATTGGGACTTACAAAGGACATGGGCATCGGAAAGAGCAATGATTATGAGAAATCAAGGATTTATTCATCCTGCAACTTTAGTACCTGATGAATTAGAATATAATAAAGGATATGAGGCAAGAATGGATAAATTGAATCAGAAATTTACATCAAGCGTTAGCAATAAAGAAACATAAAAATCCTCTAAACGAGAATAACAAAAAATAATCTTTAGTACCAAAGGAATAATAATTTGAAAGGACTTATTATAATTAACTGTAAGAATTACCTAGAAGTGGCTGGAGAGAAAATCTTACAACTCTCAGAAATTGCAAAAGACATTTCAAATAGTAACAAAGTACAAATAATGTTAGCACCTCCACAAAATTGTTTATTTTACTTATCACAATCCATTAAACTTCCTCTCATTTGTCAACATATAGATGACGAAAAAATAGGAGCTACTACTGGTTTTATTATTCCTGAATTAGCAAAATCTTATGGAGCATCTGGTTCTTTGATAAATCATAGCGAACACAGAATTGAACATACACATATTCAAAACCTTGTAGAAAGATTGAGACAATTAAATATGACTTCAATAGTTTGTGCGGCAACGTCCAAGGAAGTTGGAGAATTGGCTAGATTACAACCAAATATGATTGCTATTGAACCTCCAGAACTAATAGGAACTGGAAAAGCAGTTAGTAAAGTCAACCCATCAATAATTACTGATTCTGTTAAAGAAGCAGGCAGACATTCTGAAAACATAAAAGTAATTTGTGGAGCTGGAATAGTAGATAAGACCGATGTTCAAAGTGCAATAAATCTTGGATCAAAAGGGATACTTTTGGCAAGCGGATTAATAAAGTCAGAGGCGTGGCAAGATAAACTGATAGAACTATGTGAAGGTTTTGAACAATAGTGATTTCAGAATTTTATTTTAATTAAGTATAAAAAATTTAAGCGCCAACTCTTTTCATTTTTGAGCCACAGCGAGGACATGATAGTTGGTTATGTTTAGCTCCACAATTCATACAATAGTAGTTTACAGAACTGTTACCAAACATTGTAGCACTAGACAAGCCTAGTTTCTTAAACTGGCGCTGTCTGATATAAAAGCTTAGAAGAAGGAAAACTCCAATTATAATAGGTAATGAGTAGGGGAATGGTACTACAAGAGAAATAGCAATACTAATAGCTAGAGATATGCCTAGCCATAGTGCTTGATTTAATATAAAATTTTTATTATTAAAATCACTCATCATTTAATTTATAACCGCATGTTATTTATAAATTATTTTGATAATAGAATTCAATACGTGGTTTTTGATATCCATCACGTTTAAATATTCCTAATAACCATAAGAAGAATACATCGACCAAACCGAAGGGGAACAATTTCCATGACCTAGGATATTGAGCAGATGTCCTAGGTCATATCATTTTAACAATCAGATTTATTGTTATTATTTTCGTAGTGTCTTTTCCCATAACAGGCTTGTGTATAGCATTTCTGGTACCAATTTTTTAAATGGAACTCCTGAACCATCGTAGAATTTTGTAAACCACTCGTATAAATGAAGCCTTAGTGCCTGAATATAGACTAGTAATCCTTCTATCATCATTACACCCAGATTTCCTAGTATTGCTACTACTATTCCAACTGGAAAGTTCCCCGTGGAGAAAAAGAATTCTACTCCATTATTGGCTGTACCCATTAAAGCTACATGTACGAGTAACATAATTCCAATTCTAGTATAACTAATTGTATTAGCAAATAATTCCACTAATCTAATCAACATAACTTCAATGACCGTCATAAATAATTCTTCATTTACATTTCCATGAAGTTTCACTTTTCCAAGTTTAACTCCCAAAGGAACTGCAAGAATTTGTAGTACCATAGTTATCATGAGTATCAAGAAAGAAATCTTTGTAACTATTTCTACAGTAACCCAATCACCAGCTATGTTTGAGAAGAAGGGAGCGGGATTTTGATTAGTATACATTTCAAGAACCTTGTAATTAGCACCTACTGCCGCTAACATAAGCGAGATAATGGCCAAATACATTATCAGAGTGGGGAGACGATTAGTTAGTACTTCATATTTCTTGCCTTGTTTAATTCCTTTATATATGGAAAATGCAAAAGCACTTACTAGGTGTGTAATACCTATATTGATTGAAAAAGTAAGAATAGTAAGGACCGTCTCTTCTGAAAAGTCTGCTGCATTTAATATTCCTATGAATCCTAATGATCTCAGATATTCGCCTCCTGGAACTTCAAAAATATGAAATCCAAAAGCCTCTCCTACTATCAAGCCTGCAATTACTGCAGCTATTCCTGACGCAAGTATCAAAGTACCCCATTTTTTTAAATTTCCTGTTCCTCTAATTCTAAATGTAGCACCCAGCAAAGCCAATAGTGCACCTTGTCCTGCATCTCCAAACATTAATCCGTAAAAAATAGGAAATATTAATGCAATCATTGGGGTAGGATCTATCTCATTGGATTTAGGAGGACCTTGGGTAAGTGTTATTGGTTCAAAAGATCTAAAATAACGACTATTGGCAAATAAAGAAGGTTCTTGATTTTCTTTTGATTGTTCAGAATCATGATCTTTTTCTATTTGATGAAAATCATTATGTTTTTTATGCTCGAATATCGTTATCCATCTTTGATGCAGTTCCTTAAAATTATCAGTCATAACAGTTGGGATGTATCCTTGAATAATAGCAAAATTCTTTAACCCGGCAGGTTTTCTTAAAGTTTCTAAAACCTCTCGTACAACTTGAGAGGATTCTCTCAAATAAAGAATTTTTGAATTATTGTCTTTGCTTATCTTCAATATCTTAGAATCAATTTCTTTTTTCTTTGCAGTTAATTCTTTTATTTTTGTAGTTAAATGGCGAAAAGCTTCACTTGGATTTTGAGAAAAAGTATTAGGTATAGCAATTTGTGATATGTCAAAACTACGTATTGTTTTTCCTATTCTATCAGAATCTTCATTCTGAGCAAAGATGAATAATGCAGAATAAGTATCATTTAATTTCAATGTAAAAAGAGAGACATCTGAAAGAGAACGTTGAATCTCAGAGAAATCTTTAGTTTTAATAATAAACATATTTTGATATAATAATTTACTATTGTTAAGTTTGGATATATCGATCTTTAAATTGGATACTACACTTAGAGTATCTTTTAATGTTTTATATTCATCGAGTTGTCTATTTAAAGAATCTCTTTCATTAATGATTTTTGAGGTTTCATTTACCAAAGTCTTTGAATCCTCCTCCAATTTCAATATTAAATGTTCAATTTCTGAGATTTGTAATTCTTTTTTATTCTTTGGTTTACCCTTTGTAAGAGCATCCATTATTCCAATTTCTGTTTTAATCCCTAATTCACGTACAACTTCATCGATGCTTTGAAAGAGTTTTTGTGAACGTAAATGTAGTTCATCTAGGTTAGGATCAGAATATTCAGAATTAGAACTGATTGGATGAAACCATTCAAACTGTACGAGCCGACTAGCAACTTTTGACGATTCCATCCTAGGAAGAATTAAAGTAACCTTAGCAAGCTGCGCTAAGCCCATTTCAAGAATTTGGATAACGTTACGACTTAAAATCTTATCTATGAAATTTAAAATATAGATGGTAATAAATTATTTGAGAATAAAAAATATCTATTAGAAAATTAAAACACACAAAGAATTTCTAATTCATCATACTTTTCCTTTACAGCTAACAAAAAAAGAGTATCTTCATAAATCAGTAACCACTCTTTAACTCCAAGTACTGGTAGTTTTCTTACTAGAATCATCTTATCAATCATTGTACGTACATATACGATCTTAGGAATCTCAGTAAAATTAAAAAGTGAATCAGATATATCTATTCCTGGACTACCACCCTGAATATTTACTACTAATGTATCATTTTTTTTATTTTTTATTTTGGAAGTAACGTAACTCTGTCCTATTTCAAATTTTTCTAAATCCAGCATTGCTTTTAGGTAAGAATTTTTACTTTGAGGGATTTCAGAGGAGAGGGAGTTAGAAATTTCATCATAAAAAAAGTTCATCAGTTAAGTATATTCAGATATTATATTATTTTAATTTTTAATCAAGGTCATAGCAATTTTTATTTGGATGAAATATAAAAAATTAAATTCTTGAGCTAATTTTTTTACTTTTTATATTAAAAGTTATAATTATTACAAATTTTCTTTTTTATAATTCTCAAACTAAAAATTTATTTGTTTTATAAAACATAACTTTAAAAAAAAGGTCCTTTCAATATATTTGATACTAGATTGTCGGAGAAAAATGGAAATGGAAAAAAAACTAATTCTCAATTGATACGAATCGAGGCTTTTATAAGAGAAGAAAAAGAAGATGACGTTTTAGCTGCATTAAATAAACTTGGAGTACCTGCAACATTTTATGAATCAAAGGGTATAGGAAAAGGAGAAAAATATCAAATCAGATACGGTAGACGTGGAGATATCTCTACAATGCCCTATTCCAATAGAAGAACAGTAGAAACAATAGTTACGGAGGATAAAGTAGACGAAGTAGTGTCTGTGATAAAAGATTCTGCAAAAATTGATAAAACTGGTGGAGCTGGAGGAATATTAGCAATTTCAAAAGTAGATGAAATTATAAATATCTAATATTGTTAACATTTCATAATCATTTTTATTTTGTTATGGTACTAATTTTGATTATAAGGATATAAAGAAATCCTCGAGGCAACTAGTAACAAATTTTTACTTTAGATAATTGATAATTCGATATCACAATAATAATGATAATAATAATATAAATATGAACTTCTAATTTCTTCTATCTAATTTATTATTAAATAACTAAAAAATTATTTAAAAGAAGTATTTATTTTTACAATAATAAATAACAGTGATTAACCTGAAATTTTTGTATCTAACAATTCAACAAAATTATTGAATGAATTTTTAGGAATTACTGCTCCAGATGCTTTATCATGACCTCCTCCACTTCCTCCCAAAGTTGATGCAATCTCATTTACAATTCTTCCTAAATGAACATCACAATCTTTAGATCCTCTAATGGAAATAATAAAAACTTCTTTTTCTTCTTTATATTTGTAAACCATCGCAATTTTTTTTTCTGATATTCCTAGAACAAAGTTTACCACTGTACTTGATGCCAGATCAAGATTATTTTGTACTAAAGCAAGATTATCTTTAGTTTTAATCTCATTGGAAATGGAACTAATAGCATTAGATATTTTTTTTGCATATTTCTCTGCTTCTATAAACCCACCTTCAATTTCATGAGGGAATTTCATAGCAGATAATACATTAACAATATTGTACAGATACTCTTCATTGTTTTGGTTGGAAGAAATCATGTAAGATAATGCTGTTGATTCTAACATTAAAAATTGTCTGTCATATCGAGGTATTAATGATGAAGCGACAGGCTTGTTATCAAGATAATCAGTTAATGCACCTGCAGCAGCAAAAAATGATGCATTAGAGGAAAGTTTTTTTTTATATTTATTATAAACATGGACACTAGTACATTCTTGAGTAGAGTGTATTAGGTTCACCCCTATTTTTTTTATTTCTTTCTTTGCTTCGTCTTCAAGGTCATGATGATCAATATAAGTTACTTTATATCCCAAAGCAACCATTTTATATAATATTGAAATAAACCTAGACTGATTTTTTTTGTTTAATCCAAGATCACAAATAAATATTCTATTATATCCTTTTGTGACTGGTAAGAGACTTTTTAATAGTTTTTCAAGCTTATTTATAAGGTTTGCATAATCTACTAATAGTACAGACACTTTTTTTTTGAAAGCAGAATTTATCAGTATAGCTGAAGACAGACCATCAACATCTTCTTTATGAGAAATACATATTGTAATAGTCATTTTAATTATAATTAAATCTTAAATATTATTTTCAATTTTATCAGTTTGGATTTTTTTCTTTCTAATTGTTAAAAGTGATGATACTAAGATTGTTGCAGAGAAAAATCCTGAAATAGCGATCATGACCGTAAAAGGATCCACAATTTGTTCAGTTGCCATATACAATATCCAAAAACCATTATATATATACTATTAAGATGGCATTATTTTAGTTAATTAGGTTCCTTTCTTAAATCGGGATATTAAAACCTTTAAATATTACTATTCGATTCGAATACTATGTCAAATGATCAAGACAGATCTGTTCCAAAAATTGTGGCATTGGAAGTTTTGGAAAAGAATGGCGTAAATGTACAAAGATTAATAGAATTAATTAGAAAAGGTGTAGGCGCTGAGTTTACAACATATTATTATTATACAATCTTAAGGATGCATTGTACAGGTTTAGAGGGTGAAGGGATTAAGGAAATAGTAGAGGATGCAAGAATTGAAGATAGGAATCACTTTGAAGCAATGACTCCTAGATTATATGAATTAGGTGGAAGTCTCCCACGAGATATTAGAGAATTTGCTGACCAAGCGGGATGCCCAGATGCCTATTTGCCAGATAACTGGCAAGACATTAATTCAATATTAAAGGTGTTACTAGAGGCAGAACAATGTGCCATAAGGTCATGGGGAGAAGTATGCGATATGACTGCAGGTAAAGACCCACGAACATATGATATAGCACAAAAAATAATGCAAGAAGAAGTTGAACACGAGGCATGGTTTATTGAGCTTTTGTCAAAAAGACCTTCTGGTCACTTTCGAAGAAAATTTGTGGGACAATCTCCCCATGTTAGTGAACAAGGTGGTTTAATCCACTTATAATTTCTTTAATCTTTTGAATATTTGTGTTTTATAGCATATAACCTTTAAGGAAGGACTACAATACTTATTAGGCCATTTTTTTATAATTATTGCTATTATGAGAAGAAGAACAGCAGAGATGATTATGATAGGTTCAGGTATAGGAATAGCAGCCAGTGCAGGGGCTATGAATATTACTTATATGCTTTATGGAGGATTAGCAATCTTAGGTTTAGGTGTAATTTCAATATTTTGGAGATAACTTTTTTTATCAAGAAACAACGATAACAACAATATGTGTTATCAAGAAATAGAAATCAAATAGGTGTTTACATAAGAATTTTGGATCCGATTACAATTTTTGATAAAATCAAAGATGCACAATGCAATAACAAATCGATTACAGTATTGCATGATTTTTTTATTGACAGAATAATCAAAATTGAAAATCTAGAGGATTTTTTTTTACGCATAAAAGAGAAAACAAAGTATGGAGGCGGAAGCATCAGAGGAATTTCTACTACACAATTAGAAGGAGGAAATGCAGTAAATATTGCTTATTGTCTTGGAAAGCTTGGATTTGATGTAGATCTATTCACTATAACTGATGATTCAAGTGACCTGAATTTAAAATATTTTTTTAGTGATTTACCTAAAGTAAAATTGCACTTATCCTATGGAAAACCAGGCTACACAACATCATTAGAAATCCATAATTCCCTAGACTTAAATGATTCTAATATAATGATTAGTGATGTAGGTAAGAATTCAGATTTCGGACCCGAACAACTTTCTCATGATAATAAAGAAATATTAAATAATTCTAATGCTGTTATTCTTGTAAATTGGGCTAGCAATTGGAAAGGTACTGAACTTTTAAAATATGTATTTCAAAATTCACCTAAATCATTACATTTTGTCGATCCTGCAGATATTCAAACAAGGAGTAATGAATTTTGCTCATTATTAAGAGATCCAAATAATATGATAGATATTTTAAGTATTAATGAGAATGAATGTAATTCTTTACTTTTTGAATTAGATCTCAACAGTTTTTCCTTATGTAACAGATATAACCGCAACAATATACAACTAGCTGTTCAAGAGTTAGCAAAAAAATTAGGTGTATTTATAGACTTGCACACTAGATATGGGTGTGCTTGTTCAAATGGAGATGAGGTTTTTTTTGCATATAACATAAATAATATTGTTGTGCGAAATTTAACGGGAGCAGGGGATTCCTGGGATGCAGCCGATATTATCGGACATCTTATTGAATTACCTCCACAAGAAAGATTATTGTTTTCTAATACTTTTGCTGCATTATATATATCAATAGAGAATAGACAATTACTTTCACTAGAGAAATTTTTTGAATATTACTATAGATTCTATAATAAATAATGTATCAAATAAAAAATACTTCATAGAAAAGATTACTAGCTTATGGTTGATCTATTAGATAAATATTTAATAAAAGTAAATAAAATAAAAGTATATTATTTTGTTAAAGCCGTTTTGGTAACTAGTTCTTCAATTTTTTTGTTTATATCTAAAGTCACTTTAAGCAGGTCAGGTGTCCATCCTCTTTTTCTGATAAATGTAGACAAGGCTTTAGTATCTTTTGGCAAACATGCACCTTCAAATGGCCTACCTGCAATAGTTCCATATTTACCAATACGTTTATCCAAGGATACACCTAAACTTACAGCTCTATCATCTACACCTATTTCTTTGCATAACATTCCGATTTCATTAAAGAATGATATTTTTAATGACAAGAAGCAATTAGAGGTATACTTTATCATTTCTGCAGCCTTAGGACTAGTAACAATAATTTTTTCCGTAAGGGGTTTGTACAATTCTTGTAATAATTTGGAACTGTCTTCAACATCTTCTCCTATAATTACCCTATCAGGAATAAAAAAATCTTCATATGCGCTTTCTTGTCGTAAAAATTCTGGATTATAACAAACATCATAATCTTTACCTCGGGTTTTTTTACACTCTTGATCCAGATAATCAATTACTATTTCATTCATAGTTCCTGGCAACATGGTACTTCGAAAAACTATTAAGTTATAT
Source organism: Nitrososphaeraceae archaeon (assembly GCA_036520175.1). GTDB lineage: Archaea > Thermoproteota > Nitrososphaeria > Nitrososphaerales > Nitrososphaeraceae > TH1177. Next base: position 15,070 of record DATDKD010000020.1, read on the forward strand.
TTATTAGATTGATTTAATGCCTCTGTAATTGAAAACAGAGCAGATTTAACTTGTGACAAATCTTGTTCATCATTATCCCCAGTCGGTGTATTGACACAAACAAAGGTAATATCACTGTGTTGTAAAGCATCCTTGACGTTATGAGCAATCTTAAAGCCTTCTTTCTTTAACGTTTCCATCCTATTCTTAGAAATATCATAGAAAAGAACGTCGTGACCTAGCTTATGAAATCCTTTGCCCGTTGCAGAGCCAACTACTCCGGATCCAATTATAGAAATTTTTACCATTACTGTTCCACAAACCTCTTTTATAAAAAAAAACGCAAATTAATATATAAGTACTACTATCTCTTTTTCACTTATATAGTTAGAATTGATTCTTTTAAATATTCTTCTATAAAAGATTAATATGAATTTTAGATATAAAATTTCTCTCATAGACAACTGTTACTACTTTTATTTGTGTTTTTTAATAATCATTTTTACGATCTATATATAAATTAGAAGGCACAAATATAAAATAATTTAGATGTACAGATTAATGGATCCAAGATCATCACAAGAAGTTACAATTGCGTTAATTATCTCAGTATTATCTGTACTTCTCATTTTTTCTATAATGTATGTTTTTTCACCTAATTTTTTTAGTAAAATATCTTTATTGCAACCCCTTCAGTTTATAGTCTTAAAGCTTTCGGAATTTTTGGGATATATTGCTATTAATTACTATCAACTCGTATGGATATACATACCGCTTGGAATTATAGGTCTTTGGAGATGGAGTGTATGGATATTTAAAAAATCTACATCGTTTTTGTACAAACCTAAAATCCCTTCTAATGATAGAAGCTATCACAAATATAGCATAATTACTCCAGTTTATAATGAAGATCCTAAAATTTTTGATCAGGCAATTAGATCGTGGATTACAAATGAACCTAATGAAATAATCGGAGTAATAGACCAAAGTGATAGTCGTTGTATTGAAATTTTCAATTCTTTTGCAAAAGACTATTCATTTATGAAGCTTATCATAGCAACAAAACCTGGTAAAAGACCTGCATTGGCTGAAGGAATAAAAGTGGCAAAATTTAAAATTGTTGCTCTTGTAGATAGTGACACAATATGGGAGGAAAATATTAGGAAATCAATACTTTCTCCTTTTGACGATCCGCTAATAGGAGGCGTTACAACAAGGCAACATCCTATTGAAAGAAAGACAATATGGCAAAAAATAACAGATATTTTTTGGGATATGAGAAATTATTATGACTTACCTGCTCAGACTGCAATGGGTCAGGCTCTTTCGTGTCTTTCAGGCAGAACTTCGCTCTACAGAAAAGACATTATAATTGAAGATTTGGATAACTTTCTTAATGAGATAGTCTTAGGAAAAAAGAAAGAATCTGGAGAAGACAAATGTTTAACAAGAATTGTTCAAAGCAAAGGCTGGAAAACATACTATCAGAGCAATGCGGTAATATATTCATATGCTGCTCCTGATTTTAAGACTTTTTGGAGTCAACGATTAAGGTGGTCAAGGAATAGTCATAATTCTGATTTAATAAGTCTGTGGAATGGATGGGCGTGGAAGCATCCATTTTTAGCATTTCATATAATAGATAGGTTTATTTCCATCTTTACATTATTTTTTGGTCCAATATTCTTTGGTATATCACTTTATTTGAATCATTATGTATTAGCGGTATCCATTTTACTTTTATGGATGATAGGCCGAGGAATTAAAATTTTTCCACATCTAAAGAGACATCCTGACGATATTATACTTCTTCCAGTCTATGTAGTAATCAATTTTATGATTGCTATAATAAAACTATACGCCTTAGTAACAATCAGAGATCAGAAATGGATTAGGTCCAAGAATAGAAAATCAGTTACTTCAACATTTAAAAAGATAAAGAATTTAATACTAACAACGGAAATAATCGGGTCACTAGTTTTTATGGTAATTTTCATAATACGTTAATTATTCAAATCTATATATCGGTATAGCTTTTATATTCTAAATATAATTTTACTATAGATGGGTAGAGTAAACAAAGGTATTAACTGTAGCGTAAAAGGATGTACTGAACAAGCAGAAAAATCTATGAGCGAGAGTAAAGGAAGAATGGCTAATGACTTGGATCTTTCTTCAACTAATAAAAGAATCTATTTATGTAGAAATCATTATAAAGAATGGAAAAAAGCCACAAAAGAAGATCGCGAAACAGAAAGAGCAAGATGGAAGTAAAAAATTAGATTAAGGTAAGATAGAAAATGCGTTTATTACAATTACATGCAGAGTTTATGGAATATGAACCCGTTAAAGAGGAACTTAATGATGCAGAAAAAAATATACTAAAATTAAAAATAAGATTAGAAAACTTAATAGTTGTTTTTGTATCAGTAGAAGAAGGAGATAATAAAATAATTATAGAAAAAGCAATAGAAGAAATTAAAAGTTACTCAGAAAATTTAAAAGTCAATAGACTATTGATTTATCCTTATTCTCACTTAAGTTCTTATTTGGCACCACCAAAATATGCTTTTGAAATTCTCCAAGAATTGGAAACAAAATCAAAGAAGATAATACATGAGGTTAATAGAGCTCCATTTGGATGGACAAAGAGCTTCAATATAAAAGTAAAAGGTCACCCATTAGCAGAAAATTTTAAAGTAATTTCGGATATGCAATTTCCGATTAACGGTAAAGACGCGACATTTTGGAAAGAGGATTTAAAACAAAATCTGCTTGATATTGAGCCTGTATCTTCGGCTTTAAAATCGGAAGAAAAACAACAATCTCTATGGTTCATTCTAGATACAAATGGGGTATTAACACCATTAGAAGCATTTAAAATTGAAAAAAATAGTAATTTGAAAAGGTTTTTAGAATATGAAACCTCAAAAAGAAGAGTAGTCGATGAACAACCTGCTCATGTAGGTCTCATGAAGAAAATGGCTATTGCAGATTATGAACCAGCTTCTGATGCAGGTAATATGAGATACTATCCAAAGGGAAGATTAATGAAATCATTGATAGAACAGTTTGTAACCAGAAATGTTCTTGAATATGGTGGAATAGAAGTTGAAACTCCCATAATGTATGATACAAAACATCCATCTATGGAAAGCTATTTTAATCGTTTTCCTGCCAGACAATATAATATAGTATCAGATAATAAACAATTATTTTTACGGTTTGCAGCATGTTTTGGTCAATTTTTAATGGCTAAGGATTTTCATATTACATATAAAAACCTCCCATTGAAACTTTATGAGTTAACAAGGTATAGTTTTCGTAGAGAAAAAAGTGGAGAACTAGTAGGGCTAAGAAGATTAAGAGCCTTTAGTATGCCTGACTGTCATGCATTTTGTAAAGATATAGAACAAGCAAAAGATGAATGTTTAAAACGTTTTGATCTCTCTCTAAATGTATTAAACGGATTTGATATAAGAATTGAAGATATAGAAATGGCAATAAGATTTACTGAAACATTTTATAATGAAAATAAAGAATTTGTTGCTCAGATTTCGAAAAAATTTGGAAAACCAATATTAGTTGAAATGTGGAAGGATAGATTTTTTTATTTTATTTTAAAGTGGGAATTTAATTATGTTGATAATCAAGGAAAGGCAGCAGCTTTATCAACTGACCAAATCGATGTAGAAAATGGAAAACGATACAATATTGAATATATAGATGAGCAAGGCAAAAGACAAAATCCAATAATATTACATAATTCACCTAGTGGAGCTATAGAAAGAATTATTTATACGCTATTAGAAAAAGCCGCTAAAATTAAACAACAAGGTCAAAGACCTCAATTTCCTATTTGGTTATCCCATACACAAGTTAGAATCATACCTATTAGGAATGAACATTTACTATTTGCAGAAAATATAGAGAATACTCTTTCCCAAAGTCACATAAGGGCAGATATAGATGACAGACCAGAATCTCTTAGTAAAAGAATAAGGGAAGCAGAAACAGAATGGATTCCATTCATATTAGTTATTGGAGATAAAGAAGCTGAATCTACAACTTTGGTAATACGTGATCGTCGGACAGGGACACAAATTGAATCCAATATAGAAGAATTAATAGAATTAGTAAGAAAAGAAACAAAAGATAAACCATTTATGCCATTAAATTTACCCAAGTATCTTTCAAAAAGACCACAAATAATGGTTTAATAAAAAGATCATATCTTGTCAAATTTAATTATTAACTTATCAAATCTATATGAAGTTTATTGAATGATGAACTTTCTCATCATATTTTTGTACTAATTTCATTTACTAAATCTCATTGTTGGTTAGGTTAATGTTGTAGTGTTAGAAGAGGAGGTTTTTTGGATATCTCCATAATTTGCCTGATATGCAGTTTTCACTATATCAAAAAAAGGCGTAGTTTCTATCTTTCCGTTAGTTATATTAATCAAGTTAAAGTTTTGCACTTGATGAGAATCAACTCTCCATTGCCAAAATGCAGATCCCCACACATCAAGATCCTTAAACACAGATACTAATTTATTGGCTTCACTCTGATTTATACTGCTAAATGTTTCGTTAATAAATGTGATAATTTCTCCTTCTTCATCAAGAATCTTATCCCTCTGAACATTATTCCATTCTCCTACGTAGAGTGGAACATTTGCTAGTTCAGCAGCTTGAACAAAATTACTCAACCTTGATTCTTGATACTCATTTTCTTGTGGGACTCCATATACGCTTATTTTAAATACAAGATTACTCACATTCTTTGGTGCCATTTTTGCTAGATTAATTGGATTTAATTCAATAGGGCTTTGTAAAGATACAGGAATATTCATACTATATGCAATAGTTTTATCTGTATATTTTCTAAGAAAATCTGCCATAAATGTATTGTATTTTCCTATTTTCTCCCATTGATTCTTATCATGGACTTGTGGTTCACTTAAAATTTCATAGCCTATTGTACTTGTATGGTTATCAACAGTTTCGAGAACTTTTTTGAAGAATTCTGTTTGTAACGTCCAGCCATCATTTGCATCTTTGTCACGAACATTTCTATCCCACCAATTTGTCCACCATACTTTAGCGGTAGGATATTTGGTACCACCACCACTTCCATAAAAAAATGAGAAATCGGCTTCAAATAATGAAAAGGGAAAGCCCGTACCTCTTTGAGGATTTAGATAAGACGATGTATGAAATTGGTGGTTATCATATAGAACTGTAATATTATATTTATCAGCAGCATTCGCAACAGTTTTTAATTCTGCAATGAACTCTGTAGGATTTTTTACAAAAGACTCCCAGAAAATCAAGAATCGAACGTGATTTAATCCATTAGATGAAAGAATTTTAAAGCTCTCTTCAAAATAATTTTTTGGAAGATCATAATTTGTATCTCTAGCTTGAGATGTTCTAGTATAAAATCCATGCATATCAACACCATTATACGGTGGTCCGCTACTGGTGTTTACATTATTGGCACCGTATATCTGTTGTAAAGGTAAAGTATAAAAAACAATATGAGAGACCAGCAAAGTAAAGAAGAATATAATAAGATATTTAACAGTATTATCGTTAGCTCCACCCTGTAATGTCATAAACCAATATAATTTGATTATTTTTATATAAATGTGTGTCTCTCCATTTCTTACTAGAAGTATGTTATTTAAAAAAAAAAGGTAATAACTGCATTAATAATTTTGTCGTCATTTATATAGCATATTAATTTAATGTAGTAACGCAAGTGTTTAGTATTAGAAATATTATAATTTTAGGCATTGTTGTATTTCCCTCTTTATTAATTTTAATTTCAGTTAATATTATAGATAATTCATTTGCAGTTGATTTTCACAATACATTAACTAATAATGCTGCTGAATTTGAAAATAAGGTTATAAAAAGTAATAACCCTCTAACGGAGGATGATATTTGTTTGAGATATGAAAACATTACAAAAACTATTGTAGTTTGTAATGGAACAGTAGATATTCTTACTATTAATGATTTTTTTAAGAACAATTCTGACATTCTAGAAATGACAGGAGAAAAAGAATGGATATTGAAGTCTAACATTTTGATACTTGAAAATGGAACATTAAATATTAATGGTATGAATACTCGTCTACTTAAAATAGATTCTGATTCTTCAAATAATATTGCATATTCTATAATTTCAAGGGGCAATTTAATTATAGACAATACAAATATAACTTCCTGGAATTCGACAAGTAATGAGATTCCTCAATTAATCAGTCCTGAAACTCCCCGAGCTTTTATATGGACCTTCTGGAACTCGGCAGGAAAAACTAATATTACCAATTCATTTTTTGAAAATCTGGGTTATAAAGGTCATTCAGGGACAACAGGAATAACATTTTTTTCTGGTGATGGTAGTATAATTCAAAACAACACGATAATTAATAATTATTTTGGATTACGCTTTGCAAATGAAGTTTCTAATGTCACTATAAAGAATAACAATATCTTAAGGAGTCAATTTGATGGTATTAATTTGGACTTAAATACAAACAATATTGACATACTAGAAAATAGAATTTACGAAAATAATTTACATGCCATAGTATGTAAAAAAAATTGTAATAATATAAAAATCATGAATAACATCTTAGAAAATAATATCGGTATAGGAATTCTATTTGAAAGGAATTCTAGCATAAATTATGTTGAATCAAACAATATTAGATCCAACACAATGGGAATGATGGTTTCAGAATCACCAGAAAATGATATAATAATGAATAACTTTGTAGGAAACGGTAATGGAATTTTCCTGAAGAATACAAAGAATAATCTAATTAATTCAAATAACATAACAAACAGTAATAATTATGGGATAAATATATACAATAATTCTACTAATAATATAATTCAATTTAATAATATAAAGAAATCCATGAATAGTGGAGTGAATATTGCAGATTATGGAACAAATAACAATAAATTGACAAATAACAAGATTGTTGAAGGGCCTAACTATGGCTTAAAATTTGATAAAACATCTAACAATACATTAGAAAATAATATAATAGAAAATAATCAAAATGACGATTTCTTTATAAGACAATCCAAAGATAACAAGATATTAAATTCTTATTTTAATTATACGGAATTTTTGCTGAATGATAAAAAAAGTAATATGATAATAACTGATACAATGAATAAGATTATTGACGGGAATAATATTACAAATACAGTCTATAAACAAAATAATACAATAATACTTAATCCGAATAATAATTTTACAAAATTAAAAACTCTGGATCTATTTGTAAACCCAGAATCATCCTATGTAAACATTACCAAAGTAAACTATGATTTAGAAAAAAATAAAGAGAATAAAAGGATTGATTTATTATATCCTGAATTAGGAATTGAGACAAATTTTATTTTAGGAGGATTTAACCCAGGAAGTCAAGTATTGGTAAAGGTGAACAAAGAAATAAAAGATCTTATAACTATTGATAATAACAACAATACGGCACAATTTAATTTGAAAAATGATCAACTATCATATAGATTGGAGTTTGAATTAACGAATACACCAATATTAATTACTATTATAATTTTAATTATTTTAATTTTAATATCTATCAGTATTTTCCTGATATTAAGAAAAAAAAGAAGAAATAGAGAAATAAACAAACAACAAACGAAAATTTAATTATAAAAAAATTATCGCATGAACGAAAAATCACTAAAATTCACTATACAATTTCTCATCTTTTAATATCATGTATTTCCCATATCGAAGAATCGGAGTAAAGATAATAAAATCAACTTCTGTCGTAAAAATAATAATACAACCTCAAGTCACTCAACAACTCAGATAGACAAAGTTTTTGATTGCTATCCGACTATATTTTACTATCTAATCAAAAGGTATTTGATTCCTTAAGAAAAATTGTAATACTCTCCTCCTTTATTTGGTAAATGTTTGTTATGAATATTTTAACAAAATTATGAGTCTTTTATGGTTATATATCACTTATAAAAACTTAAGTATTATAAATGTAAAAAAATAATATGGGAGAAAGCGAGAAAGAGAAAAGGATCCAAAAACCAAGGATTTATGATGATGAGACCTTGGAAAAAATGAAAAAATATTATAATATTGATGATTCTACAGAATTAATAAGATTTATCAGATCTAACGGGCTACATACTGAAGAACATTATGATAACAGTTAATATATTATAACCTTCCAAAACTTCAATTTCCTGGCTACCACGCTATGATAAGTATTAGATAGAGGAGGAAAGATTTTGTTCCGCACAAATTGCAAATCCAGCATGAGCACATTCAGATGTATCACATAGAGTACACAGTGGAATACCATTATCAAACTTAACCTCTATATCAATATTCTGAAAATAGTCATGAATAATTATTCTATTATCTTTTTCAAATATTTTTAGGGTCAATTGAATATAACTATTTTTTTCACTATTTCCCTCTTCAGCTGATAACCAATGAGTAAAACATTCTATACCTTCTTCCAAAATATTATTTTTAACTTCAATAATATTATCATTATTATTATTATTGGACTGTGGTCTATGCATTAAATTAGTATCCTTCTTTTATTACTATTAACAGATATGATAATCATAATTTGAAAGAATACATAGTAATTATGATATTTAAATATTGTCCATTGCTCGAATAGATAGAATATTAACGTTACAAACGGTAGATCACATTTTGATTGTAATTGATATAACACTCCTTTCTCACTATATCAACTATAATTTAATAAAATATAATATCATACATTACCTGCCATATTATAAATTGTGTATTCATCTCTGGCTCATGATATAATCTAAATATTTCATCATCTTTGCAACAAATAGACTGAACTATTCGTATCTTGAGCATTACCCGAGTTTATCTCATACTAGGAATTTATCGTAAAGGAATGTCTATGTCTATCCGCTGTAGGAGCCTTCATATTGTAGAAGTAAGCTTAAATAAAATAAGACATTAAAGACTTACTGCCGTACACATAATGTATTAATTAATTATTGATTTGTTATAATAGTTTCTTTTGCAAAATTTCTAACAGGATAGTAAAAATTATAATGAAAATTATAATTGAGAAAATAAAATTTGTAAAGTAAGAGTAGAGTGATAAGTTAGCATCTCACGCATCTCCAGCTTGGAAAACTTTATAAATTTTACCATTCTTTGTATTTGCTGCCAAGACATAAACATCTCCATCTATAGGATCTATCTTGATATCGGTAATTATGTCAAAACCAGTTCCAAAAATTGCAGTATTTAATTCATCAGGTTTATTTACCACTTTATCAGACAAAGATCCTTCTAATTGCAATCCTGTTCTAGTTTGATTAAGGTCAAAATGCAGGATGGTTCCATTTTTTACACCACCTACTAACACATCATCCATATATTCTGGGCCTAACGCTGAAGAATGAATAAATGCAATGGTTGTTGGAGCTATCGTGTCATTCCATGTTAATACAGGATCATAATATTTGCCATTACCATTGAAAGTCACTAACTTACTTTTATCAAACTCCTTATTAGAAAATTCACTATACATAGAAGATAGTCCTAATACTTGTCTCCATCCACTATTAAATCCAGGCTTGATGATATTAATTTCATCACCATAATGAGATCCATTTTCAGTATCCCATAAAAACCCTGTCACATTATCAAAACCAATACCAAAACTATTTCTTACACCATATCCATAATATTTGTCTAAAAGTCCTCCTGCTCCCAAGGTAAATCCATCCTTAACAGTTTCTCCATCGGGTGTTATGCGTAGAACTCCTCCTCTACCATCAGGTAGAGCTGTCCCCTGTAGATTAGAAGCAATCGTATCACCAGTTGGATCTTTTAATCTGTTTAAGTCCCCCATAATAATATATAAATTATTATCCGGGCCAATTTTCATAACTCCTCCATTATGTGACGGGCCTGGTAAATAAGGTAAATCAAGGAGTAGGACAGGATTGATTAAAGTATCATTCACAAAATCAAATCGGTATACACGATTTCCTAAAATTTCCCCATCATCTTCGTTCTCTGTTTCAGTTACAAAAAGAAAAACAAATTTGTCATTTGGACCATAATTACTAGCATGTTTAGTTTTAGATATATCCAATACAGCTATACCTAATAAGCCTCTTTCACTCTTTGTTGCTACATTTAAATCTAAAAGATCACCAACGACCTCTCCATTAGTTACACGTTTCACTTTCCCCGTATTTTTTTCTATAACTAGAAGGTCATCATTTCCTATAAACTCCATTCCAGAAGGAAACTTCAATTTATCAACAATTAATTCAGTTTTCAAGGCTGTATCTCTTAGTATTGGTATAGAAGGCTCTTTTTTTGATTTTGTTGATGATTGAGCATCTATTTCACTAATATTACCTATATAAATGAAACTGGCACACATTACAACAATAATAATTATTATAACACTGATGGTTGTAGAGTAATGATTATTATACATGCAGTAAGTCATTGGAATACATCATATTTGAATCTATACTAATAAAAAATTATAAAAGAAATCATCTATTAATCATTATCAAAAACTAAAAGTCGTGCTATTTATTTATTTTCTAGTAAAATTCATCTTTATATTTCTAACTATGGACAAATATATATTGTTTTAATAGCTTAGTAGTTTGCTCTTATATCAAGTTGTTTTAATATAGGAGATTGTTTTAAATTTGTATACGGATAAATATTAGTTTTGTATTTTGGTAAAGGATTATCTGGTTTAACACTTTCTACTAGATGAGTCTGATTGAATAAGTTTTTATGAAAAGCACCTCTCTTGCTATCTTCTTTAATTATCTTTTTATAACCTGAATCATCGATTACTATGAAATATGGAGTATCTAAAGGTTTTGTAGAATAGTAACTTCTATCTTGATAAGAAAGATCAAAAACATGTCTAGGCATCCATATGTAAAGAGGGTTTCCTATCATAGTCACAGTATCATTTCTTTGTTGTAAATGTTGTATCAATACAGCATGTGTTTTAATTATTACAGAATTAGAATCAATTGTAATTAATGAAAAAATCGAAACTAATCCAACAATAGCAATAACGGATACCACTGCATAGGGAATAGTATTTCTAATTTTAGAGATAGGTATTAGGTTGGATAAATCTACAATTAACCTTGCTCCAGCAATAGAAAATACTGGAAATAAAGGAACTATGTGAAAAGAAGATACAAAGTCAATCCAATATAAGAACAAAAGAAATGGTATACTAAATAACAATATGAAAAAATCTCTTCTGATTGCAGCATACAGAATTCCTGCCATACCCAATGAAAAAGTTAAGGGATCATTTTGAAGAAAAGTAGCTAGAGAATTAATTAGAGGTTTACTCTCTCTTTGAGTTTGATGTAATACATCTTCTATCCAAGTGTCAAAATCACCGATAGAATAAGCGTGTGCAGGCCATATAAGAGGAATTAAAATTACGGGTAAAAGCCAAATTCCAATACTTTTTAATTTATTGTTACCGCTATTAGTCATTACAATATATCCAACTAAGGGCATCATAACAAAAATTGGAATCTTTGTAAATATCGCTAGACCAAGAAATATACCAGATAATAAAATTAAAGAAATATTTCGTATTCCTAGCTTATTATTTTGTTCTTTATCTGGGTTACGTTTTATATAAAGGGCTAATAGTATAGAAGTCAATAGCAGAGGAAGTTGTATAGACTCTAAAAATATTCTTCTTAATAACCACCCATAAGGTATGACTGCAAATAGAATAGATGCTAAAAGCGCCACTTTAAGCCCATACCTTTTTTCTGTAATTTTATATATTAGAAATGTATCTAATACAGCAAATAAACCCATAATGAGTCGTGGAATAAAATAAAGTGATTCTACTGATTGGGCATCTGGAGATGGATTTAAGATATCAGGATATCCAATCATTCCCAGGATGCCTGCTAATAATATTTGTCCAAAATATGGAGCGAAATATCTATCTTGTGGTTGAAGACCTTCTCCTTCTAATGTAGACATAGCTTTACGCATATAATGACCCTCATCCACATGGAGGCTGGGAAAACCTGATATATTCCAGAGACTTGTAAAAGAACTTAAAACTAGAGGTATGAAAATTAAAAGTATTTTTTTATTCCTAAGTCCCCTACTTTTAGTCATTTGATTCAGAATTAACCACCCATCCATATACTACAAAGAAGAATTAACTAGAAGGTTTTTCCGATTCCGCTAATTATCCTTGTATCGATAATGCAGGAAGCAACAAATTTATTTCTTTTGTTGAGTTCGTCCATATCTATATAATTGCCATACTGAACTTATATAGTCAAAAATAACACTAGAACCCATTTTGCTTTTACCTGATTTTCTATCCATGAAAGTATACGGTATCTCGAATATTTGAATATCTTTTGATTTTACAAGTATTTCTAACAAGATTTTATAACCTTTTGTATCGATTTTTAGATTTTGTATAATAGGTCTAGGCACTGCAAAAAATCCTGACATTGGATCTGTAACATTATTTACATTGAGACCAAATTTCGCAATAACAGCTGCAGCTTTACTTATCAGTCGTCTTTTAAAGGGCCATCCAACTATAGAGCCATTCTTTGTATAACGAGAAGCTATAACTATTGAATTAGAATTGCCTAGAGATTTCTCTATAATCTTTGGTATCATTTCAGGTGGATGAGAAAAATCTGCATCCATAATCAGTACATAATCACCTTTGGATGCTTTGACTCCTTCTAATATAGCTGGGATTAGACCGTTTTTGATTTTTCTATTAATAATCTTAATTGAATATAGATTTTCTTTAAAGTTTACATTTCTTCTTTTAGAATCAAGATCACTATTTATGTAATTTTGCACAATACTACTAGTACCATCTGGAGAGTTATCATCTACAATTATAATTTCTGTAAAAATATTATGCATTAAATTTTCTTTAATTTTATCTAATAAGCTTATGATATTTTCTGCTTCGTTAAATGTAGGAATGATTATTGAAATTGTATACATATTTTTAGTTTCGAATATTTCGCGATGATTTGTTTGCACTTGTTTTTCTTAGGAGACATCTGCATATTAAAATTATCGTGAGTTATATTTATAACATTTTTTAATAATTTTTTTAGTAATAAATTTCTTATACTTTTTTTATTATATTTAGTTACTTGTAAAATATACTTCATAATATTTGTAATATGCAAAAATATAATGTTATAACAAGTATCTGATACGGAATGCAAATCAATCCCGCAAATAATAAATATATAATAATTGAACATTCTTATATAAGATAAAGGAATAGTGTTTAAATCTCTTTTAAAGATAGTAATTTTGTATATTTGTATTACTATAACATTCATGATATCATTAAGGTTAAATCACAGATAAATTTACAAGAATTAGAATATTTTTCCACAAAAGAGTTTGATGATCCTGATATCACGCTAATGATAAGATCTTTTTCCAATGATCATGATATGTCTAAATTTAGAGCTACGAGGAAATTAATGACGAATAACTTTGAATCTGGAGGTTCACAATATACAATCAAATATACAGAACATTTTGGTTCTTCAGGAGCTCAATTCCAAATAAACTTTAATGGAAGTAAAATAGAGATATCAATTAATGAATTAATATCAAAATCCAAACATGTTACATATGTGAATTTAATAGAGCCTATTCTCAGATTTCTCTTTCTTTCTAAAGAATACATTCTTTTACATTCTGCATGTATGTCCCCTCCAAATGGTCAAGGGTTTTTCCTTTCAGCGCCTCCTGATACTGGCAAGACAACAACTGTAATAAAATGTGTTAAACATGGATATTATTTTTTGTCTGATGATATGACTATAATCAATCTGCCAAATAATGCACTATGCTTTCCAAAATCAATGACAATTAGTGCACATACCTATAGAACAGCAGTTGAAGCACAATCATCATCTTCTCATAATGGTGATAATGATACAAATGATAAAAAAGGAATGAGAATTAGAAGTTTGATTCACTCAAAAACTGGAAGGAGTTTGATGCATAAATTGGCCGATCATAATGTACCAATCTTTACGATTAATACAATTGGACAGTCAAGGATAAAACCTCCTAAATACCACATTAGCGACATTATAAAAGATGCGAAAATTAAAGCTAAGACAACAATCAATTCTCTTTTCTTCTTGGAAAAAGGTAATGACCAAGAAAAAGTAGAAAAAATGGAAAGTATCTCTGTAGAGGATGCATTAAAAAGAGCGATAGAAAATAGTGATGATGCATTTCTATTTCCACCCTATAGTGATTTAATAAAATATATACGAATTGAGAATAAAACAGCATATGATCTTTTAGAGGCCGAGAAAAAAATGATGGAAGAATTACTATCTAGTATTGATTGTTATATCTTAAAAAGTAGTGAAAGAAAATGGTCTGAAATGATACTCGATAAATTTTCTCCATAATTACAAATTCACTAATCTTTTTAGAAATACTAAAAATAACTCATTTTATTTAATATTGACTAAACTATCATTACCTTTTCTTTCATACTATTATAGTTAACCGAATATGCATCTATTATTAAAAAGAAAAGATGGAAAGGAAAATTTAATCCATATCCATTCCGGGCATGCCACCCATGCCGCCCATTCCACCGGGCATACCGCCTCCTGGGGGAGCTTTTGATTTACTTGATGCAATAACATCATCAATTCGTAAAAGCATACAAGCTGCTTCAGTAGCAGACTTGATTATTTGTTCTTTAATTACCACAGGCTCTAAGATGTTTTGTTTAAACATATCTGAGACAGTTGTACTCCTGACATTAACACCAGTCCATTTCATTCCTTTGTTTTGTTTTGCTCTTAACTCTGCCATTGTATCGATTGGATCCATACCAGCATTAGTAGCAAGAGATATTGGAATAGTTTCTAATGCCTCTGCAAATTTAATTACTGCTAATTGTTCTCTACCTTCTAAACTGCTAGACCAATTTCGTATATGTGTAGCAATATAAGCTTCTGGTGCTCCTCCACCTGCTACGATAAATGGTTTTTCCAATACATCTTTCATAACCATCAGTGCATCATGAAGAGAACGGTCTGCTTCATCGACCACTCTTTGAGATCCACCTCGAACTAGAATGGTTACTGCCTTTGGATTTTTACATCCTTCTATGAAAACCCATTTATCAGTTTCAACTTTTCGTTCTTCGACAACGTCAGCTGAACCAAGGTCTTTTGAAGAAAGATCATCAATATTATTTACAAGTCTTGCACCTGTGGCTTTAGTTAATTTTAGCATATCACTTTCTTTAACACGTCTAACTGCAAGGATACCATCTTTAGCAAGATAGTGTTGTGCTAAATCATCTATTCCTTTTTGACATAGTAAAACATTTGCACCTGAACTTTTAACTTTTTCTACCATTGCTCTTAGCATATTATTTTCCTCTTCAAGGAACATTTGCATTTGTTGAGGATCACTAATACGGATTTCTGCACTCATTTCAGTTTTTTCTATTTCTAATGGAGAATTGATCAAGGCTATTTTCGCTTTTTCAATTCTTTTAGGCATTCCACTATGAACAACTTCTTTATCGAGAACTATACCTTTAATAAGAGAAGTATCTTGCATAGACCCTCCGGCTTTTTTTTCTACTTTGATATTATCAAGATCCACTTTTAGAGTTTTTGTTTTTTCATTCAATTCAGCTATCATTTGTGTAGCGTCTACTACTATTTTACTTAAGACAGGGCTATCTTCTGAAACTAACTTTGAATACATACTAGTATTAGCAATTTTTGCTAAAAGATCTCTATCATCAGTTTTTACTTTAATAGCAATTTTATCTAATGTTTGAAGAGCTTCAATGGAAGCAGCAGTATAACCGTCAACAATAACTGATGGATGAACGTTTTTGTCAATCAATTCTTCCGCCTTTTCCAAAAGTGAACCAGTAAAAATTACTGAAGATGTAGTACCATCCCCAACCTCATTATCTACTGATTTGGCTACTTCTACAACCATTTTTGCTGCAGGATGTTGGACATCTATTTCTTTTAGAATAGTAGCTCCATCATTTGTGATAGTAACATCTCCTAGAGAATCGACTAACATTTTATCCATTCCTCGTGGACCTAGACTAGATTTCACGACTTCAGCAACCAATTTAGCGGCAGTAAGATTATTTTTTTGTGCCTCTCTTCCTTTATTTTCACGTGTTCCTTCTCTTAAAATTACAACTGGCATTCCGCCAGCACTTGTTTGAATTTGGCCCATACTCATACTCATTCACCTAATATAATAAACACATTTCAAATAATCCTATTTTTATAGTTTTACACGATTAACATACTTAATTATCAATTATTTACATGTAATTTCTTTTTTTTCTCCTCAAATTTGGATTTAAACTTGGCTACATTAATAATAAAACGTTCATGTTTTCCTTCCCCGATTTTTTCAATATCATCAAATGCCTCTACATTAAACATTACTCTTCTATTATTAACAGATTCCACTATTGCTTTCAACCTAATTGTTGAACCTACTGGAGTAGTAGCAATATGTTTAATATCAACAATGGTTCCAACTGAATCCCACTCCTTTTCGTTTAAAAGAAAATCCTTTAAGAGTAGTCTACATGTTTCTTCCATTTCAGAAATCATTGAAGGAGTAGAAAGCACATTTTCTCCTTCCCATAAAAAACTGGTAGTCTGGTTTGAATTAGTTGTTATAACTCTCTCTTTTGTAGCACCAATTTTTACATCAAATTCCAATTAAAATCAAAACATAAAACATGATTCAATTTATTAAACTAATTGATAGAATAACCATAATTTGTAAATTCCTATAACAAATTGTAAAGAAATCAAGATGAAAAACGAAAAAACGATGATAATAGAATTATTTAATTAGAGAATCCATAATTGGTCCATTTTTTATCAACTAAATTCTTGGTGTCATTGTCAACTTCTACTGGTTTTTGAATTTCTCGCATAAATCCTTCCTCTGCAGTTTTAGTAGTTGCATCTATTCCCATTTTTGAACCAAGATTTAAAATTGGAGATGCAGGATCAAGCGTATCAGTAGGAGTATTGTCAATTATAATTATATCTCTTTTAGGATCAGATTTGGTAGTAATTGCCCAGATTACTTCATTTATATTATGTACATTAATAGCATGATCAACTACAACAAAAATTTTTGTTAATGATAGTTGACCCATTCCCCATAATCCCATCATTACTTTTTTCGCCTGTCCAGGATATCTTTTTTTAATAGATATTATAGCCAATCCTTGAAACCAACCTGAAGCAGGCATAGAAAAATCAATTACCTCAGGTTGGAACATTTGAATAAGAGGAAGAAATGATTGTTCAATAACTTTACCTATATATGCATCTTCCAAAATTGGTTTCCCGACAACAGTTGTCAGATAAATTGGATTTTTTCTTTTCATTAAACATGTCAAATTGAATGTTGGATAGGGTTCAGGAGGTGTATAAAAGCCCGTATGATCTCCAAATGGTCCTTCTATTCTCATTTCATTAGGGTCAACATATCCTTCTAAAACAATCTCTGAGTTAGCAGGAACTTCTAAATCAACTGTTTTGCATTTTACTAATTTTACTCCCTTTTTTCTAACGATCCCAGAAAAGAAAAATTTATCCATTCCTTCAGGAACAGGAGCTATTCCACTAAAAATAGTTGATGGATCCGTTCCGATTACTATTGCTGTTTCAATAGGTTTGCTATACTCCTTCATTAATTCATAGTGTTGAGCTCCTCGTTTATGTGTCTGCCAATGCATTATAGCCTTTTGGTCATTTACGATTTGAATTCTATAAACACCAATATTTCTAATTCCAGTTTCGGGATGTTTGGTAATAGTTAATCCAAAGGTAATAAATTTTCCTGCATCATTAGGAAACGATTTTAGAATTGGTAAAGAATTAAGATTAGCCTTTTCTTTTTCAATTATTTCTGTTACAGCACCAGATTCAACATACTTTGGAGCATAGTCTCCTAATTCAGATAATCTAGGAAGCATCTTTAATTTATCAAACAAGTTAGAAGGTATTTTCAATTTTGTTAAATCTGTAATTCTTTTACCAATTTCTCGAAAATCCGAGAGATTCAGAGCAATTTTTAATAAATCCATTGTTCCAAATGCATTACCTAATATGGGAATATCATATCCTTTTACATTTTCAAAAAGGATAGCAGGTGATTCACCTGAATACATCTTACGCCTCATAATCTCTGCTATCTCAAGATTTGTATCTACTTCGGCTTTTACACGATGTAATTTGCCAACAGATTCAAGTGTATGAATATATTCAGATAAACTATCAAAAGCCATAAATCAACAAATAACTAGTTAATAGAGTTATAAAAACAGCTCTTTTACTTCAAAAAAAGAAATTAGTGGATTTGAAGATGGTTTAATGGTTTTTTATTATCCCCCAAATTATCACTGCAGATATAAAGCTAAAAATTCCTATAAGGATAGGAAAATCAATAGAATTTAGAATATCAATTATTGATTCAAATTCTGGATTCATGTTATTGTTACTTGTTTTAATTTATTATCATTTGATACTCATTGTTATTAATTATTTGCAAAAAAAAGCTTTACCTTTTGTCTTTATAGTTCTCAGTAGATGTGATATAAACAAAAAGATTTAACTCAAATATAATTATATTGAAATATCAATAAAAACAATCTCGTATTTGTTTTAAAATTCTTGCTGTAGCCCCCCAAATTATTTCACTATTATAACTAAATGAGTAGGAATCACTAAAATTTTTATAATTAAAATTATTATTAAGACCCTTAAACAAATCAAATACTGGAATATCCAATACTTCAGAGACTTCATCGATTAATATTTTAGTCTTTCTAATACTATCCTGAAAAGTAACAAATGGAATTATTGCAAAATTAGAAGTTAATGTTCTTACTGTATGGAAACTTCCCAAGATTTCATTTGAATGAATATTTAGACCTATCTCCTCTTTTGTTTCCCTTAATGCAGTATTTAATAATGACGAATCTGTTTCTTTGAATGTTCCTCCTGGAAATGAAATTTCATTTTTGTGGTACTTCAACAAAGAACTTCTTTTTGTTAAGATAATTTTTGGTTTACAATCTGTAAAATGAAAAATTATAAGAACAGAAGAAAGAGTATACCCAGTTGATTTTAATAATTGGACATCGACATCGATTTTAGATGAAAGTCTAGGAATAATCTTTTCTTTGAATTGGTTTTTATCGATATCCAATAATATAAAATAGCTGCAGGAATATTTTAAAATTATAGATTTAATAATAATTAAAAAGTGAATTGGATTAAGCGCACAACAATTGATAAACAATTAAAAAATTGAGCAAAATGAAAACAATTAGAAAGACTATATATAGCAATTTTCATTATACTGTAAATAAATCAATTATATTTTATATTCCATTAGACGAAAATTAAATGATACTAGTTGATAATTAGTTATGAGTTAAATCCACCTAAAATACTACCTAATGATTATTTTAGTTATTCAAATCTTTTAACTGATCTAGAAAATGTAAAAAATAAGGCAATGATACTTGATGAATATATCAATGGTCTTCATTTTACTGATTCAGTATTAGGAATTCCTAGATTATCAAGTATAACCATGGCCAGCATAATAAAAAAAAATAATGCTAAAATGAAAATTTCATGTAGTGTAAGAACAAGAGATAGAAATTTGACATCCATGTATCAAACTATTTCCGATTCTATTTTACTAAATATTGAAAGTTTACTCATTATACTGGGAGATCAACCCAAAAATGATTTAGCCATTCAAGGATTATTAAAACCTAGTAAAGTAGTTAATCAGTTTAACACTCAAGAATTCAACAAATCAATAAAATTAAATCTATCGATTCCAAATAAAATACAAAACATTAATACTATCAAAGGAAAAATTGATGCCAAACCTAATGCATTTGTAACTCAATCTATAGAATCAATAGAAGATTTAGAAAATATAATAGATCAAATTAGACCTTTTGATATTAAGATAATTGCATGTATAATGATACCTTCAGAAAAGAACAAAAGATCAGCTGAGTTAATAGGTTTAAATTGGAAAGAATATGAACAAGAACCTATAGAATTTATTAAAAATTGTGGTAAGATTGCAGATGAGGTTTTAATTACATCTCCTAATCATTTTGTATTGGCAACAGAAATATTAAAAGAGTTAAAATAAATCTGTCTTTTCTTTTCTTGAATGAACCATCTCTGATTTTAATTCATAAAGAATTTGTCTTTGAAAGTCTTTGAGATTATCATCTTCTGTTAGCCTAGGTCGTCTATAGTCTATTTTTATATCTTTTTTTATTTTACCAGGTCTATTAGTAAATACTACTACTCTATCACCAAGACACACAGATTCTATAATGTTATGTGTAACAAAAATAATGGTTTTATTTGTTTTAGCCCAAATTAATTGTAATTCAACTAATAATAAATCACGTGTTTGAGAATCTAAGGCAGCAAATGGTTCATCCATAAGTAATACCTCTGGATCCAAAACTAATGCTCGTGCTATAGAGACTCTTTGTTTCATACCTCCAGAAAGTTGATATACATACGCTTCTGAAAATTTTTTTAATTGCATCATATCAAGGTATTGCATTGCTATTTCTCTTCTTTTTATTTTTTCAACTTTAGCTATTTTCAATCCAAATTCTACATTATCTATTACTTTCATCCAAGGAAACAGAGCATTTTCTTGAAAAACCATTATTTTATCTGGACCAGTTCCAATAACGGGTCTACCATTTAAAACAACTTGTCCTTTCGTCGGATTATCCAATCCTGCTAATATATTGAGAAGAGTAGATTTTCCACAACCAGAAGGACCCACAAGACAAACAAATTCACCATCATTTACTGCTAAATTAACATTTTCAATGGCATTTATTAGAGTGGATTGTTTTCCCTCGTTTCTATAGAATGATTTAGTAACGTTTTTTATTTCTAATTTAACCACTAAAATACACCACAGTCATTATTGACCAATTTTAAAACTCTGAACGAATAAAATTTAAATTCACCGTGGATTAGATTGTAAAGAATGAATAAGTAAAAACTTTTTAGAAAACAGAGTTTTAAACTTAAGAATTTTAGGTAAAATTTATTATTATCACTGTTATTATCTATCCACGTATACTTATTAATAATATATGTCATTATTGGCTTTGCCTCAAAAAAAATGGTTTGATCTCCTTCAATTTTAAAATATCTCTATAAAATACAAATATAAATAATAGCATTAGGTTTTTTTAGTTAGTTAATTCATTCGCTAAGTTTTTAGTATGTATAAAATATCAGACATTGAAGCAGTGGTTTTCAACCCAGTAGGACGAAAAATTGTCCTTGACGCACGATAACCTGAACAAATAATCTCTTCAATAATTTGACTTAATTTTTTGGGACTGGTTTTGAGCATAGAGCCTATTTCATCTACTGAAAAGTAGTAGGGCATATCATCTAGTTCCTCTATACTAATATCAAATATTTGTTTTATTTGATGATTTTTTTTATCATTATTAAAATTACCTGAAAAATGTTTATATATTAAATTTGAAATAATACTTTTATCAAATAATTTTCCTGTCCAGAGTTGCCCTGCGACGTGAAATTTACTACTACATATTGGACATAAATCGGTTGAATATATATTGGAGAAATTTCTTTCGCCACAATTAAAACAATGTTTTATATAACCTAGGTTATCAAAAACCATGTTAGCCATAGAATTACTTATTGATGCTTTAAGAAATACACGAAAATAATGTCTATTCGAATGAGCAAAGATAGGAGATAAAGATATTCCCAATCTTGCAGCAATTAATGCTGTTGAAGATATAATTAAGCGTATAGCAACTTCATTTGAATAGGTACTGTTAATAGATAAACCAAAATATTTTCTTAGGCATACAGTTTGATATATTCCACTTAAAACTGCAGTATCGGTTGCCGTAATAGAGATTAATCCATCATCTTCAACAGCTCTGAGAACACATTCAATAAAAGGTGAAGGGCTTCCAAATGGATCCAAATCTACTATCGTAAATCTTTTGTTTCTTTCCGTTGGCCTAGAAATAAGGAATTTACATACCTCATTTACCGAAAAAATACATTTTTCATTGACATTATTTAGTTGTGCTGATTCTTTTGCAGCTCTTATGGCTAGTTCATTAATATCATTTATGTAAATTTTGGAAACTTTGGGAACTTCTACTGCTACTCGGAGACCTCTAGGTCCAATTCCACCAAATGAATCAGCAAAGGTGATTTGATTATTTTTATTATTGTTATATTGATCTAAAAAAATATTATAGATATAAATTGACAAATCTCTATTTAACCTTGCAAGAGGATTAAAAAAAGCAGGAGAATGTGGTGGAACCTTTTCTTCAAGTGAATTTTTCGGAACAAGTAATTTTGTTCGCCCCTCAGTAATCTCTATAAAATTATCCATAGTTTTAGTAAAATCATAGAATTTATCTATCATATAATTACCAATCTTTGGTTTAACCTATGTATAGAAATTTTAATGTAAGAGATTGAATAAAGGAGAAATATAATTTGTTAATATGCGGGATTGATGAAGCGGGAAGAGGATCAGTCATAGGTCCTCTTGTAATTGCTGGTATAAGTATTAAAAATAGTAATATCAAAAAATTGGAAGAAATAGGAGTAAGAGACTCAAAAGCTTTAACTAGAAAAAAAAGGAATTTTTTATTTTATAAAATATTAGATATTTCAGAATTCGTATGTATATACAAGGTTGATTGTAAGACTATAGATGAAAATGTATATCAAAGAAAACTAAATAAATTAGAAGGAGAAATAATGTCAACAATTATTAAACATCTAGCAGCAGATATTGCATATGTAGATTCATGTGATATAAATATCAATAGATACACGAATTACCTTAAGTCAAATTTAGATTTAAAAAATAATACCAGTATTATTGCCATGCATAAAGCAGACATTATAAACCCTGCTGTATCCGCAGCTTCAGTAATTGCAAAAGTAATAAGAGATCGAGAAATTCAAATGTTGGAAGAAAATTTTCAAAATATTGGAAGTGGTTATCCATCGGATAAAAAAACGATGTATTTTATAAATACTTGGATTAAAGAATATAAAGAATTTCCAGACTTTGTAAGAAAATCATGGAGACCTATACGAGAAATAACATGCAAACAAAGTAAGATGTATGACTTTATTTGATTTGACTGTATGTTGCATATATCAATCCATGATCTTTATCATAAGGATCAAGATTTAAAATTTGTTCGAGATGAAATCCGCTATTTTCTAGTTTTTTTGCTTCTTGAAGTATGACTGTTCTCGGATCTTGGGTTACATCTATACTTCGTGTCTTTACTACTAGTAATATTTTCCCATTATCTTTAAGAAAAGTTTTACAATTGTCTATTGCTATTTCAGTTTGATCAGGTTGGGCAATATCACAATACACCACATCCACTTCGCCATATATAGAGAAGTATGAGAGAGGTTTTCTCGCATCTTCTATGATTGGAATAATATTTTCTCTTTTCGAAGCAACATTTTCTATGAGCTCTCTAGCTACACGAATAGAAGATTCTATTGCAAAAATGACTCCAGAATTACCTATAATATCCGAAATATGGCTTACTGTAGTTCCAGTAGATGCACCTAAATAAAGGACTTTGGTTTTGTTTTTTATAGGAAGATTTTTCAAACCTTTTACTAGCGCTGCAGCAAGTTTACTTCTAAAAATATCCCATAGTCGATATTCTTCCTTATCGATTGTTATTAGTTTTTCATCATATACTGTATTTCCCTTAATTAAATTCAAAGTAGCTAAATGTTTTTGGCCATTAAAAACAATCCATCTATACCCATCAAAGTCATTATCAAATTTACTTACAGATGTTGAGGATGATGGAGCTGATGGTGACGTTAAAGATATTTCTTCGCCTTCACTGCTAATATTTTTCATCTAGATACATAAATGATAATTCGTTTATTGATATTTAAATATAACACATATAATTTCAAAGGAAATATATTTAAATTAGTATCTATTTCTTTTAGAAAATTTGTTTTTCTTTACATGTTTTTTATTGAATTTATTAAATCGCCTTTTTGGATTTCTATTATAATTCATCATCATTTCCTTTCTATAAGGCTTTTGTTCACTGAGTCTTGGTGCTTTATATTTTTCTTGTATTTCAACTATTCGTTTATTCAATTGTTCAGAAATATGTAAATCCTTTTCTCCATTTCTAAAGAGATCTATTCTTGCTGCAATAGCAACCTTTGAAGCAATTGCTCTAGCCATCTTTCCTCTTTGCCATTTAGGTGCTGAATGTAATATAGGATGTTGAAACAAAATTCCATGTTTTGGGGGTGGAGCTCCAGTTTTTAAAGAGCGAAAAAGTGCTTTTTCAGCGCCGATTATTTGAATAGTACTAGCTGGCATAACAGAAAGTTTTTGGAGACTTCCAGCTTTAGCCATCAATCTTGCTCCTACCGTGGCTGTTAATAATTCTTTGATATTTGGAGCAATTTTTTCCATCATCTCTTCAATTTGTTGGGCAAGAATCTTTCTTAATTCAGTTTGCATGATAACTTCATTAGCAAGTTTTTTGATTATAGACAAATTTTCTTCTAAAATATCTCCACCTTTACTTCTTTGAACAGCTACAAGTATCATGTCTGCTCGTTTACTTTCTATTCCAAGATTTTCAAGCATATTTAAATCAATATTATTTCGGTTTCCGGCTAACTTAACGATTTCAGCATAGGTAAAGATATTCTGTATTAAATAATCAAGTTCAGGAAAATGTAATCCATACCACTCACGGAGTCTTGCTCCTATCACATTTATGATCTTATCTAGTTCATCAAGAGCATTTATTGACTGACTAATATGGAGATCTAGTTTCTCGGAAATTCGTCGTACTTTGTTGGAAGAAAAATCTAGAGCAAATTGTCTTAGTTGCATATGTGCATCATATTCATTTTCAGCAAAACCAGCATGTATAAGGTAATTGAGTTTATGCTTTGAAATCTCTCTAATTTTTTCTGAAGGCATTACATAAACATTAATTCCATTATTTCGAAGATAGGATATCAAACCTGTGTCATTACTAAAAACAGAATCATATCGACGTAATTTATCAGAGATATCAAGAATTTCAGAATAATCACCATTGGAAATTAGAATATTAGAAGAAATAATATTTTTGAATTTTTTTGAATAAATTAACTCATTTTCATCCTCAAATACAAATGGTCCTAATTCAGACAAGATCATTGTACAGTTTCTAGTCATTATGTCATTACTTCTTACACAATGCCATTAAAAAATATGTCTAAGATTGAAGAAATAGTAGATATTAATAAATATCATTTTTATTATCATATTTCATAATTGTTTTTTAATTTCTTAAAAAATAAAAAGGAAGGCTCTGCTGTTACTGCTAATGATAAAAGCAAAAAAAAGCAAGTTGAGTATAACCGACAGGTAATTCTTACAAAACAATCTGCAGATGGAATTATTACATATTCAAAGACATGGCACCCTCATGAAGGAATTCTTATTTTGCAAGGTAAAAGCAAGAAAAATGGAGAAATACGAATTGATGGATTAGTAGTTCCACCTTTCGCATCAGGTGGTCCTTATTACTCGGGTTTTCCCACAAATGAGTTACCTATGGATCTTTCTTATATAGGAACAGCCCATTCCCATCCCGGCGGTTCTAATAGGCCATCATTACAAGATTTGAACAATTTTTTCGGCGTAGTTTCTATAATAATTAGCTATCCATATGAATATGAGACAATAGGTGCCTTTGATCGTAATGGAAATAATATTAGTCTAATAATTGAATAAAGTAAAATGTAGCCAATAGAAATCTTATTAGCTGAATATAATCAAAGTAGCCTCAAATATAAAATCTAATTTATAACTGTAACAAAGTAAAAATATATGTAAAAAGTATATCTCAATATCAACATATTATGACCCTTGAAGAATTACGTGATAAAGCCTTTTATCAAAATACAATAGATGTTTGGATAATGTTATGCAATGAAAAAGGCGTTAATTCTTATGATACCGATAAATATACAAAATTCATTAGTTATTTAAATAGCAAAGGATTAAAAATGCAAAAATTTCCTCTTTGTATTAAAGAATCTGGCGGTACTTTTGATAGAGGGATGGACAAGGCGAGATTTTTGGATGCTCTGTCTAAGGTTTATTCTGAAGACGCATCAGCATATACAATCAAACTTTCTCCTGATAATATTTCAACGCTTAGAAAATTTTTTGGATAACTTTTAATTTTGCTATCTGCAAAAAATAATATTAACAAAAATTACTGTATTGTTGTTGTTGTTGTTGTTGTTGTTGTTAATGACGTTTGTTGTATTTTTGCATTGATACTTTCCAATAAAGCAGAAGTTTTAGGATCTGCTTTCAAAGTTAATGCATGTTCCACAAATTGTTTTGCATCTGGATATTTCTCTAGCTGATATAATATTTTTCCTTTATTAAACCAAGGTTTATCCCATTTTGGTTCTAGAGCTATGGCTTTATCAAAAGAAGATAATGCTTCATCGAATTTTCCTATTTTGTATAATGCCCATCCTTTACTATTCCATGGTTTAGCCCAAGTTGGTT
Source organism: Nitrososphaeraceae archaeon (assembly GCA_036520175.1). GTDB lineage: Archaea > Thermoproteota > Nitrososphaeria > Nitrososphaerales > Nitrososphaeraceae > TH1177. The sequence goes on from DATDKD010000020.1 coordinate 41,881, forward strand.
TTAATTTGGTTGCTTTATCAAATGCAGTAACAGCCTCATCATTTTTACCTTGTTTTTGCAGCGCCCAGCCTATACTATTCCATGGATTAGCCCAATTAGGATCTAAAGAAATTAATTTATTGTATAACGCTATTGCATCATCGAATTTTTTCAAGTTAGTAAGTGCTTCTCCTTTGTCAAACCAAATATCGAGCCAATAAGGTTTGGGGCCATTATTTTTATCAACCGATTTGACTTTTCCATCTAAATTTCCCAATATAGCAAACGCTTTATCGTATAATTCTATAGCTGTAGTATAATTGGCTAATTCAAAAAATGCATTTCCCTGTTTAATTAAAGGTGCTGCCCAATTTGGATCGAATATAATTGCATTTTTATAAGATATTATAGCTTGATCATAATTTTTAGCCTTCAAAAATTTATTTCCTTGTTCATAAGACAAGATAGCATCTCTATTTGTTGATCCTAGAGATTCTTGTGTTTGTTGACTATTATTGGATAGAGATGAAGAAGAGGAAGCATTTACTTGTGCAAATGAATAATCATTATCACTAAATAAATTTAATCCATAAATTATAAAGATTATAGTAACTAACATAATAAGCCTATGAAAATTTGGCATTAATAAGTAGTTATAGACCTTTTCAGTGAATACAATCATTCATTATTATTAGATTTTCACACATAAATTTTTTTTTATGATATTAGATTGAGCACAATACATGATAATAAAAAGGAGGAGAAATCTATCCATTGTAGTTACATTCTTTTCATCTTGGGATTCAAGATAGAGTCTATTGTATTTCCAATAAGAACAAAAGCTAGTCCTGTTAAAGCAATTAACATACCAGGAGGGATTAACCACCACCAAAGGCCTCTAGAGGCAGCTGCGGCGGTGTGAGCTTCATGAAGTATTTGACCCCATGTTGGAATAGATGGATCCCCTAGACCAATGAAGCTAAGAGAAGCCTCAGCTAGAATTGCTCCGGGAACGGAGATAGCAATGCTTGCAAAAGTTAAAGGAAGTAGTTGAGGAATTATATGTTTAAAGATTATTTTGATGTCAGATTGTCCAATAAGCTTTGCTGCTTCAACATATTGAAAATTCTTTATCTGTAATGCTAGACTTCGTGAAATCTTAGCAGTACCCATCCATCCAAAAAATATTAAAAATAAAACAATAAGAAAGATACTTCTTCCGATAAATAAAGATAAAATAATCAAAAGCGGCAGAGTAGGTAAAGAATAGAAAATATCATTAATTCTCATTAGACTTTCATCTGTTCTTTTTCCTTTGTAACCAGCAATAACACCATAGATCATGCCTATTACAATGGAAATTGTAGAAACAGATAAACCTATAAATAAAGCAACAGGTGCCCCCCACATCAATCCAACCGTTAAATCTCTACGTAATTCGTCGGTGCCCATTAATCCAAATTTTTCTCCTCCAAGAATTAATTTAGAATTTAAAATTTTATCTTCACTATTGAAGAGATAAAATTTAACATTGAAAGTGTAATTTCCTTTCATAATTGATCGTTTATCCTGGTTTGAAAATAACATGATTTCAGGTTTTGAAGTTTCTTGTTTATAATCATAAAATTTTAAGTAATCAAGTAATTTTTGATGGATTAAACTATCTGTAGAAAATATTCTTCCCAATGTTATGCTTTGATTTGAACCAGAGACTGACGGAGTAATTGAATCGAAATAAATATCAAATTTATTTTTGTTTGGTCTTATTAATTCTATTTCAATGGCAGGAGGAATTTCTTCTTTATGTAGTGAATAGGTTATCATAAAATCATTGGGTGGAATATCAGAATTATAATTAATATGATATGAATGGGTAACGACAGTAATACCATTTTCATTTGTGGTATATATGGTTACTTTATTTTTGCTACTAGTCCTGTCATTATTATCAATAGAAGAAGAAAGAATTAGATGTTCTGGTATGTTTCTTCCGAAAAATCCAAAAAAATCACTCCATATTGGTGATGCAAGCCTAGGATTATCGATCCAATAATTGGGGTTGTTCCATTCTTTAAAAGATGCAAACGGTATACCAAAGAAAGCATAGAGGGTCATAGATACCAAAACTAAAAGAATAACTACTCCTGCGATACCGCTTTTGCTTCGAATAAATTTAGATATAAAAGTTAAATTGTTATTTATATTTTCATTATATTTATCACCCTTGTTATTATTTAGTATTAAATTCTTCTTAGAATTAGCAAATTCTAGATTTTTGGCATTAGAACCGGAATTATTGTTATTACTGAAATTATCGTTATTGTTAGTTTCATTGTCAGAGGAAGTACGTTCGTTATTGTTATTATTATCAGCTTGTTTATTACTCATTTAATTTCACCCTAGGATCAAAATATGCATAAATTAGATCTATAAAAAAAACTGTTACAAGAAAAATTAATGTAGAGACATAAGTAAGGCCGATAATAATAGGAACATCCATCAATCCAATAGCATCAAAATATAATTTTCCCATTCCTGGCCAATCAAAGACTACTTCAACAGTAAAAGCTCCCCCAAAGGATCCAGCTAGACCTAGAGCTATCATTGTAACTATAGGAGGAGCTGCATTTTTGAGGGCATGCGAATAAAGTATTTTCTTTTTAGGAATACCCATTGCAAATTTTGCTTTGATAAAGTCTTCTTGTAATATTCCAGAAACTATATGTCTAACAATATACGCAACGGATCCGAATCCAAGAATTACAATTGTAATAAATGGAAGGATCATATGATATAGCAAATCAAAAAAATAGAATGGATCATCTGGAGGAGTTAATGGTGTTGAACGGGCCGGGAATATATTTAGCGAGAAGGCGAAAATAAATATCATTATCATTCCGAACCACCAGACTGGAATGCTATTACCGAAAATAGCAAAGATTGAATTGGTTCTATCCAATTTGGATTCCGCACGACTAGCCAAAAAAACTCCCAAATAAACACCCATTAATGCAATAACTATTGTTGCTGTTGTAAAAAGTAAAAGAGTTTTAGGAATTTTTTCAATTATAATATCTTTTACAGATGATGATCCTGAATCACTTACGAAGAAATTTGATTTTCCAAGATCTAACACCATAACTTTGAGTAAAGTATTAAAAAATCGATTTGGAGAATACCATGGTTCTTCTAACCCTAAATTTTTAATCTGCAGTTGAATCTGTTGGTCGATATATCTTTGGCGTTCTGTAATATCCTTAAACTCGATTTTTTGATTGCTTAAACTATCTATAACACTGTATTTCACAGAATCCTTAATTACATTGTCCATTGTTGGGCCCAGAAGAGAGATAGTTAGAACGAGAATTGAAAATAAGACTATAAACATATTGATGATTCTTTTAAATAAAAAAAACAAGAATCCTGAGGTCATTTATATTGAGAGTAGTAATATTCAATAATATTAATAGTATTGTCTAATCAACATTTATCTTATACATAGTTTGTGTAAGAATTATTTATTTATCAAAGTTTTATTTGAAGTATTTTTGGCATTATTAATTAATTAGAAGAAATTTTATTATATTTGATATATTTAATATGTTTCAAGAAATGGTTAAGTATTAATAATTTAATTTTAATAGTCTACAAATAAAAAAAAGAACTAATGTAAATTTTAATAATATATTATTCTATGAGACACAATTATTTATTGACTGGTGCAATTCGATTCTTTCAATTCAATCAATATAAGCTCTTCTCAAATACTCCCACAGAAAGAAGAGTACTTCTTATTAATTCGAGTATATTTAAAAAAAGATTTCATAAATCATCAGAGTAATATGTATTTGTTATCATCTCCTTATCAAAGTCTTGTTAAAAAATTTTTACAAGGCGATAATTTATTGTATATTTCATATTATTAGAAGTGGTTTTTTTCTCGATATTTTTCTACAAGAGATAGATACATGATGAGCTGAATTAATATATTAATAGTTGCAAAATTGGCTGTTGCATTATCGATTGAGGTTCATGTACAGAATTACACAAAACTACAAAAGCCTTCGCAAGGAGTGGTCTTATATAATATTTGTTTAATTTTGTTGGATATATTATACTGTACTTCGTAGCTTTAGGATAAATCTGAATGACAGTCATCCGAATAGTCAATGTATCACTAGTTTTAAGATGAGAAGAATTGACCAGTAATAGCAAAACACGGAGCCAAAAACTAAGTTTAATAACAGTACCAGTAAAAGGTATTATGTATTTGATTTGATTTTCTAGAATTTTATATTGTGTATGGAAGAGGATAAAGAATAATTTTAAAGTATTAAATAAAGGAATAAACTAGTTCATTAAAGTTCTTAATTACTATTTTTTTAGCAAATACATTAGATTACGTTTTAAATATTGTTAAATTTTGATAACATTATATTAAATTTTTATTAAAAGAATTGATATAGAAATATAAGGTGTCTAATAATAAGAATAAAATAATAGTAATTATACTTTAAAAAATTGTATTGTATGGAATACATATAATTTAGAGGGGAACGTAATATGTTAATTCTTTGTTATAGTTAATTTGAGTGACAATAATATTTCTTATTTAAGAGGCGCAATTATTGTTATAATAAGAACATCGCACTTCAGCAATTTTAATACACAAGTACCATATAATTAATAACATCATCAAAAACCTTGTCAGAATCTCTCATATTCAGTATTTTCTGATTATTATTATTTAAAATATACAATTATCATCTTTTGAGAAATATTTATTGCATAATAAACTTATTATTTTTTATTCTATCACATTCGTATAGTAAATATCCAAAAGTGAATAAACTTTACAATCTAAAAGCTATAAACCTAGTTATTAAATCCTATACAAGCTAATTTAACAAGTTTAAATTTAATCTTCTCATGTTAGTAATAACTTTGACAGATATAATAAAAGCGATAAATTATTTATTTTTCAATGATAAAAGCAATTTTAAATTAACTTTCTATATGATTGTATGGTAAAATTTGCAAAATCCTTCTTGCATGTATATATAAGAAGATAGTATCAAAAAAAAGATCTAAAATCTTATAATACTCTGTTATAGTTTAAGTACCAATGAGACGGGGAAGAAACCAGTCAGCTGTCATAATAATATCCACATTTCCAAATAAGGAATCAATAATTCAGAATGTTAATGATCTAATTATAGAAAAAAGATTATGTGCATGTATTAGTTTAATGCCCATAAGATCATTTTATTCTTGGAGTAACAAACTTGAAGATCATGAGGAGATCATGGTTCTTTTGAAAACAACTAAATCTTTGGCTACAAAACTTAAATTGGAAATTGCAAGAATTCACCCATATGATGTTCCAGAAATTATTGAAGTTAAGATGAATGATGTCTCTAAGTCATATTTAAAATGGATGATCGATTCCATTAAAAGCTAAAAATCAAAATAGTTGTAATATTGTTATTATTATATTCAAATTATAAATAAAATTTTTATTAATTGCTCAAAGTAAAATTTAAATTAAAATGTCTGAATAATCTTAATCATAATTTATAGTGCTTTCAAATAACATAGAAGTCTCTGTTCACTCGGATGTTGGAAAAGTCAGAGCAAATAACGAAGACTCAACATATATCAATAGAGAATCTAAAATTTTAATGATTGCAGATGGAATGGGAGGTCACAATGGAGGCGAAATAGCAAGTAAACTAGCGGTTGAAACTATTTCTAAATATTTAACTAACCGGATAGAAAATAATATTATAAAAGAAATAAAAATAGATAACTATTTAGTACAAGCATTAAATCTTGCAAATTCTAAAATTAGAATAGAAGCATCAAATAACCCTTCCTTATACAATATGGGAACAACAATAGTTATTTGTGTAATATCTGAAACTAATAATTTACATATTGCAAATATTGGAGATAGTAGGTTATATACTATTGATATCCAAAAAGAAAAGATATCAAAGCTGACCAGAGATCATACCTTAGTAGCTAATCAAGACAGAGAGGGAAGGATTTCAAAAGAAAATGCCGCTACCAAATATCCTTTGAGACATATTTTAACCCAAGCTTTGGGTGTCGGCGAAAAAATTAATCCATATCTAACTAATTGTAAATGGCATCAGGGAGAGTATTTACTATTATGTTCTGATGGTCTTACAGATATGATATACGAAAACGAAATATTAAATATATTCAAAGAGAACTACAACAAAAAATGTGATCAAATAGGTAAAAGCCTAGTTGAAAAAGCTATTAATAATGGCGGTTTAGATAATGTTACGACCATCGTCAGTCACAGAAAGGCTTGAAATTCAATCAAATATTATTGTAGAACAATAATAATGTTTTATTACCAAATAATTTATAGAGAAGGGATAAAAACTATTAACGAAGTTGGTATCGAAGCAATGCAACTATGCCACCTAATGCAGATACTCTTAATCCAATATCTGTTGAAGAGTCAACAGCATATACATTAGCTCCATACGTTTCTGCTGCATTTAGCATGTTTATTATTTGTTCTTCCTTTAAATCTTTAAATATAGAATCAGAAAAAACAAGGGATTCAACAGACTTCAATTTAATTGCCTCACTCACTTCTCTGAATCCCATAACGTATTTTTCTTCACCTCTACTAACTTGTAACATGATATTGTCTAATATTGCAGATACAAAGGATATTTTACTAGAGCTCATAACTTCTTTGAGTGATGGAGATCTGAGAAATACCATTACTCCATCTTCTCCTGCTACATCAATCCCATCAATAACAGTTGATATATCTTTATAAGTAGATTTTTTACCTATAATAAAATTGTAAAATCTCCTTTTTGTTTCTCCTGGACCAAATATTATTATTTTATAGTTGCCCTCTTCATTTACTATATTATGTAATGCAAGGTATATTTCTTCAAAGAAGACTTCTATATTGGGATTATTCTTGGCTCCCTGAGTATAATATTTTCCGCTTTGTCCTGAGTAAATATTTGGAATAATTTCTAAATGAGTTCCAGCTATTTTCGCAATTCCAGATTCCTTTGTATCAATGGCTACAATAATAAAAGTTCCAGAGAATTCAGATTTCAAAAGTTTTAAATCTAACTCTTCCCATTTTTTACCTTTATCAACAACAATATTATTTCCAATTTGAACTATAATTGAATGATATGTTCCTTTCGGTACAAGACTATTATTCGATTCAATTATTGTCCCAGCTATTCTCAATCTATCTATAGATTCATCTAGGCCTATTTTTTCTACTTTAACTGATACACGGATTTTTACTCTTTCTCTATCTGGTCTAGAATATTCCTTTTCAAATTTTATAACACGAGAGGTATCAGACACTACTATATTATCTGTCTTGATGATCCTTCTTAAAGTAAAAAGATCATCAGAATCTTCTGGAATAATAAACATAGCCTTACCAGAAGAACTTGATACCTCTTTACTTTTCATATTTAACTAATTAATAGGAATGTTAATTTTCAAATCAAACGGCTGGACCTGAATTTAGTTCTGAGTTTTCATTTGACTGGTGAGTTGATTTATTTAAATTTTGTGCTGATGCAAGATAGTCATCCACCCATTCTTGCGTTAATACGCCTGATTCAACAAGATTAACTAATGCATTAGGTGATGCCGTTCCATTGACCTTGCCTGATTTTTTCCTAATTTGTCTCCATTTTAATTGAGTATTGCCACTCTTAGAAGAATATATTATTCCTAAAATATCTTTTGCATTTACAAAAGTCATTTCTCTAATTCGTTTTAAAGTTACCTTATCAACAGCCTCTATATAAATGGCTCCTGGCCCATCTTCTCGTTCCGGAAAGACTTCATAATCACGAAAATAACTTTCAGGAATAAACGATTTACAAGTACTTACAATTATAAACTTTCTAAAACTTTCAAGTGATGCAGTAGTATCTATATTAACCAATATATTCTTAAAAACAACGTGTCATTTATCAAGTTTATGAAACAAAAGTTTATCTTTTTAGAAAATCTGTTGGGTTTATTCTTATTGCTATTATAATCAATTGGTTCGTACAAAAAATTACAATATTATTTGCAAATCTATTATAAAATACGAAAGATAAAAAATTATTAGAGATGATGCTTGCTTACGTATAGATACTACCTGAATCAGATTTCTTTATCTCTATAGTAACTTTATCTCCGACTTTTATATTCATATCCTCATAATCTTTCATTGTTATCTTAAAGGTAGGGTTATCCCCTGCCATGCCACCTGCTCCGCCGCCCATACCTCCAGAAATCATTTTTGATATATCACCCATTGCCTTTGGTAGATTTTTCATTAAATCTTCCGGAGAAGTAAATGCCATAACATTAGGACCAAAAGGATTCATTCTTTTATCACTTCCTGGTTTGTAGTCGTGAGGATCTGAGAATGTTACATAAACATAAGGACTACCGTCTTGTGTGGCCTCAATTCTAGAGGCAATAAATTCTCTTTTCATTCTAAAGTAAAATGATAGTTATTTCAATTTATAATTTTGGATATTTTACTAGTCTCTATTAAGTTAGATTTTAGAAGTAGATGATAGCCATTTTCTACAAATTACCAGATCCATAGAATTTACCCTGTTATCATAGCAAAAAGCAGTATCGCATACCTATTATTAGAAGTATAATAGTTCTACCTATAGAAATACAGATATTGTTCATACAATAAATAGAATTAACCCGTTTTTATATAATATAATTCCTGAGTTAAAGTACTTTTATGACCATTTAACGACTTGAAAAATATTTCTTAACTATTATACAGATATGATTTCTTTTAAATATATACTACTATCAAGCTTTGAAAATACTGAAAGATCAATTTCTGCACCCGAAGACATTATTTGCTGTAAATATTTTCCTGATCCTTTATCTTTCCACCATGTTTCACCGAAAATATTTTGTAAATGAACATCCAATTCTTTAGCCCTAACTGCTGCAAACAGATAACTGGGAACATACATTATAGATTCAGGAAGTATATGATGTAGCATCCAATAGGCTCCAGGAATTTCAATTCCTGTAAAATCTTTGACTAATTTTGAATATAAGAAATTAGAAGCTTCAATATTTAAGTGATTTTTCCAAAAACTTGATTTCATAAGCGCATTTGCAGAATAAAATGTGACGAAAAATAATTCCATAAAGTTATTTCTTGACTCCAATTTATCCAATAACTTATCATCAGTTATTCCAATAGATGATTTCAGAAAAATCTTTTTTTTGGTTAAACGCTCTAGCAATATAGAAAAAATTTCAGCTACTCCCATGGAAATATAATATTTTTTCCAATATTCTTTTTCTGGGCTTATAGAGCTAGCATGCATAGCGTGTCCTGATTCGTGAAAACACCCTTGAAGATCAAAATAAGGGCTTTCAGATTTATACAAAATACGAATATCGTAAGGTATTCTAACAAAGAAGCATATTGGTGATGGATATTTATTTTGCCTATTTTCTATATCAAAATCTATTCTATTTAGGTCAAAATTTAAAAATTTTAGAATTTTTTTTACTTCTTTTACTGCATTAATTTTTTTAAAAGTCTTGTCAAAATCTTTATAGGCCATATTTCGAAAGAAATAAAAATCATCATAATATTCCGCGTTTCTTTTTAAAATTTCAGTAGATATATTTTGAAGAGATTGGTTGAAAGGTTTGCTTGAATTATTACCCATATCTCTGACAAAATTTATAAATTTTGTATATGTTATTTTTTCATTCATCAAATAACATGAGAGTGGATCTAGGTGATTAGACCCAATTGAAGTATTACTGCCGGTACTTTGTTGAATAGTTAAATAAAGTGATCGGATCTTTTCAAAGCGTTTATAGATAATAGCAGAAATATATTTTGTTTTTTCTATAAACTCATCAAAAACTTTTTTCCTTTTCTGACAATCCTTTTCATTATTGTTAAATTGCCTCCAGGTATTCCAATTTATATTCTTATTATTGAATTTAAACTTTGAAACAATCTTCTTAGTTCTAATATCCTGTAACTTAAGCTCTAAGTCTTTAGTTGAAGAATCTGCAAAATTTTCTACGACTGAAAGAAAAAGATCAGGTGGTTCTACATAATTTTTTAAAAATAGCTCCGCGTTTAACAATCTTAATTTTGCAAGAGAGAGTATTGATTCATTTGAATGTTTTAAACCTGCATATTTTTTATAGATCTCATCAGTTTCTGCAATTAAAAGGCATTCATCAATATTGCACCATTGTAAAATATTCATTTAGAAAACAAAATAAATAATAAAATCTATTTGTATATATATATTCATTCATTGTAATTCATTCATTGTAATTCATTTACTATTCTTTGAATATAGAATGATTTTTTATTTTCTGGATATTGTTAATAGTAAAACACTCTACATTTTATAGTGTAATTTGAAGAGTAAGATTGAAATCTTCTATTAACTCGATTTATTTATTATTTATATACTCTATACTAAAATTTCTTTAACTGCTTTAACTTATAGGAAGGTAGCATTTTCATTGTTTTATTTATACTTCTAATACGTTTAACCAATTTAAGTAATATGATATCAATTAATAATTACACTTGATCTACATTTTATTAATGCAATTGTTATCTGGGGAATGTTTATAAAAAATTACTAGTTAGTTATTCAAAGATGACATTGTAGTTTAAGGTCTGAATAAGAATAGTATCTGTATTCATGGATAACCATTTTAGCAATAATTGGATTAAAGAAAAAAAACGGAATTCTACTGATATATTGAGAGATAGTTTACGATCTCAACAACCTCTAAAACCTAAAATGGAATTAGCTAAAAATAAAATACAAACACAAAATAAAAAAATTGATTCAATGTTGGAAAAACTAAAAACACGTGAAAAAATGTATTTTGAACAGGTAGTTTCATCTTTACAAAAGCATGATTCACAACATGGAAAAATGATTTCTACTGAACTTGCTCAAGTTCGAAAAACTGCTAGAACAATGTCACAAATAAAATTAGCTCTAGAACAAGTCCACATGAGATTGGAATCTACAATAGACATAGGTGATTCAATGGCAGCTTTAGGCCCAGCAATGGGTGCTCTTTCAAACATAAAAGGAAAAATAAATGATGTTTTACCAGAAGCTGATGGAGAGCTGAATGAAATAAATTCCACATTTAACGATATTTTAACTAATGCCAGTGAGATTGGAAATAACTCGTTTGATTTTAATAATTATGGAGAAGACGTTGGTAGAATTTTAGATGAGGCTAGCTTTATGGCTGAGCAAAGAACAGGCATGGATATACCAGATGTACCAGATAAAGAAGGAGTAAATTTACGAAAATCACGTTCAGTAAGAGAACATTCTCACTGACATCATTATCAGCTAAATAATCTTTATCCAACATTCTTTTTTATTCAAAATTCAAGAAACAAACAATCTCTTATTTTAAATAATTATAGTTTTTCAAACTGGTTAGGATTTAAAATTAGTAGATAAACATATCTTACTTTAATATTCAAGTGACTAGATAAAAGAAATAATTTCTTATGCTCAAATCTAATAAAAAAATTCAAAGATGATAGAGTTAGAGTTGAGCTGGAAAATCATTAATTAGAAACGAAGTCATTATGTCATAGTAATAGCAATTATAGATCCAAATTGTTTTTGATACAGGCTTCAAAGTGCGACAGCTGTACGAGTATTAGCCTTGGAACTTAATATAACTGTTCATATCAATCAAATCTAGGTCTTCGAGTTAAATTCAATATATGACTTTATCATAATAGAACAGTAACAGTAACATGCATAGTTTAGATAAAAAACACTTTTTTATATGCAACCAAGTTTTGTAGTTGTAAGAATGAATGCTAAAAGAAAAAGAAAACGAGAATCTGATCTGATGAATAAATGGTGAAACTGTATCAATGTTAAATTAGAAAAGAAATAGAATGCTATGTTAAAGTCATGGAACTACAACCTAACTATCAAGATAAGGTATAATTTAAGTTTTTTAGGGTATAAACAAAAGGCTAAAGAATATATTCATAAAATTGAAAGACATCAACAAAATTAAAAGAAAAATAAATGAAATAGGTGATATTATGCATCTTTATCCGATACACTATTTTACATTCAAAAATATTAGACCCAGATCAGTAATAATATGTTAACATATCAGATAATTTGTAAATCATAAATTGTGTACAAATCAATATATCTACCTAAATTTTTTTATTATACATAGCCTACTACAAAAATAAATAAACATTGAAGAAAAAATCAAGGATAAAACTTCAGAATAATAATAATAACCCTCCAGAACTGATAAAAATAGAAAATATTCTTAATAAAATGAGGACAACATTGGATTATTCTGAAAATCTCTCACGGCTTACAGCTCTAAAAGAACTTCAAATGGAAGAAGATAATGATCCATTCAAGATATTAATTGGAACTATTTTATCTGCTCGTTCAAGAGATGAGAATACGTCAAAAATTGTACGTAAACTTTTTCAGAAATATAAGAATGTTATAGAATTATCCAATGCAGATTTGAATGATATAAAATCAATTATATACAGCATAGGTTTTTACAACACCAAATCAGAAAGGATTAAACAAGTATCCAAGATCATTGTTGAAAAATTTCATGGAATTGTCCCAAATCAAATTGAAGATCTTTTAAGATTACCTGGTGTAGGAAGAAAAACTGCAAACTGCGTTTTGGTATATGCTTTTAATAAACCAGCCATACCAGTTGATATTCATGTTCACAGAATTTCTAACAGAATTGGTATTGTTAAAACACAGAATGTAAAAAGAACAGAGGAAGAATTAATAAAAATAGTAGACAAAGAATATTGGTTAATTTTAAATAATATTTTTGTAATGTATGGACAAAATATTTGTCTTCCTATAAGACCTAAGTGCCAAATGTGTAATTTAAAAGATATATGCAACTTTTACACAAATCAAAAAAAAATTTAATGAAATTTATTCATTATCATGGTCTCTTTTCTTAATTTTGAGAAGGTAAAATACTATCCCTCCTACTAAAACTAACATAATTATAGGTAGAAAATATAATGGAGAATCTCTTGGATTACCATATAAAAGATCAAAGGAAAGATAGCCATCCACAGTATTTATCGGAGAATCGGTATCATCTTTTCCATATATAGCAATAGAACCTAAGCTAAAACCATCTAATGATAACCTGTCAATTACGATTCTTTTCCCATTAGTAATTGTTAAACCTTGATTATTAGCATGTCCTACCATAATGGGCTCATCACGAGACCATCCATCGGTATCTTGTTCATGGACTCTTATGTAACCAGATTCATTTGTATTAACAGCAACCCAGAACTTTGCATTTTGTTCAAACATGGCTAATTCAATGAATTTTTCGCTAGGCTTATTTTCCATCAATTTAATAATTGTTTTTGCTTCAGAAGAATTGTTATAGGTCATATTATTTTCAATACTAAGCATAAAACTAACATCTTTGGGAATTTCATAAGTGTGTATCACTGGATTTTTACGGTCTGTGTTCGATGCGCTAAAGGGAACAACGAATCTTTCATGACTTTTTGATTTTGTTACATTAAGGTTTTCTTCTGTAGATTCAAATTCATTTTGAGCATATATAAAATTATTTGAAAAAAATATCAAATATATAAAGGCACCAATATAGAAAGAAAATTTCAAAAAATATAATAAAGAACTTCCATGCATAGATTGCATTTTATATAAAATTATTTAGAGTAATATGAACGTAAATAAAAGATTAACAAACAGGACAACAAGAAAGTTAGTTAATAGAATCAATCCTTATCAAATCATTTAAATAACTAAAAAGAATTATAAAAAGTAAACAGTTTTTTGTACCATACCAAATTATTAAGAAACAAATGGATCTTGAAATTTTATAATTACATCTGCAATTTCTGGTCTCATTAAATGTTTTCCTGGCATTTCTCCCGAAGTAACCATCTTTCTCATTCTTGTCCCAGATAATTCTTCTTTATACTCGAAACTATGAGGACAATTTCTCTCATTAGCATATCCTAAACATTTTTTACAGTAATAAAATGATGGGAAAAATATTGGTTCAATTCCAATATCTGGGTATTCTTTGAAGATTTCCTGAGCTGCAAAGGGAGGATAATAATCACCTACACCAGCATGATCTCTTCCTACTATAAAATGAGAACAGCCAAAGTTTTTTCTCATAATGGCATGATGAATCGCTTCTTTTGGTCCGGCATATCTCATTTCTGTATGAAGAGTAACAAACATCACTCTTTCTGGCGGATAATAATTTTCTATTAACTTTACATATGATTCGAGTATTAATTCATCTTTAAAATCACCGATTTTCTTTTTTCCAATCAAAGGGTTGAGAAATAATCCATCATAGATATTTAAAGCTGCTTTTTGAAGCATTTCATGTGCTATATGGGGAATATTTCTGGTTTGAAAACCAACTATAGTTTTCCATCTCCTTCTTTTAATCTCTTCTCTAGTCTTTAATGGTTCTAATCTATATTTTCGTAATTTGAAGTTATTTATCTTTTTATAAACATCAATTCTTCCAGAAACTAAATATTCTTTCATTTTAAAGGTCTTATATACACCAGGATGTTGTTCATCGTCTGATTGGTATAATGCCTTCACCATATCTAATTTATTATAGGAATAAAACTCATCAAAGTAGAGAGTTGCAAAATTCTCACCTTTATTTTTTAGTGATATTTCCCGATAATCTTTTATTTTTTTGGCAGTAGGTTCTTCCACATCTAAGATGATAGGAATTGTCCATGGTAATCCATTTTTTAATCTTCCAGATTTTAAAACACTTTCAAAATCATCTTTTCCAATAAAACCTTCTAACGGACTAAAAATACCATCTCCAATATTTTCAATATCATTTCTTAGATTATCATCAATTTCGAGGGAAAACATATCCTTGGTATTGTTATTTTTTGATTCAAAAATCCTATTTACAAGTCGACCGCCATGTGGCTCCGGAATTTTTTTTTGAATATTATTTTTAATAGAAATATTCTTCTCCAATTTTTTAACTTTTAGACCATTAATTGAATTATTAACTCTTTTCAAATACCCATTATAATTTTGCAATTATCTAGTATTATAATAAAGAATTGTACAGAATAACCTCTAAGTGAAGATAAAAGCAATTGGCTATCCTTTAGACTCACTAATTTCTATTAATCAAAACTGATTTTGCAGATATTACCTTTTGTCTTTTTCCCTTACAAAGATTATTGTTATCTTTATAAAAGTTCAGATTTTTTTGTACTAAAGTCAATGTGAAGTCCACATTCCTTTTGAGATGACTCTTCCCACCACCATCTACCAGATCTACGATTTTCTCCTTTGCTAATGGCACGAGTACATGGTTCACATCCAATACTTGGGAATCCCATATCATGCAATTTATTATATGGAACCTGATTTTCTTTTATATATTCCCAAACCATATTTTCATTCCAATCAGCAATGGGATTAATCTTTAGAATATTATTATGAGTTGGATCAATCTCAATTTTTTTAATATTTAAACGGGTAGCTGCCTGTTCTCTTCTTAGACCTGTTATCCATCCATCAAGAGAGGCAAGAGCTCGATTAAGTGGATTTACCTTTCTTATTTCACAGCATAATTTTCTATTTTCTATACTTTCATACATAAGGTTAAACCCTTTTTTAAGTACCATCTCTTCAACTTGTTGTGAATTTGGGAAATATGATTCTATAGAAATACCATATTTTTCACGTATTTCATCCATAACATCATAAGTTTCTTGGTTTAATCTACCTGTATCCAATGTCAAGATTTTCGTTTTACTTTTATCTATTTTGACCATCATATCAATAATTACAACATCTTCCGCACCAAAACTTGATGCTAATGCAATTTTAGTTCCAAACTTTTCAATTGACCATTTAAGAATATCTGTTGCAGATAATTTTTCAAATTTGTTGCCCAACTCCTCTATAATAAAATTATGTTTAGATATTTGATTTGCATTGCTTAAAAATGTAAAATTATCATCCTCTATCCTATTTTCACAATTAGATTCTATCACAATAATATAATTTATTTAAAATTTGTATATATTTATTTTGAGTTGCTAAAGTTAACGTATCAAATTATAACATTCTTAATATTTGGGAATTGGATATTGTATCACTAGTTTTTGCACACAGGATAATTAAGTCTTATCTTGGTCACTCCTAGTAAATAAATTAGATTATAAAATTATTGACTATCTCTGAGATAAAAAGAGAGTCAATAACTGAATAAATTGATAAAAAATATCTATATTTTAATATCATTACTATAATTCATTACATAGATTATATTGAATACAGATTTTTGGGACAATATTTACAAGTACAAAGAATATGGTTTTGAGCCACTAAGTTGGCTTTCTACTTTTTCTAATGAAATTGATCCAGACTTATTAGAATCTTCTCTAAATAAAATTAAAGGAACGAATTGGAAAATTATACCAGAATGGTTTGATTGGTTTTCCAAAAGTGAAAGAAAGAATCCTGAAGTTACTAGAAGAATTTATAATCTATCCGACTTGTACCTTCAACAAAGTGAGACAGGTATCAAAAAAGCACTAGCAATTATCCAATTGAATAAGGAAATCGTAGACAATCAAGAAAAGCGTCTCAATCTTTTGTCGAATATAATTAATAGTATTAAATCAAAATGTATAACCAAAAAAATTAGTGTAATAAATACCTCTTCAAAAAAGCAATTTGCATTGTTAGACTTTGTTGAAACAAGAAGAGGAAATAAAGTAGGATACATCATTGCTAATAATTATATTACCCAGGTAACTGACGTTTTATCTTCTCCTGAATCTGACCTTCATTGTAAAATAACAGTGGCTGGAGTGATAGAAAATCTGAATTTACTTGGATGTATAGATGAATTTAAGATTTTTCCTATCTATGATGCACCAAAAGAAGAAATGCTTGATGTTACTAGACAGAATTTAGATTCGATTACTCTATCCAATAATATCTATATGGAAGATTATAGTTCTCTGAAAATTGGTAACCTATTTTTTGGAGCCACTGCTACTGCTACAACGTATAAAGAAATTCCTACAAGATACACAGAGATAGAAGAGGAAATGAATGTTATAATTACTGACAAATTTGGCTCTATAATTCCCTTAAGTTTATTTCTGTTAACAAAAATTAATGAGGAAAACATCTCTGTTTTTGAAAAACATGGTATAGCAATTACTAAACTTGAAAATGAAAAGGATAACATCATTAATAATTTGAGCCATCCAAGATTTGAGCTTGGAAAGCTAATAAATAAATATTGTCCTGCTTTTGAGGGAAAATTTGATAAAGCTTCACATATAACTGCAGTATTTCCCATTTTAACCCAAGGAATTCTCGCTATAAAAAAAATAGTTGACCATATAGATCATGAAATAATAATCGATAAAATTCCAATTAAACATAAGGAAATGTCCTCATATGCTGTTAAAGAATATTTAGTACAACATTCTACTTCTTCATTTAATGGGTGTCACTTGATAATAGCATCAAGAGAATGTACTGATTCGATAATCCAAGACTTGAAAAAAATACATCTTGAACCCGAAGTTATTGGAACAGTTGGGAAAAAAGGCAAACCACTTTTGAATATCAAAGACATAGAGATGGATAAATATATTCTTAGAAGATCAAAAA
Organism: Nitrososphaeraceae archaeon; assembly: GCA_036520175.1. Classification (GTDB taxonomy): domain Archaea; phylum Thermoproteota; class Nitrososphaeria; order Nitrososphaerales; family Nitrososphaeraceae; genus TH1177. Next base: position 59,658 of record DATDKD010000020.1, read on the forward strand.
TTAATAAAAAAATCAGATCTTTTAGAGCAAAAGGATTTGAAAATATGGACAAAGACCGAAGATCATCATTATCATCTCCTTCCTCTTCTCTCTCTACTTAATCTAGTAATAAATTCGGAAAAAATTGTTTAATGTATTATATTATTAATTAGATTATTGATAATACCATGGACGGCCCGACTTATCTCTGAAAAGTTTTCCAAATTCTGACATTTCAGATAATTGATTCTCATCAAACACAGTACCATCTTTGCAAACAAGTTGGTCATTTATACAACAACTTGCACAAATCCCTATTCCACATTTCATATATCTTTCTAGGCTAGCTTGAATTGGAATGGAATGGGTAACTGCTAAATTATAAATTTTCATCATCATAAGTTCGGGACCGCAAGTATAGATCATATCAAATTTTTCTTTCTTTAAAATAGATTTTAAAGCATCTGTTACCACTCCTTTTATCCCATAGCTACCATCTTCAGTGGTAACAATTATCTTAGCCCTTATTTTACTTGATATTTCTTCTGCGAGATCTTTGAAAAGTACTTCTTTCTGTGTTTGTGCGCCCATAATTAATGTACATCTTGCTTGCGTTTTACTAAATAAAGTAGCCAGACGCATTAATGGAACCAAACCAGTTCCACCTCCTACTAACAAAGGACGTTGTAGATTCCTATTTACACTAAAATAATTGCCATAAGGTCCGCGTACCCCAATTAGATCATTTTGTTTTTTTTCAAAAAGAGAGGTAGATCCAAATCCATGTTTACGTATTGTGATAGCAGCATGATTTTTCTTATTTGAGATCATTACACTCATTGGAAGTTCTTCTGCCCTTGGAATCCAGATCATTAAAAATTGCCCAGGTTTTGCATTTGAAGATAATACGTCATCAAAAACAAAAGTCTTTACCGAAGGAGTTTCCTGTATTACCTCTTCAATAACAACCATTCGTATTTTATCAATATTTGTGTGCAAGACCAACAATCTCCTTTATGCTCTTGCAATCTTTCTTCTGCAAATACCTTGTAATTCCTAATTTTATTTGATTGAATCCTTTCAAACCTTTATACCCTATGACAGAACCTAATTCTATAGCTGTTGCACCTGCCAAAATGTATTCTATTGCATCTTCCCAGGTAAATATTCCACCACATCCAATTACAGGAATATTGACTTTTTTAGATATTTCATAAACACATCGGACTCCTATCGGTTTTAAAGGAATACCTGACAATCCGCCCACTTTATTGCTCAGAATGGGCATTCCGGTCTCTACATTTATTGCCATTGCTCTAATAGTATTTATTGCAGTTATGGCATCAGCCCCTGATTCTTGGATTATCGTTGCAAGTTTTAAAATATCGCTATTTCCTATTCCAACTTTGATAATTACAGGTTTTTTAGTTCTTGTCTTAATAGTCTTAATTATTTTCGTTACCAAATCAGGGTCATCACCAACTTCCATGCCCATCTTCTCCACATGTGGACAAGAAAGATTAATCTCGTAAGCTAAGATATTCAACTTATCAAATTTATTTATTAGTTTTGGAAAATCTGACTGGCTAGATCCAACAATACTAACAATAAGAGGAATTTGATTATTCATAATTTCATGAGCAAATACATCAGCTCCAGGATTTGCAAGCCCTACAGCATTTAAATAACCTTTTTCTCCAAGATAAACAACTGTAGGACCTTTATATCCCTCTAGAGGACTAACACTTATTGATTTGCTGACTATCGCTCCTAAACCATCATTGTATAATCTATTAAAAACTTCCTGAGAGATGCCTAAAAATCCTGATGCAAGTAGAAGTGGATTTCTAAGGTATATTCCTGCAAGATCAATGGACAACATATTAGATGATTTATAAATACTTTTAATGTTAGTAGTAGTTGAACTTAAATTATTCTTCAATGTCTAGTTGTCTTAATAATTTAATATCTTATTAGTTGTTCGTTTTAGATTTATTTCAGCAGCAAAAATAGATTAAATTTTCATAAAAAATTGTAGTAGTTTATATTCAAATAAATTAAGATATATGATTTTTTAAAAATATCAAGTATTAATATGTAAATCTAATTACATTTTACTTTATATTAGACAATAAATAAATCAAAAATTAAATAATTAAATAATTAGTATACATAATATTTCCTATAATTCCTACTAATTATAAGATATAGATTAATGTAAATAACTGGTTATTACGATAAATAAAACTACAACAGATAGCACAATGAAATTTTATTGAGAATGTTACAAGATATACATTTAATAGAACTTGGGATGATTTTATATAAGTAAATGTCTGGATTCTTCGATCCACATATTCATATGTATTCTCGAACTACTGATGACTATGATGCTATGTCTAAAGCAGGAATAGAAGTTATAGTACAACCCTCTTTTTGGCTTGGAGGTCCAAGGACTTTTGTTGGAACGTTTATTGATTACTGGGAACATCTCATATCGTTCGAAACTACAAGAGCTAAACAATTTGGAATTGAACATTTTGTATGTATTTCTGTAAATCCTAAAGAATCTGCACAGAGGCCACTAGCGTTGGATGCACTCCAAGCAATGTTAAAGTTTATAGATAGAGAAAGAGTTGTAGCAGTTGGTGAAATAGGCTACAACCTTATTAATGAATTAGAAGAGGACATTTTTATGAAACAACTTGATATTGCATCCACCAAAAAGATTCCCGTTATGATTCATTTACCTCATGAAAATAAAACTAAAGGAATAGAAAGGATTGAAGAAATACTAAATCAAAATGGTAATAAATATGATAGAAAGAAAATCCTGATTGATCATAATACGGAAGAAACAATAAAAAAAACATTGGAAATGGGATTGTGGGCTGGCCTTTCGGTTTATCCTTTAACGAAACTTTCACCAAAGAGAGCAATAGATATTATAAGAAAAAATGGCTCAGATAATATAATGATAAATAGTGCAGCAGATTGGGGGATTTCCGATCCATTGAGTGTACCATTAGTTGCTAGAGAAATGAGAAAGGAAGGATTTAGAAAAAATGAAATAGAAAAAGTTACAATGTTTAATGCATATGATTTTTACAAACAATCAAATAAATTTACCTGGAAACCTCAGGCTCAGTGTTAGAATATTTACTAGTATATAATCATTAGTGATAGATTAGAAATGATGTTATCATTTAGTTCAAACGCTTTTAAGAAATTTTCTCTTGATATTGCTATAAAAGAAATAGCTAAAATAGGTTATAAAGGTGTAGAAATTTTATGTGATATACCACATGCTTATCCTCCTGAGTTTTCAAAAGATCAAGTAAAAAAAATAAGAAATTTGATTTCAGATTTGAATATAGGTATTTCTAACCTTAATGCATTTACATTATTTGCGATAGGAGATGTTTATCATCCTTCCTGGATTGAAAATGATAATAAGTTACGAGAAATTAGGGTAAAACATACAATAGATTGTATTTATTTAGCAAAAAACTTAGGTGCAAAAAACCTATCAACTGAACCAGGAGGTCCAATTAATATAAAAAAGAATAAAAAAGAATCAAATATCCTACTGAAAATATTCGCAGATGGATTAAAAAAAGTCAAATCAATTGCAGAAGAAAATGATGTAAAAATTTTAGTTGAACCAGAACCTTCTCTGCTAATTGAGAACTCTCAACAATTTTTACAGTTAATGAAAACAATATGTTCTGATTATATAAAATTAAATTTTGATATTGGGCATTTTTATTGTGTCAAAGAAGATCCTTCCAAAACAATATTAAAATTAATTGATTATATAGAGCATTTTCATTTATCAGACATAGCTATTAATAGAGTTCATTATCATCTTATACCTGGAATAGGCTCTATAGATTTTGAACAAGTTTTTGATACAATAAAAAAGATCGGATATAAAGGATTTGTTACTGTAGAATTATATCCATATCAGGATAACCCTATCTATGTAGCAAAACAAGCATATAATTATTTAAAAGTATTTATTTAAATGACTATTAAGTAATCCCATGGTTTTGTGATTCAAATTGATATATACGTCAACCGATTTTTAGATCTTTGTTTTCAAAACATAATAAATAAAATAAATAAACCAACTAAAATAGTTCGAATTAATCTTTGTTAATATATAATAAATGGTATTTCTTTCACGAGATAATTAGTATAAAAGCTAATTAGATAAATCAAAATATAAATTTATTTCATCAATAATAGTAATACTGATATGTATAAATAAAACAATATAAAATAAAATTAATAAATAACCCATCCAAATCAATATTTATTTATTAAATTTATATAGTAAATCTTATATGTTACAGTTTAATACGGGATAAGAGTGTGCCTAAGCCTGGTTTTAAATCAATTACAATTAGTGAGAACATCTATAAAAAATTCTTCAGTGTTTACGAAAAAAGGAAGAATGATTTAGAACTAAAATGAATTAAAAGTTTTTCAGGATACCTTACAAGTATGATGGAGGAGATGATGTTAAATCATGAAGCATTTGCTAAACAAGCTCCTTTTATGGAAAAAATTTCAATTGATGCTGATCGAGTACTAATAAAAGATAATAAAAGTAATAGAATAGCAGAAGTTACACTACGAAATGGGGAACTACGCTGTTTTACTAGATGAAAAAATAGATTGCGTTCATATAGGATTTGTTTATTCTCTTCCAAAGGTTTACATTGTATTAAACAATAAAAGAATGAAAGCTCCAAAATCATTGTATTAAAGTATTTTTATCATTAAATTGTTTCAATATGTAAGAGAAAATTAATCAATTTAAATAAATATTATGACATAACTAATAGTTATAGTTGGATAATATTTTTTTCTCAATTCCCTTATTACTTCACGTATTAGATTTATTTGGTGTAATGGTATTTGCTGTAACCGGTGCCCTCAAAGCAATTCAATACAAAATGGACATGGTAGGAGTTATAATATTAGCTAGCAGTACAGGTTTAGCAGGAGGAATAATCAGAGATATTTTGTTAGACAGATTACCTCCTAAAATTATATTAGATCCTTATTATCTAACTATTGCTGTAGCTACAGGCATTATTGTATTTTTTTTACATCCCTTTTTTAAGGAACGTGAAAATTTATTTTTAAAGTTCGATGCAATAGGTTTAGGAGTCTTTACTATAATAGGCTCAAGTATTGCTTACGAAATGTTGGGATTAAATTTTCTTGCCATGTCTTTAGCAGGTATTTTTACTGCCATCGGAGGAGGAATAGTAAGAGATGTTTTTGTTAAAGAAATACCCCTAGTATTCATCAAAGAGTTATATGCAACAGCAAGTTTTTTAGGAATTATCATCTTTTTTCTTATGTTATACTTTGATTTTAATTACTATATTTCCATGGTTTTCTGTATTGTTATCATTACATTATTTCGATTGTTAGCAATAAAATATAATTGGAATCTACCTACCAAAATCCTATTTAAAAAAAGAGATAGAGAATAAAATCTATCTCTGGACTAATAAACGATAAATTTAATAGAAGAAGTATTTTCTTATTGTTTTAATTTGAGCTTTATACAATGTCATTTCAAATTTTGAGAATTTTTAGTTACTATTATAGTTTTAATTTTTGGCAAGTAATTTACAAGGCTAATTATTAAAAAGGATATTCCACTTCCTAAAAAAAACCCCCCTAAAACATCAAATGGATAATGAACTCCAACATAAATTCTAGAAAAGCATACTAATCCTGTATCAATGCCTAAAAGAAGAGGCAGGATTTTAGTATATTTAGTTCCTTTAAATAAAACCAAGGTAGTTACAAAGCCAGCAACTATCAGAGTAGAATGTCCAGAAGGAAATGAATAGTTGGTATCAACAGACATTAGTGTATCCAAGCCAGGTACAAAAGGTCTTGGTCTTTCAATATAATCTTTAGTTATAGAAACAATGGGAATTAGTATTAAAATCGAGATTCCTGCTATGACTACTGCTTTCTTTCCATCTTTACCTCCAAATATGAAAATCAATCCAAGTACAAATGGTAAAAAAAGTTCCCTCCCGTAAAGAGTTATCAAAATCATAAATTGATCAAGCTCCGCTGGTAATTTTACATGAAATTCATTTATTGTAATAAAAAGAGATTTATCAAAATTTATAAGAGTATCAATATATATGTCATTTGACTTATTAATTACTATAAATGATAACAATATAAAAGATGCAAAGCAAAAAATTGTTAAAAAAAATATTTTATTCACACTCTAATATAAATTTCTTTAGCTTAATAATAACGTTCTTACTATTATTATTATTATTATTATTATTATCAAGAACTATTAATAAATATGCATCAGATTGTAATATCAAACAAAAAATTATGACGTTATATTTTTAAACTATAATAAAAAATAAATTGTTTAGATTTTGTATTAAAAGTCTTACATAAAAAATATCACTCCGTTCTTAAAAGAGTATTAATTAACTCGGTGATTCTTTTATCAAGAATATTATAATGTGAATCTGTTAGCTTTCCTTTTTTAAATAAATTTGTTATTTCTTTTCGTATCTCTTCCAATTGTTTAACTCCTTCTAATCTGTCTTTTTTTAAGGCGTCATAAGTGAAGTCTATTCTATTCATGCTGGTATTTAGATAACTTCTTTCTCTTCTTTTATAATACCAACCTGCAAATATTGAAGTAGAACCAATTATAGCAGCTACCATTCCAATATATGTCTCAGTTGATATAGCCGGTTTGAAATTTGCTACTAGTAAATTATTATCAGTTACGTTTAGTGTTATAGGGTTTTTATTTTCTGAGATCATATTTGACCAAAAATCGAATGAGTATCCTCTAGATGCATGTGCAGTACATTCTATTTCTGTATTTATAGGAAACAACCAAAAACTTTGAGGGGGTACCTTTGTATTGTTGCATTCTATGGTTCCTGCATTTTCTGGGTTTATTTCTACGAATAATTGGACAACTACCCTATCAGTTTTACCATCGATTACCAAAACACCATTTGCAACTGTATTTGTTATATAAATTAGATTTGTAGCAGGATTAAGAGACAATTTATTAGCTAAAAGTGGAAAAGTTAGATTTATAGGTATATCAAGAATAGGATCATTATTACCATTGTTTTTATCGGTATTTGGTTTAACAGACAGATCTTTAATTTTTTTATTCGTTGTTCCATCTATTACAGATACGGTATTATCACCGATATTAGATACATATATTTTATTGGTTAAAGGGTTAATTATGATATCAACAGGTTGTTGTCCAACTTTTATAGTTGAGTTTACTTTATTGGTTTTTCCATCTATTACAGAAATAGAGTTAGAAAGATAATTAGTCACATAAATTAAATCGGATTTATAATTTATATTTATTCCTGTAGGTATCCTATCAACCGAAATATTATTAACGATATTTTTTGTTTTTTCATCTAAAACTGATATAGTATGATTTTTAATATTAGAAAGATAAATTGTTTTTGTTAATGGATTAACTGATACACCATAAAAAAGACCATTCAATTCCACGTTACCTGTAACTTTATTACTAATACCATCTATGATTGATAAAGACGAATTTTTACCGAGATTTGTCACATATATTCTATTTTCTGAAGGATTTATTGATATTCCTACTGGGGATTCTCCAACATTGATATTTGACAGTCGTTGATTTGTAGAACCATCAATAACAGAAACAGTATTTGAACCTCTATTAGTTACATATATTCTATTATTATAAGGATTTACTTCTAAGTCATAAGGAAAGTTATCTACTTGGATTGTGCTTTCAATATTATTTGTATTTCCATCAAGTACTGTAACGGTATTAGAGAACTGATTTGCTACATATAGTTTGTTAGTAACAGAGTTTATTCCGATTCCAACAGGATAGCTACCTACCGGTAAAAATTGCTTCCCTATACTTTCAGAAATAACTGGTTCATCTTTTTGTGAATAAATAAATGATACTGGGAACTGTAATATTAATAACATTATAAAGAAAATAAAATAAACCAATGATAATTTTTGTATTAAACCATTCAACAATTATCATTCTATTTTGATGATATAAAAATAATATTTTATCAACAAGGCAACAATTATATACTCTCTGTATGCAAAAAGATAGAAAAACGCTTATTATAAAATAATCATATGATATATTTATAAAAAGAAGAGGGTAATGATATAGCAGAATGGATAATTTGTACAGACTGAACTATTTATTATCTTTATCTTTCATAATAATAGGTATATTTCTTTATATCACTTCTGATGGACATCAATCATTTTCAGCTCAAGACGAGGAAGAAGAAGAGACTTCTGATATAAATAATGATGAAGAATCAACTAGTAATGATATTTTTAGTGATTTAAGCAGAAATCTTCCAAGTATTGACGAAAAGGCATTGAATGAGAATGGAGAGCCTCTAGAGAGTGACGAACCATTATTCGGAAGTCCAGATATAGAAGCACTCAATGACAATAATGGGATAGATAATAGTGAAAATATAGTAGAATCTAATGAACAGGGGATCCCAAGTCAAAGTATAGAAAAGTCTCTTAATAGTGGATATAGTGATAGTAATAAAGAAACAGACGTTATTAATGAAGAGGGAGACGGCAGTGGAGGTAATATAGAAACATCCTCTCCTCCTTCTTCCAGTAATGAAGTAAGTAACGATGAAGAGGATGATAATAATAATAATAATAATAACATCATAAACAATTCAGATTAAGATTAAAAGATACATAATCTGAGAGGTAGAAAGAAAAAGTAAGTTCATAAAAATCCATGAAAAGAAATTTAATTCTGTCTATCTCATATTATTTAAATTATGGAGTTTAGTATAATGTCTTATAAAAATATAGTTCCATCTATGGCTATTATATTATTTTCTTCACTAATTATTCTAGTGCCTATCAAATCCTTCGGAGAATTTCCAATTTCAATTGTAGACCAAAAAATTTTCAAAGATTTAAATGGAGATTGGAATTTAGTTGGTGTAGTACAAAATAATGCAGGTACGCCTATAGAAGTTAAAATAGGTGTAAATGTAACCCAAACAGATAAACAGTCTTCAATTTTAACAAGCAATACATTTACTAATGTAATATATCCATATGTAGCTGCTCCATTTAAGTTTACTATTAGTGGTAATGAATTCTTTAATGGGTTTGCTTATCCTATTGAGACAAAAGAAGTAGCAAAGCCATTTTTAATGGACTTAACACAGAATTATTCAAATCTTGCTACGGGCGATGAAAAGGCTCTAGTTGGTACAATAAAAAATACCGGTCCTAATATAATTAAAAATATTGCAGTATACGCCTCTGTTCATTCAATTAATGGGACCCAGATAGATTCTGTAAAAAGCTCCATAATTCCCATCCTTTATCCAGGGGAAGATATTCGATACAAAATTCTCCCTGATCCTGCAATAAAAGATGGTGTTTATTATTATAGTTGTGCAGGATTGGATGTCAATGCTCCTATATCTACAATTGGTGTGGGGGAAGGAGAATTTCTTGTTTTTAATTTAGAAAGTGCTTCTATGATTAGCAATTTTAGATATGAGAATTCGTCAGATAGTATTATTTTTGAGGTTAAGCCATATAATCCCTCTGGGGGAGCTACTAACTTTAAAATTCCCCAAGTTTCTTCAAACCAAAAGATAGAAATTTTATTGGATGGAAAACAATATGAAAATAAATTAGTTACTATGAATGGCAAAACAATTAGTATGGATATATTCATTCCAAAAGACAAACATATCGTAAAAATATCAGGAATTAGAAATCAACTTTAAATTTTTACAAGGAAAAATGTTATATAACATTATTATATAGCTTCTCTCAATAACTCTCTTATATTGAATTCTCGTTATACATTTAGACACTGTCTACACTAAATTCGACGGTAACAACACTGTTGAATGATGTGATGTATGGTATCAGCTGACTTGTGCAGGAAGGCTATACCAAAGCTGAAAAATCGATGGGTAACGGTGAGCTATATCAAGTTTGATTTAGCTCATCGTATTCAATATTTTAAATAAATTTTCTAAAAGAAAAATAATGGCTATAATTTTAAAATTTTAATAGTTTTTATAATCAAAAGAATATTTTTAAAAAATCATAAAAACAAAAACAAATTAATTAAAAAATATTTCATAAAAGATATAGTTTAGTAAATATATATATATTAAATAGACTAAAATTATGAAATCTTCCAAAATAACAAGAAAGGAAGAAAGAAGATTTTTTAATCATGAATATCTTAGAGATAGTCTTTTACCTCGATATAAAGAGTGTGAGTCTTGTAAGATTAGAACACAACTCACATGTTTAATATGCAACTTCTGTTGGAGTTGCCATTGGAAGATAGAAGAATTAGCTAAAATTCCTGATTATCTATAAAAATTAATAAAAAATGTATAGATTCAATTACTTTAAATTGTTTAAAAATAGATTGTAAAGTTCTATAAACTATTAATATTTGTATTTTCGAATATAGTGATATGGATTATGATAACCTCTGTAAAGCTGTGATGGATATTGACACTAAAATAAGATTTGCAGGAATATGTGATGAATCTGGAGAGATAAAATATGGAGGTCAAAGAGAAGGAGTCGAAGATATGCTAAGTAGTGAAGAAACAAGGAAATCAAATTTACAGGCTTTAGCGAGATGGGGATTGAGAAATTCTTTATCTTCCAAAATAGGAAGAGGGAAATATGCCATGGCAGAATATGAAAAAATTAAAAGAATTACGATTCCATTAGACGATGATCACCTATTGCTTATTACTACAGAAGTAGAAGCAGATCATGGTAAAATTATTAGTAATACACTGAAGTTATTAAGTGCAAATGATTAATGGCAGAAGCCTATGTTTTAATAACGTGCGAAGAAGGTCATGAAGAAAAAATAATAAATGAATTAACCAAAATAAATGACATATTAACAACAAATAGGGTTAGAGGTCCATACAATATACTTGTCAAGATAAGAGGAGAGACAATCGACACAGTAATAAAGACAATTACATCAGAAATCAAGACAATTGACAAAATTCAATACACTGTAACATTGAAAGTCAAGCATAATAGCTAGAATAACAAGGCAGGCAGAAAAAACTTCTATTTTTATCCAAATCAATTCTTGTTAGCAACAGTTAAAATAAAATAAAGCCTACGTATAGTATGTGTCTTGAAAGTGAATCTTAATTTTATATTAATTTTTCAGATTTAACAATCCATTTACCAGATTTCTTGTCTAAAATGAGAGTACCAATTATACCTCCTTTTTTATAGACTTTTGCCATTTCTTTATTAGCACCAATTAAAGAGAGAAAAAATGAATTTTTCTGATGATATCCAGATTCAATTACTTTTGTTGATAATTTCCTGCTGACCTTAATTATCAAGTTTCTAGCGAACGACCAATCTCCTTTCCATGAGATAATTTCAAAATTACCGAAATTCTTGGTTGTTAATAAATAACCTTCTAATTTTGCTTCAAATTTTTTACTATTATCTAAGGCATAGGAATTCATCCACTTAACTGCTTCTGCTGCTTTTCGCTCCTCTATGCCAAAGTTATCTGCAATTGCCAAGGTTATACAAATTAACCTGTATAGTATTAAATAGTATCAGTTTAAATCAACATCATCAACAAATCTCACTATTCTAAAAATAATATAAAAGAAAAAAATTTCTTATAATGGAAGAAGTTGTTGTATGAAACGATGTACTAATCACATCTTAAGTTAGTTTTTAGTAAATTCAAAATTAATTATTCTAATTCTTTTAGGATCTCCACTAAATTCTTGAAGAAAAGAGGTCATATAATTTTCTTGATACCCTTCAAAAACATTTAATACAATAAACCCTATTGACTGAAAAATTTGTTTTAAATACTCTACTTCTTTATAAAATTCATTATTTGATACTGGTTGAAATAACTCATCAGTTATTTCTGTTATTAAAATGAATTTCCCTTGTCTCACTAATTTTTTATAAATAACTTTGTATAAGATTTCCCAGTTACTCTTATAATTCTTATCTATATATTTCGGATCAGGTAAAACTGATATAACTTTATAAATTGAATTATCTTCAAATAAAGGTAAAACTGCTTCAAATGGGGTATGAAGTATCTTAACATTTTGAGATTTAATACTAGATTTAGCTTTATTAAAATAACTTTCTTTTTTTTCTATACCAATAAAATAATAATCCTGATTCTTGTCTGAGAGTAATTTTATTAAATTACCATCACCAATTCCCAGCTCCAGAACTAATTTTTTATCTTTTGGAATATCATCAAGGAATTTTTTAGAGATGTACATAAATAAATAAATAATGACTTCATATTTAGATTATGTGTATCTTTCATTTTGGTCATGTAGAATTCATTCAAACAAAGAAAAATTTTTAATTTATTCTGTTTTATTTTATAGAGATGTTAGCCAGTTTATTATCTCATCTACTTAAATTTTTTAAATAATACATCCTGAAATAGATATATAACCAATAACATCGATTAGTATTTGTATATCTAATACAAATTAGTTATTGCAACTGTTACCTCGCAATATAAAAAATGAACTTTAATAATGTATTTGTCCTCTCATTTCACCGTCCGGATGATCACGACTTTGAACGTATACATAAGACTGACCAGATTTAAAGAATTCAATCAGTTCGCGAAATGACGAACCTTTTAATGGACCTGTCAAATCTTTTTCATCTATTACACCTTCAACTGATAATCCTGGTCCTTCTCTACAATGACCTTCTTTTATTTTTTCATTGCATAATGATAAAATACGTGGTCCATTTTGACCGTATGTTCCTAAATGTATCTCAATTATTTCCACATCATCGCCATCTAGATAACTCATCCCTTCCACAAATACCTTATATGATAATACACTAAATGAATAGTCAAATGACAGATACACTATACCGTGTGAATCCAAGTAATAGTATCCATAATCAGATATCACCGGGTAGGGGTCTAAATGTGCAACAAATGCACTTCTATAATCATAGTGATTGTTATATGCATAATCATTTAAATAATTGGTTCCATATTCTGGATAACCAAATGATGACTGTTGATTATTATTAATATTAAGTATAGCAGGTTCATTAGTATATTCAATAGGATTGTAATTATTGTCTTTGTTAATAGTATCATACCTATCTGAGATAAAAGAATTATCATCATCCACTACAAAATGCAAGTTCTTGAAGATGGGTGTATTTATTTCTTCGAATGCATCAACATTTTGATCTGTAATGTATATTGACCCAGAGAAAATAGGAAATACTACAAGGAAAGTAAAAACTATTGTTTTAGAATTCAATACTTACTAATTAAATTCTGGATATTTCAAGAATTTGAAAGATCATATAGTATATGCTATAGTAGGATTTGCATACCTAATAATGTAATATAGTAAAATAAATAATTAAATTTAATTAAAAGAAAAGGATTTTTGTAAATGAAAAATATTATATATACTTATAATAAGAATTGTTTTTGAAACTTAATTATAGTAATATTTCCTTTATAATAGACTCTCATTACGTATGTATATATTATATCAATTAGTAATTTAGTGTTTAATATAATGGCTTTATTAGTAAATATCATATAATCCTAATAACACAAAAAAAACAGTAGATTTTAATAAATAAGTTATGGTGATATAGACATCATCATATGTATATCCTTTAGAAAATTAATATTCAAAACAAATAATTTGTTAGATTAAATATTTGATTTGATTTAGTTATGATGTTTAAAATTTAAAATCTCTTTCTTGCCATATTTTTCAAATAGATGTTGAAATTTTAATACCTTTTCTTGGATAAGATTACCATTAAGGTCATAGAGTTTTGAAAAATTAGCACGAAAAATCAGATTATCAGATGAATCAAAAAAACGAATACTAAAACTTTCACGATTGTGAGAATTATTGAATTCCCTAATGAATCTTGCTGTGGTAACTTCTTTTATATTAAGATGAATATGCCACGGAGAGATTTCATCTCCTATAGTAGCCCACTCATCTCTGATTTTGAATTTCATATTTTCTTGTAATCGTGCTTCACAAATTCCTCCAGAATTTCTAATAGAAAAAGTTATATCAGATTGTCGAAGAATATCACACATTAGATTTTCAAAAGATTTAGCAATCACAGATCACAGATAATCAAATCCATTAATAAACATAAATTGAAAAACTAATTAATAGTAAATTATGACTCGTTACAAAGAATGGATATATATACAATAATATAACTTATTTTAAGAAATATCCAAGTAACAAGTTGTGTATGTATGACTTATTTTTAAAAAAAAAAGAAGAAGAAGAAGAATACATTTCTTTATAAATTATATATGCTATATTTTATAGAATTTCGCAATATCTTGTAAAAAGTCTAAGAAACAACAATTAACATCTTTAGGATACTACTACGATAATTAATAACAAAAATCCCATAAATAATAATAGATTTACATTTATTTGGGTCAAGAAAAATAGTTAGAATAAACTACCATGTCTAAGCAGCAGAACAAACACTTTCCTAGAAAAATGCTATTCTTATCTTTTACATCACTGGCTTTGATATATACAATAATGCTAATAGGAGTTTATATTACTTCATCCTACCAAGGGTTGTCCTGTCCTGATTGGCCATTATGTCCTAACGGTTTAGGTATTCCAAGTCCAGATTATCTTTTTGAACATATCCATCGGATGTTGGTCATAATTACCAGTGGTTTTATTATTGCAACAGCTATTTATGCATATATTAATGCAAGATCCGTGAGTAAAACTGCAATCTTAGCAGCAGTCATAGTTATTATTCAGATAGTTTTAGGTATGATCATGGTATATTCAAAATTGCACGCCTTACTAGTAGCAACACATCTTGCAACTGGAATTTTATTATTTGCAATGTTATTATTAACTTTTATTTCATCATATAGAGAAAGAAAAAATTCCTTAGTTAACTAGGATATACAAAAAATATAGAACAAATAAATTCAATCAAAAAAAGAAGAAGTTTAGTTTAAATTAGTTAATAAAGAATAAAAATTCTTTCATTAGCTATTAAATAAGTTACTATTGGAGATAAACGAAATAAAATTTTAATTCTGAATAATATAATTATGAAATAAATATATAGATACTCAAGATGCAAAAATTTCTGAAACATAGCTTTATTATCAAATAATTGTACTCTGCTAAAATTAAGTACAAGTTAAAAAGAATATATAATCTAAAATATCTATCGTAATTTATATTACTTATCTATGTTATCAGAATTTTCATGATGTAAATTTATCAGTTCGCTGTAACCTTCGTTAAAGTCCTTATGTAAATTCTTTAATAAAGCAATAAATTGGGAGTCCTTTGATAATTGTATTTTCATTTTATTTTCATATTCGTAAAGTGTAACTTTGACATCATCATTTAGATTTGGGTTAATTGATAGTAAATTGGTTTCATTATACATAATTGTTAATTTAAAACATAATCTTCGTATTAACCATTCCAAGTCAAACTTCAATTTATCAAATATTTTGACTTTTTCTTCTTCTGTTTCAGCTGATTTAATATCATCTATAGCATTTAAGCTTACATTACAACATTCTTCAAGATAACTAACAATTTGGGAATAAAATCTTCCGGTACCTATCTTAATTGTTTTGTCATTAAAGAATTTGTATACTAACGTTTGCAAAATTATATTATCTTGATATTTTATCAGAAATTGTGGAGGATAAATGGAAATATTTTGAAACACATAAAATAATCCATAAGTAGTAAATTTATAATTCTTGACATTACTCAGAAATTTGCCTTTTGTAACTTCTATAAATCCAATATCTTCTAAGCGTTTTGAAATCAAAGATGAGACATCACTATTCTCTGGAGACGGATTTCTTAATTTAAAATAAGATGAAAATTTAAATGATGGATCATGACCTCTAATAAATTTCATTATAAACGATCGCTCCTCTTGTGTCAAATTGATTTTTGGATAAGACAACAAGGAAGATATATAATCTGAGTAAGCCATAATTAGTATAGTAATTGTATTAGAGATTTATAAGTTATATAAATTTATTAGAAAATTTATAAATTAAATGTTATGTTTATATTAAATTTACTGTATTATCATGTCAATTTCTATAACAACAACCAATACAAATTATATGTGTCTCATTATTGGAATAAATAAATAAATAAATAAATAAATAATAAATGATTGATTGATTGATTAATTAATTAAGTGGAAATTCCAATGTTGTATTTTCTAATTCCAGAATTGGTATATATATAGAATGAGATTCATTTCCGACATCATCAATGTATTTATATTCTCCACTTTGTTTATTTAACTGAACAAATTTGGTTAAGGGTTTTTCTGACAATATATTATAATGTATTAAACTGCTTCCTATTGAACTATTATAGATAAACATAAGATTTTGGTTCTTATAATTTAGAAAATAAAGCAATGAGCTAATACCCAACGCAGATTGGGCTGATGACAGGATTATCTTGAACATGTCTTCAAGAGAACTATACTTCAGATATCTAAAATTGAATTTATTATTTTCTGACACGCTAATCAATAAATAATTACCCATTATTAGACCTTGCTAATAAAATTTAATAAATGAAGAATAAAGGGAAAAATCATGGTTATGAGTTTTTTGTTATAAATAAATTAAAAGTAAAATTATATTCTAGACCTTCACTATCATAAATTCTACCCAAACTCTAATCCAAAAATCTTATAAGTTAATCAGTTGCAATCCACGAACGAACGAGGATCAAATGATTCATGTAAATAAAATTTATAATACTGATTGCATGGAATTTATGAACCAATTAAAAAAAGAAAATTTTATAAAAATTGATGCCATAGTAACATCACCTCCTTATAACATTAACAAGCCCTATTCTAGATATAATGATAGAAGAGATAAAAATGAATATCTTTTATGGTTACAAAAAATCGCTCATAAAAGTTTACAGGTTTTAAAAGAAGAGGGATCATTTTTTCTCAATGTGGGTGGAAGACCTGCAGACTATATGCTTCCTTTTGAAATTTGTAGTAAATTTATCGAAGCTGGATATAAATTGCAAAATACAATCCATTGGATAAAATCAATATCGATCGAAGTAGAGGATATAGGAAAAAACAACTTTATAAAAACTGATTCATCGATTGGGCATTTTAAACCTATAATTAGTCAGAGATTTCTAAGTGATCTTCATGAATACATATTTCACTTTACCAAAAAAGGAGATATAGCTATTGACAAATTGGCTGTAGGGGTAACATACCAGGACAAATCAAATATAAAAAGATGGAAATCTGCAAAAACAGATAAGAGAGATAGAGGAAATATCTGGTTTATTCCTTATAATACAATTCAAGAAAAAAGACCCCATCCTGCAACATTTCCTGAAAAACTACCCTACTTGTGCATTAAATTACATGGTATAAGAAAAAATACAGTTATTTATGATCCATTTATTGGAATAGGTACGACTGCTTTGGCATGTATTAACTTAAACGTAGAATTTTTAGGCACTGAAATAGATAACAAATATATAGAAATTGCCAATGAAAATATCAAACTTAGGTATATAAAAAAAAATAAAAAATTCTAATTTATTGATATACTTATTTCTCTTCCATCAATTTCAATGATCTTATATTCAACATCTTCCTTCTTTTCTTCAGATAAAACTATAGATTGAACTCTAACTAAATAAGTTAAATCGGTTGTATGTAAAGATAAAGAAGATACCTCATCTTTTTCTAGGTCAGCAATATATGCAGTTGATAGAATTTCAGTCGGGTTATATGATTTTTCTTTACGTAATTGTTGCAAGTTCCTAGCCAAATCACGGACTAGACCCTGTGTAATTAAGTTTTGATCACGATTTGTAGACATAAATATCATTAAATTTTCTTTTTCAGCATAAACGTAACCTTCCTTAACTGAAAATGAAATTTCCAAATCTTTCTCATATAGATCAATAAAAGAAGAAACGGAGGAGGAGGAGGAGGAGGAAATCTTATCATAAAGTAGGCGAAATTTTTTAGCTGTTTTAAGAGTATAAAGAACCTCTACTTTGTCAATTTTTTCAAATTCTGATATAACCTTACCTATATCAGATTTAACTTGTGGTGCTACATTTTTTCGAATAATACTAATTAAAGGTAAAACAGGGAGAGGGGCATTGATCATTTCTAGAACTTTTTCCACTGTATTTGATGTATGAATTTGTTTGACCTTGTAGGATTGTACGTTCAATTGATTTTTCAAAATTTCAGATATATCATTTTTAGACAACTCAGTATCAAGTTGATTATGATCGTAATAGTTTTGCCTATTATTCTTATTATTGGATTGTGCTAATGTTTCTTTATCTAAAATAGAACATATTGCCATTTCGGTTACAGGCCACCTTCGCTTAATTTTTGCTTTCATTCTTGCAGAATTTGCTAAAGAGATGATTGTTTTTATTTTTTCGAAAATATTCTCAAGATCTTGATCAATTAAAGATGTTTCTAACTCAGGCCATTTAGAGAGAAGTATACTATCTTTAGAAGAATCAACCTGCTTTAGATTTTTTATTTTACTGAAGCAATTCAAATAGAGATATTCTGTAAGAAATGGAGATATAGGATGAATAACAATATCAATTTTCTCAAGCACATAATCTAGAATTGAAAAAATTGTAAGCCTTCTGTTTATTTCCTCAACACTATCGTTCCAAATATAATTTCTTGTAAGTGGTATGTATGTTTGACTGATATTGTTTATAATAAATTCTTCAATAGCTTTTGTTGCTTCATGAAATCTGCAATTTTCAAATAAGAAATTAATATTTTTTATTAAATTTTGTAATACTGAAAGAATCCATTTTTCGGGAGTCTCTAATAAGTTATTTTTAATTACCCATTCTAGGTCATGAATACTTCTATCAAAATTGTCGAGAACGCTATTTTGTTTTAAATATATATGCAAATAGTAAAGTGTACTCAGGATTTGATATGGTCTTGAGGTCATTTCTTTTAGATTGAAATTCAATGCTTCTATAGGTGATGATTTCCAGATAAAATAGAACCTAACGAGATCTACAGCGTTCTTTTCAAGCATTAAATTGGCTTCTATTACATTTCCAGCACTTTTACTCATTTTATTACCTTTTTCATCTAATACATGTCCTTGAAATAGAAAAGATTTGAATGGTGCAATAGATTCATTCTTCAATATTACATTTTGCATTAATAGAGAATATGACCAACCTCTGGTTTGATCTATTCCTTCAGTTAAAAAGAATGCAGGAATCAATTTTTTATAATCATTATCGTTAAATGATGCAAAAGGAGCAGCACCACTATTATGCCAAGTGTCAAGGACATATGGTTCTCTTGTCATTGATGAATTACATTTAGAACAGTTTATTTTTATTTGATCTATCCATGGTCTATGTAGTTCGAAATGCCCTTTATCGTTAAGAGAAATATCATCATCATTAACTGTTGTGACAATTTCATTATATTGATCTTTGTCAAGTTTTAAAATTAACTTGTTATTTTTATCTCTAACAAGATTAGTAGATCTATTTACTAGATCATTTTTATCTGATAGTAATTCTTTATGTCTGCAATTGGAACAGATCCAAATAGGAATAGGAGTACCCCAAATCCGCTCTCTTGATATACACCATGGCACTTTTTCTTTGATTATTTCGATAAACCGGTTTTTAGGAGCTTCAAAAAAATACTCTACATCTTTTGCAGCCGTGATAGGTTTCTCACCCAATTTCTCGATCATGTAAAAATATTCCCGTCTGGCCAACCATACAAGTTTGTGGTGAGAACGCCAACATGTTGGATACTGATGCTTTATCTTTCCAATTTTAATACTAGCCTTTAAATCTTTCATTATTTGCATTATTTTCTCATCAGTATCACGAACAAAGTATCCACTAAATTCTCCTGCTTGATCTGTAAAGACTACTCTATCATCAATCGGAACAAAAACAGGAATATTTTTCTTTTTTGCGATGTTGAAATCTTCTTCCCCATTCGCGGGAGAGAGATGAACTATTCCACTCCCTGTTGTTATATCTACGAAATCTTCAGATACCACAAAATGAATTAATTTGGAATCTGCTAGCTTTTTAAGTTCTGGAATTAAGTCTAATAATGGATGTATGTAATACTTTCCATCTAGTTCTTTACCTTTTATAATTTTCTTAATTTTATAGAATTCTATATGAAGCTCATTCATAAGCTGTTCTAATCTAGTTTCTCCTACAATCCAGAGTTGGTTATCTGCCTCTACGTACACATAATTAGCATCAGGGTTTACCCCTACAAGTTCATCTGTAACTAGGGTAAATGGCATTGTAGTCCAAACTATTAGATATGCATCTTCGTCGACTAATCGTACCTTATAATAAAACGAAGGATCTTCAACATTTGTATATCCTTGATTCACTTCAGAATTACTAAGGGATGTTTGACATGATGGACAAAATGCAACCACTCTAAATCCTTCCTGTAAAATTCCATTCTTCCAAGCAGTTTTGAGATATGACCATTCTCTTTCGATATAGTCGTCATGAAAAGTCCAATACCCATTCTCATAATCAAAAGACATTCCAAGCAATTCATCTACTTCAATCCATTTTTTGTTGTATTTCTTTACAATGGATTTACATGTTTCAACAATTTTTTGTATCCCCACTTTGTTAATATTTTCTGTTTTATTTCCTGTTAATCCTAATTCTTTTTCTGCCTGTAATTCTACAGGCAAAC
Organism: Nitrososphaeraceae archaeon; assembly: GCA_036520175.1. Classification (GTDB taxonomy): domain Archaea; phylum Thermoproteota; class Nitrososphaeria; order Nitrososphaerales; family Nitrososphaeraceae; genus TH1177. The sequence goes on from DATDKD010000020.1 coordinate 80,559, forward strand.
CTTGAGTATCCCATCCAGGTCTAAAAATTATTTTGTTCTGTTTTAAAGTTTGAAATCGAAACCATAAATCTTTTATTATTCGTCCTCTTAAGTGACCTACATGCGGTTCTCCATTCATGGTTGGAGGACCATCCACGTACCCGATGATTTCTTTATTTTGTCTAATATCTATTTCTTTTTTAAAAAATTCATCATATCTGATTAATTTCTTGTAGCCACGTATCTCATTTTCGATGATCTTGGGATCGAATTGTCCATGAAGTTCCATAAATATATAAGAAGATGATGCTATCGAACCATCCTTTATGTTTTTGGATAATGATATAATACCCAGTTTTAGATAATAAAATAAAGGTTATTGTAAAATAAGAAGAATTTTGGTTTGGTTATTAATTTATTATTTTGATAGAATCTATTATTTTTTCAACCACTGGTAAGTCTTTATCAAAATTTTCTATTGTAGATTGATAAGTTAATGTGAATAATCTTTTATTAATGATAGAAAAAATTTCCATAAGTTTACCTTCTAGCTCCTTATCTTTATATTTATATTTGACAATATGAAAAGATGAAGGATTTGTATCTATCGTATATTTGTCTAGTTTTTTTTCTAAAACTTCATAAATCTTATATCCAGAAGAGGAGGTAGACTTACCAAAATTTTCGGCCTCATCTAAAATAATTTCATTTGTAAACTTATCAGAATCTTCAAGTGAGGAAAATGAGATTCCGATAAAAGAGAATGGGTTATTTTTAATTAATTTAAAATCAAGAACATGAAATTTTGACAATTTCTTTTCTACATTCCACTCATGAGGTGGATATTTAAGTTCAAATTTATTATTGGAATAAGTCAACCAATCGCCTGTTGTTGCTGTTTCAATTTTACTATTCTTTATGCCACTGCTGTTGTTGTTGTTGTTGTTGTTGTTGCTACTACTGTTACTGCTGCTACTGCTGCTAATAACATTATTATCAGTAAAATTAGAGGTTTGACCAAAAGAAATTTTAGAACTACTAGTAAATTCAAAATCAAGTGAAACAATGATAAGAAAAATTACTGAAAATGATAACATTATGCCTATTGTGTGCTTGAACATACCTTCTATTGAATTGAGCAAAGATTGTTAATAATAGTTTTTATTTTAGATACGCAAATTATAATGTATTAGACAAACCTTATAACTAGCTAAAATTGAGTAAAGAAGCTAGTTAGTTAGGTTGATAGATTGAAAAAAAATTATTATTATCTAACTAATGTATCCCATGTTAGACTTTCTATTTTGAGGGAACATTAATTCCTCTTCTTGTTCTTCAGTAGGAACACTTTGTGGAAATTGTCCAGACTTTGCCATCATCTGCTGTTCTAAATTCTTAATAAGTATTTCGGTATCTTTAGACCTTTTATTCATTTCATCCATATTGATATGTATTCCAAGTACATTATTCACAATTTCTAAAAGATTTTTTGATGCTTTTGCATCAATTACATATCCAGAAGTTTCGCCTAACAAACAGATTCCTTCTATTCCTCGAAGTTTTCCCAATCCAAGTATTAGACCATTCATTCCTGTAATATTTCCATTGTCAAGGGTTGAAATATTAAAGGATCTAAAAGATTTTACCATTTCTGGATTAGTAGCTGTTCCATAAATTTTTGGATCATTTACAAAGGTGCCGGTAACATATGATGCTAATGAATAGATATTTGAAATCTTGAATTTTGTAATTAAGTCTAAAATTTGTTCAGATAATACATATTCTGAGCCTGGAACTACTGGCTGTGAATCACCGGTGAGAAGAATTAGATCTTTAGATGATAACGGATCACTAGTAGTAGATTTTAAGGAGTCTATTGATTGAGGAGGAAGGCCATTAATTGATTGATTTAATTGAACTTCTGGTTTGCTAATATCTTTAATTTCTTTTTTGTTTTTGCTTGTTTTATTAACATTATCACTATTATTAGTATTATTATTCTTGACATAATAAAGACTATTTTTAACTATACTGGTGGTGCCATCTGCCTGTATTACTACCTGTGGTGAAAAATAAGATGAAAAGACATCAGCCATATGAATAGCACCAAGTTCTTTTATTAAATAATCAACTGCTAATTTACCTACTAATCCGGTTCCAGGAAATCCGCAGATTAAATAGGGTGAATTTAAAGAAGGTGTTTTTTTTTCAGAAAAAACTATCTCGATAGGTTTTGACATAGAGAACATTGTTCAAAAGATAATCTATTCTTTCTTTCTTTAAATGTTCCGGGTTCATACAATAGAACCTAATCCAACCAATAACAAAAGAATAATTCTATTTAATAGGGAGATACAAACAAACAAACAAACAAATCAAGTAAGGTTTATTGATTATGGTCATTTTAATAAAATATTGGAATCTCCTGAATTAGTGACGGTAAATGACAATAGGATAAAAAAAGTATTAGTGCCAAGAAAAAATTCATCAAGAAAGGGAGATAATGGAGTTGTACTAGTCGTCGGAGGGAGTAGAATTTATCATGGAGCTCCAGTCTTGGCATCAATAGCCGCTTTACGGTCTGGTATAGATTTGGTGTATACAGCAGTTCCTAGCATTAATGTAGAATCAACAAGATCATATTCACCCAATCTCATAGTAATACCTCTAGTTGATCAAAGATTAACAATGGGTTCAGCAGCACGATTAATTAAAACACTTCCAAAAAAAGTAGATGTAGCAACAATTGGTATGGGTATGAATATAGCTAAAAAAGAAGCACTATTGAGTTTGATTGAGAAATTATTAAAATATGGAACCAAACTAGTACTTGACGCATCTGCATTAATTCCTGAAATATTGCCCAAAATAAAGGACTCAGGTTGTATTATTACTCCTCATGGAGGAGAATATATGAGAATTTTTGAAACAGAATTAAAAAACTATAACAACAATAATAATGACAATAATAATAGTGAAAATGAACAAATTTTAGACGTTTTAAACAATGCAAAAAAATATGGAATTACAATTATCCTCAAGGGATGGAAAAATATTATTTCAAATGGAGAACTAACTACAGTCATTGAAAGAAGCACACCTGCTATGACAGTTGGTGGAACAGGTGATGTCCTAGCTGGACTTGTTGCAGGATTCTTTAGTAAATTGA